>JADHNH010000012.1 GCA_016779605.1 Nevskia sp. | reverse complement strand
CGAAAATGGAGCTGAAGCCGCACCTGATCGAGGAGAGCAAGAAGCGGCGCGTGGAGGTGCATCGCGTGCCGCTGGGCGTGGTGGCGGCGATCACGCCGTGGAACTTCCCGATCGCGGAAACCTGCTTCAAGTACCCGGCCGCGCTGCTGGCCGGCAACACGGTGGTGCTCAAGCCCGCCGCGACCACGCCCTTGACCACGCTGAAGATGGGCGAGCTGATCGCCGGCATCCTGCCGCCCGGCGTGCTCAACATCGTCACCGACGCCAACGACCTCGGCGGCGTGCTGACCGGCCACCCGGACGTGCGCAAGGTGACCTTCACCGGCTCCACCAGCACCGGCAAGAAAGTGCTGGCCAGCTCGGCGCCCACGCTCAAGCGGGTGACCCTGGAGCTGGGCGGCAACGACGCCGCCATCGTGCTGGACGATGTGGACCCGGCGAAGATCGCCCCGAGCATCTTCATGGCCGCGTTCTTCAACGCCGGCCAGGTGTGCCTGGCGATCAAGCGCCTGTACGTGCACGAAAAAGTGTACGAGCCGCTGTGCCAGGAGCTGGCCAAGCTGGCCAACGCCACCGTGGTCGGCGACGGCCTGAAGGAAGGCTCGCAGATGGGCCCGCTGCAGAACCGCATGCAGTACGACAAGGTCAAGGCGCTGGTCGAGGACGCGCAGGCCAAAGGCCAGGTGGTGGCCGGCGGCGTGGTCAAGGACACGCCGGGGTTCTTCATCCGCCCGACCATCGTGCGCGATTCCAAGGAAGGCGACCGCCTGGTCGACGAGGAGCAGTTCGGCCCGGTGCTGCCGCTGATCAAGTTCAGCGACCCGGAAGACGCGCTGCGCCGCGCCAACGCCACCACGTATGGCCTCGGCGGCTCGGTCTGGGCCAAGGACTCGGCCAAGGCGCGGGCCCTGGCCGCGCGCCTCGAGGCGGGCACGGTGTGGATCAACAAGCACCAGGACATCGGCCCGACCATCCCGTTCGGCGGCGCCAAGCAGTCCGGCATCGGCGTCGAATTCGCCCAGGAGGGCCTGGAGGAGTTCACTCAGCTGCAGGTCATCAACGAAGCGCTCTAGCGACACGCGCAGGTTTGGGGAGGGTGCAGCAGCGGCAGACGGGGCCGGCCGCAAGGCCGGCCCCTTTCACCCGCCGCCTCCGCAAGGCCCGGCCGCGTTGCGCCCGTCCGGCGACTGGGATACCTTATAGTGAGCTATAAAATTTACGCTTGACGCCGTTTCATTTCGACGGGCCGGCCATGACCGGCCCGCCCCAACACCTCGAGGAGCTCGCAATGGAAGTCGGAACCGTTCAAATCATGCCGGCCTACGGATATCCCGGTATATCCGACACGCAGATCTACCACGACGAGCTGGCGCTGGGCGTGGCCGCCGACAAGCTCGGCTACGACCATGTCTGGGTGGTGGAGCACCACTTCGAAAACTATTCGCTGTGCCCGGACAACTTCGTCTACCTGGCCCACCTGGCCGCGCTGACCAAGCGGGTGAAGCTGGCCACCGGCGCGGTGATCGTGCCGTGGAACCTGCAGCCGCTGCGCATCGCGGAAAAGGCGGCGCTGCTGGACCAGTTGTCCGGCGGCCGTGCGCTGCTGGGCCTGGGCCGCGGCCTGGCGCGCCGCGAGTTCAGCCAGATGGGCGTGGCGATGGACGAGTCGCGCGAGCGCTTCGACGAGGCCGCGCCGCTGATCATCGAGGCGCTGGAAACCGGCTGGTTCCCGGAGCACAAGGGCAAGTTCTTCAGCCAGCCGAAGGCGCCGCTGCGCCCGGTGCCGATGAACAACCAGTGGCGCGACACCCGCGTCACCCAGGTGGCGATGAGCCCGGACTCGGCCGAGCAGGCCGCCAAGCTGGGCGTGCAGATGATGGCCTTCAACTACAAGCCGCCGGAAGTGCAGAAGCAGGAAATCGACGGCTACAAGGCCTCGTTCCGCCGCTACCACGGCAAGGAGCCGCGGCCGGTGCTGCTCACCGAGATGACCGTGTGCGATTCCAACGCCGCGCGCGCCCGCGAGCACGCCGAGCAGTTCTGCGCCAACTACTGCATCTCGGTGCTCAACCACTACGAGATGCTGGGCGAGCAGTTCGACGGCTCGACCGGCTACAAGACCTATGCGGCCGCGGCCGAGGCGATGCGCAGCATGGGCAAGGACGCGATCGTCAAGGCCTACGTGGAGCAGCAGGTCTGGGGCACGCCCGACCAGATGCTGCGCAAGTTCGAGGAGCGCTTCAAGGTCATGGGTCCGTACGGCGTGCTGACGGCGTTCCGCTTCGGCGGCTGCCCGCTGGACGTGGCGATGCGCGGCATGGAACTGTTCGCCAAGGAAGTGATGCCGGTGCTGCGCAGCTGGGACCAGCAGGCGCCGGCGCAGGCGCGCGCTGCCTGACGCGCTGCCTGTACCCTAACGGTGGTGGTGTGACCGGGCGCCGCGCCAGGCGCGGCGCCCGGAGTTTTACTTCAGGATCACGGCAGCCGGGCCGGCCTGCAATGAGCGGCCGAGGCGTCGCTCGCATCTTATAAATCCACGGGAGCGGACATGCCGCAAGAACATCTCCTGACCGGCATCCGCGTGCTCGACCTGAGCCGCGTGCTGGCTGGCCCCACCTGCACGCGCCTGTTCGCCGAGATGGGCGCCGACGTGATCAAGGTGGAATCCGCGCCGAACGGCGACATGGCGCGCGCGGTCTCACGCATCCGCAACGGCCGCAGCCTGTACATGGTGCAGCAGCACCTCAACAAGAAGAGCCTGTGCGTGGATTTCCGCACCGCCGAAGGCATTGGCCTGGTGCGCGAGCTGGTGCCGCACTGCGACGTGGTGGTGGAAAATTTCCGCCCGGGCATGATGGCCAAGATGGGCCTGGCCTACGAGGACCTGAAGAAGCTGCGCAAAGACATCATCCTGTGCTCGATCTCGGCCCTGGGCCAGACCGGGCCGCTGTCGAGCAAGCCGGGCTACGACACCATCGCCCAGGCCTATTCGGGCGTGACCTCGATGATCGGCGAGAAGGACCAGCCGCCGTACATTCCGCTGGTCGGCCTGGGCGACGTCAGCACCGGCGCGCACGCGGCGTTCGCGGTGGCGGCGGCGCTGCTGCACCGCGCGCGCACCGGGCGCGGCCAGTTCCTGGATATCGCCCTGCTGGACTGCTACTACCACTACCACGAAGCCGGCGTGCACCAGTTCAGCGGCAGCAACGGCCAGTTCAAGCCCACCCGTACCGGCCGGCATTTCAGCTACGTGAGCCCCTGCGGCGTGTTCCGCGCCAACGGCGGCAGCATCGTGATCATCGCCTACCTGCATCACTGGAAGGACATGGCCAAGGCCCTGGGCCGGCCGGAGCTGGCCGATCACCCGGAATACGCCACCGACCAGGTGCGCTGCGAGCGCCGCGAGCACATCGTCGAACTCATCGAAAACTGGCTGGCGACGTTTCCCGACGTCGACAGCGCCGTCGCTGCCCTGGAGCGCCACGACATCCCCTGCGCGCCGGTGCTCAGCGTGGAGCAGACGGTGACGCACCCGCACCACGTGCAGCGCGGCACCGTGCGCACCGTGAACGACCCGTATGCCGGCACCTTCCAGATCCCCGGCATGCCGATCAAGACCTCCGACTACCCGGCGCACAACCCCGACTACATCGCCCCGCGCCTGGGCGAGCACAACCGCTTGGTGCTGCAGGAGCTACTCGGCAAGACCGACGCGCAGATCGACGCCTGGAGCAAGTCGGGGGTGTTGTGCGAGGGGGAGTTCTGAGAGGCCGGGAGTCGGGAATTGGGAATCGTAGAAACTCGAGGATGTAGGGCGGGCCGTGCCCGCCATGTATTCATCCGTAGTAACTGGCGGGCACGGCCCGCCCTTGATTCCCCGAATCAGGCTTCGAAGCGTTTCTGAAAGACGGCCAGCCCAAGCCCGGGCAAGGCTTAAAGACTAACCCAACTTATTGACGTTTAAAGGATTCTGCGCCGCTATTCTTTGCGCTGGTTCACCAGATTACTGGCTGCTTGAGCCGGCTTCTCGCAGACTGGCGATAACGGGAGTGTAGAGACAGTCCGCAGTCGTCCGGCTCCTTTGCGTGGTGCTATTCTCCTCATCATGACCGCTCTCGCTCAAAAGCTGCTCGATGAAGCTCTTCGGCTGCCCTTGAATGAAAGGGCCAGTGTGGCTGCCGAACTGCTCGTCAGCCTGGACGAGCCGCTTGAGTCCGCCGCCGAGGTCGAGGCGGCGTGGGCCACTGAAATCGAGCGGCGCGCGCAGCGCGTGCTCGCCGGACAAGCCTCCGGAAAGGGCTGGCCCACACTCCGGCAGGAGCTCGAAACGCGCCTCAGTAAACGGTGAGCAGGCGGCGCAAGCCGCTGCGTATCGAGGATGACGCAGCGCAAGAGCTGCGGGCGGCCATCGAGTGGTACGAGTCGCGCCTGCCCGGCCTGGGTTTGCGATTTCTGCATGCGGTAGAGACTACCCTTGGTCACATCGAAGCCTTTCCGCGTTCTGGTGCTCCTATTCCGCGTGTTGCACACCTGCCGGTGCGCAGCTTTCCGGTGCGAAAATTCCCGTTTCATGTCGTTTGCCTGGATACCGGCGACACCCTATGGGTGCTGGCCTTTGCTCATGACCGGCGGCGGCCGAATTACTGGCGCCGGCGAATATCGGTCGATTTTCCTAAGGTCTAACGCATTGCACGGATGGATGTTCCGAACGACCTATGACGCAGCTATAGGTGAGAGGGTGTTGTTTATTTCAATCGACCCCTTTAACTTTAATTCTGCCCGCCTTTAGCTGGGTTAACTGCGAAGCGTCGTCGAACGATCACCTAGCCCGAATTCGGTGGCGGACTGAGCACGGAGCGTCATGAGCATGACAGAAGTCACCGCACGGGTCGCGCTATCGGATGCGATCCGGTATTGGGAACCGCGACGGATTTTATACAACTTTGCACTGCTCGCTGTAGTCGCCGCAGTGTATTTCACGAACCTGCCCGAATCTCGGCAATTTCTGAGCGGTGATGGAATTCAGCTACTCTTCGTGCTCGCCACACTCGCCAACGTCGCTTACTGCGCGGCCTACGTTGTGGATGTGGTCGCACAGCTATCATCGTTTCGTCCCGCTTGGCTGCGTTTGCGATGGATCATCCTCCTCATCGGCGTTGTGTTTGCCGCAATCCTTGCGAATTTCTTTTCGCGCGGACTTTTTGCACATCTCACTTAAGCCCGCTGCTAGCGAGGGTAGGGTGGGCAGGCTTCATTTGCCCACGCGGATCGAAGTCACGGTGGGCACGCTACGCTTTGCCCACCCTACTCTTGCTATGTTTGACCAGGCTCTTGCTGTCGAGATTGTCCCGCTTTCGATAACGGCCCGGAGCTTCTAGCGGTGAACGACTGGCTTGAGGAGCAATGGCGGGCACACTGGCTTGGCCACCCTTTGCTGAAGGAGATTTAGTGACCGAGGAAGAGTTCCGGCGCAATTTCCCTGTTGGCGTATCAATTCCCTCGCCACTTGGAGAACTGCTGCGTTTTCAAAATAAAGAGCGTGAGTGGTATAGCGGTCACTTCGAGTTGGACAAGTGGCCCTTTGGTGCCGCGCATTGGTTCGGAGGAGACCGCAAAGCTGCGGAGCAATTCATCATCTTTGGCCATGGGCCGGACGGCTCCCTCTATGGGTTGTGGGTGTATCCAGGTCGTACTGTTGAAAACGCCCCAGTAATATTTCTAGGTTCTGAAGGAACTGATTGCGGCCTAATTGCAGGGAATTTGAAGCAATTCCTAGCATTATTAGCCGTAGGCGCGGATGAACTAGGTTTCGAGATAAGTTGGGGGAAGGTTTCTGAACAAGACCCGCCCGCCAAGAGATTGCCGGAATTCCGGCAATGGCTCCGAACATCGTTTGGCATCGCGGTCCCCAAGAATCCCCTGTCCGTGGTTGCAGAGGCACGTGCTGAGCATCCAGATTTCGCAACGTGGTTAGAGGAGTGGCAGGCGTCACGTATCTAACTCGTCACGCAAGCGAACGGTCACGACTCGTAGTCTGAACTCAGAAACTACCGTTCATCTGGCAGCTTTCCGGCGGCGAATTTGCTAGGTCGAAGGACCGCTCCTGGCACGAAGCGGATATTCGCCTGCCGGCACCTTCGGGTCAGGCGCAGAGAAACGGCTGCAGGGCACTGTTTGGGTAACACAGGGCCCTACGGATGCATTCCGGTATTCAGGCCAGACATTCGACGCCCGTCAATGCCTGACGCAGGGCAAGCATCAATGAAGCCTATTCGGGCTGCTTCGTATCGAGATGGCTCAGCGAATCAGGCTTCGAAGCGATGTTGGAACACGGCCAGCCCGAGTCCGGGCGACCCAGCGAGCCCGCTCACGCGGGCGGTAAGGTGGCGCCAGGTGGCGGCCTCGGTGCGACGGTAGAGCTCGCGGCAGACGCGGTAGGCGGCGTGGCCGGGCCAGTCCGATGGCAGCATGGGGGCGGGCAGGCGCGGGTCGTGCAGGCTGACGCGGCGGAAGGCGTGGATCAGCAGGGTCTGCGCAACGAAGGCGTCGGCCGGCGATAGGGCTTCGCCAGCGTCCAGCAGGCGCAGCAGCGGCTCGAAGCGGGTGAGGAAGCGGCGGTACTCCTGCGCACAGGCGTCCAGTGCCCAGCACTGGTCGGCCAGCGCGGCGGCGTTGGGCGCATCCGGGCTGCCGGCGGCGCGGCCCTGCAGCACCACGGCGCGGCCGCGCAGTTCGAGCCGATCGAGGATCTCCTCCAGGGCGGGCAGGTTGGCGGCCGGATGAAGGAAGATGCCCGGCGCCAGCAGGCCGTAACCCTCCCATTGCAGCTCGCGCCGCAGGTCCGCGCGGTCCTGCGCGCCGGTGTCTTCCCGCAGCAGGACGACCTGCGTCCACATGCCGTCCCAATGCTCCAGCGGCGGCGCGTAAATGCGCTGGAAGGCGTGCTCGAAGCGCGCAGTGCCGGAAGGCGTGAGCGCGTAGCGGCTGCGGCGGCCGTCGCGGCGCGCCTCGATCCAGCCTTCCTCGGCCAGGCGCGAGGTGCTGGTGCGCGCCAGGCGCTCGTTGACGCCGAACGGTTCCAGCAGGCCGATGAGGTCGCCGAGCCAGATGGCCGAGCCGCAGGGAACGATGGAGTCGCCCAGGATGGTGACGATCAGGGACTTGGAGCGCGGCTGCTCCTCGCGCAGGCAGCGGCGGATCCAGCCGGCCACGCTCGCGGCGGTGCGCGGGATGCGGGCCTCGGCTTCGCCGGCGGCGGCCGCCGCGGATGGGTTCATGGCGCACATTATGGCGTTCCTGCCCGGCGCGGGGCCAAGCGCTCCGCTACCGGCTCGCAATATGACACAAAAAACACATTGACATTCTGTAAATTGTATCAAATAATCCTGCGACCGATTGGTGCCGGAGGAGGCACGCATGTACGCACAAATGGTCGACACCGGCGCCAAGCGGGTGCGCGCCGCCGAGGAGATGGATGCGGACGAGCGTGCCTTCCAGGAGCGCATCGACCGCGGCGTGAAGATCGAGCCCAAGGATTTCATGCCGGAGCACTACCGCAAGACCCTGATCCGCCAGATCAGCCAGCACGCCCATTCGGAGATCGTCGGCCAGCTGCCCGAGGGCAACTGGGTGACGCGCGCGCCCACGCTGAAGCGCAAGGCGATCCTGCTGGCGAAGATCCAGGACGAGGCCGGCCACGGCCTGTATCTGTACAGCGCGGCCGAGACGCTCGGCATCTCGCGCGACCAGATGCTCGCCGACCTGCATTCCGGCAAGGCCAAGTATTCCTCGATCTTCAACTACCCGACGCTGAGCTGGGCCGACATCGGCGCGATCGGCTGGCTGGTGGATGGCGCGGCGATCATGAACCAGATCCCGCTGTGCCGCTGCTCGTTTGGCCCCTATGCGCGGGCGATGACGCGGGTGTGCAAGGAGGAGTCGTTCCACCAGCGGCAGGGCTACGACATCATGATCGCGCTGTGCCGCGGCACGCCGGAGCAGAAGGCGATGGCACAGGACGCGCTGAACCGCTGGTGGTGGCCGGTGGTGATGATGTTCGGACCGCCCGACGAGCAGTCGGTGCACAGCGCGCAGTCGGCGCAGTGGAAGATCAAGCTGTTTTCCAACGACGAGCTGCGCCAGCGCTTCGTGGACCAGACGGTGCCGCAGGCCGAGTACCTGGGCCTGTCCATACCCGATCAGGCGCTGAAGTGGAACGCGCAGCGCGGCCACTACGATTTCGGCCAGCCGGACTGGAACGAGTTCTTCGAAGTGATCAAGGGCAACGGCCCCTGCAACCGCGACCGCCTGGCCACGCGCGTGAAGGCGGCCGCGGACGGCGCCTGGTTCCGCGAGGCGCTTGTCGCGCACGCCGCCAAGCACCAGGCGCCGCAGGCGCAAAAAGCGGCCTGAGCCGCACCGGAGCAATGACCATGAGCAGCGAATGGCCCCTGTGGGAAGTCTTCATCCGCAGCCAGCACGGCCTGGCGCACAAGCACGTCGGCAGCCTGCACGCGCCGGACGCGGAGATGGCGGTCAACAACGCGCGCGACGTTTACACGCGGCGCAACGAGGGCGTGAGCATCTGGGTGGTGCGCTCGGCCGACATCACCGCCAGCAGCCCGGGCGACAAGGCGCCGCTGTTCGACCCGGCGCGCAGCAAGGTCTACCGCCACCCGACCTTCTTCCCGATGCCGGAAGAAGTGAAGAACATCTGATGGACGCCGCCAAGCCTGCCGCGCCCTTCGAGTACCTCCTGCGCCTGGGCGACAACGCGCTGGTGCTGTCGCAGCGCCTGTCGGAGTGGTGCGGCAAGGGCCCGGCGCTGGAAGAGGACATGGCGCTGACCAATGTCGCGCTGGACCTGATCGGGCAGGCGCGGCTGTGGCTGTCCTATGCCGGCGAGCTAGACAGTGCGGGGGCCGGCCGCAGCGAGGATGAGCTGGCATTTCTGCGCGACGCCGGCGAGTTCCGCAACCTGCTGCTGGTCGAGCAGCCCAACGGCAGCTATGCCGACACGCTGATGCGCCAGTTCCTGTTCGACGCCTGGCACGCGCTGGCGCTGCGCGAGCTGGCCGCTTCCGCCGATCCGCGCGTCGCCGAAATCGCCGCCAAGGCGCAGAAGGAGGTGGCCTACCACCTGCGGCGCAGCAGCGACCTGGTGGTGCGCCTGGGCGACGGCACGGAAAAGAGCCGCGCGATGATGCAGGCGGCGCTGGAGCAGTTGTGGCCCTACACGGGCGAGATGTTCCAGGGCGACGCGCTGGACCGGGATGCGGCGGCGTCCGGCGCCGGGTTCGATCCGGCGGGCCTGCGCGCGCCGTGGCTGGACTACGTCGGCGAGGTGCTGGCCGAGGCGACGCTCAAGCAGCCGCCGGCGGAGGCCTGGATGCACAGCGGCGGCAAGCAGGGCCGGCATACCGAGAAGCTGGGCTTCCTGCTGGCGGAAATGCAGTTCCTGCAGCGCGCCTATCCCGGTGCGCGCTGGTGAGCGCGGTGCCGATGGCCGCCGTGGAAGAGCAGGCGCGGGCGGAGCCGGCGCAGGTCTGGGACTGGCTGGCGCAGGTGCCGGACCCGGAGATCCCGGCGATCTCGCTGGTGGACCTGGGCATCGTCCGCAACGTGCGCTGGGTGGCCGGCGCCGGCGGCGACGAGCTGGAAGTGACCATCACGCCGACCTATTCGGGCTGCCCGGCGACCGAGGTGATCGCCGCCAGCATCCGCGAGATGCTGGCTGCGCATGGCCTCGGCAGCGTGCGCCTGCGCCAGCAGCTGTCGCCGGCCTGGACCACCGACTGGATCAGCGCGGCCGGCCGCGGCAAGCTGGCGGCCTACGGCATCGCCCCGCCGCATCCCTGCAGCGCCGGCGCGGCGGCGGAGCAGGCGGTGGACGCCAGCCGCATCCTGCGGCGCGCGGCGCCGCGGCAAGTGCGCTGCCCGCGCTGCGACTCGGCGCAGACGCAGCTGGTGAGCGAATTCGGCTCCACGCCGTGCAAGGCGCTGTACCGCTGCCAGCAGTGCCTGGAACCCTTCGATTACTTCAAGCCGCATTGACGAGCCCGACATGAGCCGTTTCCATGCATTGCGCATCGCCCAGGTCCAGCCCGAGACGCGGGACGCCGTGGTGGTGACTTTCGAGTGCCCGCCGGATGCCGCGGAGGCGTTCCACTACGTGCAGGGCCAGCACCTGACCCTGCGCACCCGGCTCGGCGGCGAGGAGATCCGCCGCTCGTACTCGATCTGCGCCAGCGCGCAGGAACAGCAGCTGCGGGTGGCGATCAAGCGCGTCGCCGACGGCGCGTTCTCCAACTGGGCGCACGCGCACCTGAAGGCCGGCGAGGTGGTCGACTGCATGGAGCCGGCCGGCCACTTCAACGTGCCGCTGGAGCCGGCCGCGGCGCGCCACCACGTGGCCTTCGCCGCCGGCAGCGGCATCACCCCGGTGCTGTCGATCGTCAAGACCACGCTGGCGGCCGAGCCGCATTCGCGCTTCACCCTGGTCTACGGCAACCGCGCCTCGTCGAGCGTGCTGTTCAAGGAAGAACTGGAAGACCTCAAGGACCGTTACCTGGCGCGCTTCAACCTGGTGTTCGTGCTGTCGCGCGAGCACCAGGACGTGGAGCTGTTCAACGGCCGCATCGACCGCGCCAAGTGCGACCAGATGCTGGAGCACTGGGTGCCGGCGGCGGGGATCGACGTGGCCTACATCTGCGGGCCGCGCTCGATGATGGAGGATGTTTCGGCCAGCCTGCGCGCGCACGGCGTGGACGGCGCCCGCATCAAGATGGAGCTGTTCGACAGCGGCCTGCCCAAGGGTGCGCGCACGCGCGCGGCGGCGCCGGTGAAGGGCAGTCACGAGGCACGCGTGACCGCGATCATGGACGGCCGTGCGCGCGAGTACGGGCTGGCGAAGAACACCGCGACCCTGCTCGACGCCGCGCTGGAGCAGGGCATCGAGCTGCCGTACGCCTGCAAGGGCGGCGTCTGCGCGAGCTGCCGCTGCAAGCTGGTGAAGGGCGAGGTGGACATGGACGCCAACCATGCGCTGGAGGATTACGAGGTGGCGCGCGGTTTCATCCTGGCGTGCCAGAGCTTTCCGGTGAGCGACGAGCTGGTGATCGATTTCGACCAGGACACCTGAGGGACCGTCTGGCGTGCCTTCCGGCCGGCGCCGCGCGGCCCGGCCGGGGTGCCGCCTCCGAAAAACCGCTTTCTTCCGCGGCGGAAGAGGGCATCAGCACGACAAAGGGCTTTGGGCATGAACAAGCTGAACAGCTACGCCTGCGGGCACTGGCAGGCCGGACAGGGTGCGGGCGCGGTGATGCTGCACGCCGTCACCGGTGCGCCGGTGGCGGAGGTGAACAGCTCCGGTCTTGAGTTCGGCGCGATGCTGGACTACGGCCGCAAGGTCGGCGGCCCGGCGCTGCGCAAGCTCGGCTTCCACGACCGCGCGATGCGCCTGAAGGCGCTGGCCGCCTACCTGCAGGAGCGCAAGGAGGAGTTCTACGAGCTGTCGCGGGCCACCGGCGCCACCCGCACCGATTCCTGGGTGGATATCGAGGGCGGCATCGGCACGCTGCTCAGCTACGCCGGCAAGGGCCGCCGCGAGCTGCCCAACGCCGGCTTCGTGCTCGACGGCAACCCCGAGGTGCTGGGCAAGACCGGCGCCTTCGTGGCGCAGCACATCCTGACGCCGCTGCAGGGCGTGGCGGTGCACATCAACGCCTTCAACTTCCCGTGCTGGGGCATGCTGGAGAAGCTGGCGGTGAACCTGCTCGCCGGCGTGCCGGCCATCGTCAAGCCGGCCAGCCAGACCGCCTACCTGACCGAGCTGATGTTCCGCCGCATGATCGAGTCCGGCGCGTTCCCGGAAGGCGCGCTGCAGCTGGTCTGCGGCGGCGTCGGCGACCTGCTGGACCACGTCGGCTGCCAGGACGTGGTCACCTTCACCGGCTCGGCGGCGACCGGGCGGCGCCTGCGCCAGCACCCGGCCATCGTCGCCAACGCGGTGCGCTTCACCATGGAGGCGGACTCGCTGAACTGCTCGATCCTGGGCCCGGACGCCACGCCGGACTCGCCCGAGTTCGAGCTGTACGTGAAGGAGATCGTGCGCGAGATGACGGTGAAGGCGGGCCAGAAGTGCACCGCCATCCGCCGCGCCATCGCCCCGCGCGCCCTGGTGGCGCCGCTGATCGAGGCGCTGCGCGCGCGCCTGGCCAAGGTGGTGGTGGGCGACCCGGCGGCCGAGGGCGTGACCATGGGAGCGCTGGCCAGCCGCGGCCAGCGCGACGAGGTGCTGGGCGCCGTGCGGCGCATCGCCGGGGCGGCGCAGCTCGTGTCCGGCGACCCGGAGCGGTTCGCCGTGGTCGGCGCCGACGCCGGCAAGGGCGCGTTCCTGCCGCCGCTGCTGCTGCATTGCGCCGATCCCAAGGCGGCTGCCGTGGTGCACGAAGTGGAGGCGTTCGGGCCGGTGTCGACCATCATGCCGTACGACGGCGCGGCCGACGCCGTGGAGCTGGCGCGCCGCGGCGAGGGCAGCCTGGTCGGCTCGGTGTTCACCGCCGACGACGAGTTCGCGCGCGAACTGGTGTTCGGCGCGGCTTCGTACCACGGCCGCCTGCTGATCGTGAACCGCGACTGCGCCAGGGAGTCCACCGGCCACGGCGCGCCGATGCCGGTGCTGGTGCACGGCGGCCCCGGACGCGCCGGTGGCGGCGAGGAGCTGGGCGGCGTGCGCGGCGTGATGCACTACCTGCAGCGCACCGCGGTGCAGGGCTCGCCCAAGACCCTGACGCGCATCGGCGAGCGCTGGATTCCCGGCGCACCGACCCGGCAGGACGTGCACCCGTTCCGCAAGACCCTGGAAGAGCTGGAGCTGGGCGACACCGTGGTGACCGGCAAGCGCACCGTCACGCTGGACGACATCGAGCACTTTGCCCGCTTCACCGGCGACATCTTCTACGCCCACATGGACGAGGCCGCGGCCAAGGCCAACCCGTTCTTCGGCGGGCGCGTGGCGCACGGTTATTACATCGTGTCGATCGCCGCCGGGCTGTTCGTCGAGCCGAACCCGGGACCGGTGCTGGCCAACTACGGCGTGGACAACCTGCGCTTCATGACGCCGGTGCGCCCCGGCGACACCTTGCAGGTGACGCTCACCTGCAAGCAGAAGAACCCGCGCATCACCGAGAATTACGGCGAGGTGCGCTGGGATACGACGGTCGTCAACCAGGACGGCAAGGTCGTGGCCCAGTACGAGGTGCTGACGATGGTTGCCAAGGGGAGTGCGAAATGAGCTACGAAAACCTGCTGTATTCCGTCGACGCCGGCATCGCGCGCATCACGCTCAACCGGCCGGACAAGCTGAACAGCTTCACGGTGAAGATGCACGAGGAGCTGCGCGACGCCCTGGCGCAAGTGCGCGAGTCGGACACGGTGCGCGTGCTGCTGCTCACCGGCGCCGGCCGCGGCTTCTGTGCCGGACAGGACCTCGGCGACCGCGCGGTGGCGCCGGGCGGCAAGCCGGTGGACCTGGGCAATTCCATCGAGAACTACTACGGGCCGCTGATCAAGAGCCTGCGGGCGCTGCCGCTGCCGGTGGTGTGCGCGGTCAACGGCGTTGCGGCGGGCGCCGGCGCCAATCTGGCGCTGGCGGCCGATATCGTGGTGGCGACGAAGTCGGCCAGCTTCATCGAGCCGTTCTGCAAGCTGGGGCTGATCCCGGACACCGGCGGCACCTACTTCCTGCCGCGGCTGGTCGGCACCGCGCGGGCCATGGGCCTGGCGATGCTGGGCGACAAGCTTTCCGCCGAGCAGGCGCAGTCCTGGGGCCTGATCTGGAAGTGCATCGACGACGCCGCGTTCCAGCAGGAAGTGGAGACTCTGCTCAAGGGCCTGGCCGTCGCGCCGACCAAGGGCCTGGCGCGCACCAAGCAGGCGATCTACGCCAGCCCGTCCAACAGCTTCGAGCAGCAGGTCGACCTGGAGCGCGACTACATGCGCGAGTTGGGATTCAGCGAAGACTACCGCGAGGGCGTGGCCGCGTTCCTGGCCAAGCGGGCGCCGAATTTTACTGGACGCTAGAGGACGGGAGGGGAGAGGCGAGAGGGGAGAGGCGCAAAAGCAAAAAAGTTTGACACGATCTAAGAGCGGCGCATGCTTTTCTCGCCTCTCGCCTCTCGCCTCTCGCCTCTCGCCTCTCGCCTCTCGCCTCTCGCCTCTCGCCTCTCGCCTCTCGCCTCTCGCCTCTCGAACAAAATGACTAACGCTCAGAACATGCCCGACCCGCAGGCCACCGCCGAGGCGGTGGCCGCCACCATGTACGCCCAGGACCGCGCCTCGCAGTGGCTCGGCATGAAGGTCGACGAGGTGCGGCCGGGCTACGCGCGCCTGCGCATGCAGGTGCGCGAGGAGATGCTCAACGGGCTGCGCATGTGCCATGGCGGCATCATCTTCACCCTGGCCGACAGCGCCTTTGCCTTCGCCTGCAACAGCCATAACGTGATCACGGTGGCGGCGGCCTGCCAGGTGGACTTCCTCAAGCCCGGCCGGCCCGGCGACTGGCTGGTGGCCGAGGCGGTGGAGCGCGTGCTCGGCCGCGGCAGCGGCGTCTACGACGTCTCGGTCGTCAACCAGGATGGCGAGACGGTGGCGCTGTTCCGCGGCAAGTCGCACCGGCTCAAGGGCGAGGTCGCCGGCGCGCTGCATGCCGCGGCCGGGCAGGCCGGGAGCTGAAGCTATGGCCCTACGTCAGCATGCCCCGCCGGCGCTGGAGCCGATCGAACGCGCCAGCCGCGACGAGCTGGCCGCGCTGCAGCTGCAGCGGCTGCGCTGGTCGCTGCGCCACGCCTACGACAACGTTCTGCACTACCGGCGCAGCTTCGACGCGGCCGGCGTGCACCCGGGGGACCTGAAGGAGCTGGCGGACCTCGGGCGCTTCCCCTTCGCCACCAAGCAGGACCTGCGCGACCATTATCCTTTCGGCCTGTTCGCGGTGCCGCGCGAACAGGTGGTGCGCCTGCACGCGTCCAGCGGCACTACCGGCAAGCCGACCGTGGTGGGCTACACCGCGCAGGACATCGACACCTGGGCCGGCCTGGTGGCGCGCAGCATCCGCGCCGCCGGCGGCCGCCCCGGCGACATCGTGCACATCGCCTACGGCTACGGCCTGTTCACCGGCGGGCTGGGCGCGCATTACGGCGCCGAGCGCGCCGGCTGCACGGTGGTGCCGATGTCCGGCGGCCAGACCGAGAAACAGGTGCAGCTGATCGCCGACTTCAAGCCGCACATCATCATGGTCACGCCCTCCTACATGCTCAACATCGTGGAGGAGTTCCGCCGCCAGGGGCTCGATCCGCGCGCCAGCAGCCTGGCGGTGGGCATCTTCGGCGCCGAGCCCTGGACCAACTCCATGCGCGCGGAGATCGAGAATGGCGCGGCCATCGACGCGGTGGACATCTACGGCCTGTCCGAGGTGATGGGGCCGGGCGTGGCTTGCGAATGCGTGGAGACCAAGGACGGCCCGGTGATCTGGGAGGATCATTTCTACCCGGAGATCGTCGACCCGGCGACCGGCGCGGTGCTGCCGGACGGCAGCCCGGGCGAGCTGGTGTTCACTTCACTGAGCAAGCAGGCGCTGCCGGTGATCCGTTACCGCACCCGCGACCTCACCCGGCTGCTGCCGCCGACCGCGCGCGGCATGCGGCGCATGGACAAGATCACCGGCCGCTCCGACGACATGCTGATCATCCGCGGCGTCAACATGTACCCGACCCAGGTGGAGGAGCTGATCCTGCAGGCGCCGGAGCTGGCGCCGCACTACCTGATCGAGGTGACGCGCGAGGGCAACCTGGACCAGGTGGCGGTGAGCGTGGAGCTGGGCCGCGACGCCGCCGGCCTGTCGACCGAGCGGCAGCGGGAGGTGGCGCGGGCGCTGCAACACCACGTCAAGTCCTACATCGGCGTGACGGTGAAGGTGCTGGTGAACCCGCCCGGCACGCTCGAGCGCTCGGTGGGCAAGGCGCGGCGGGTGATCGACCGGCGGCGCGCAACGCTTTAGCGCGATTGTCGTTTGGTTGCAGACAAATTTGATTTGTCATTCTGCGCAGCGAAGAATCTGGCCAGATCCTTCGCTGCGCTCAGGATGACAACCACGAATTCAGTTGGAATGCTCCGGCCGGGAAGGCCGGGCGGCGGTTGACCGTGCCAGATTGGTTTCAAACCGTGAAACGCGGTTTTGCAGGCCCGCCGTTTCTTGTAACCTGCCGGCTTGCGCAGGTTCCACAGGCACCGGAGAAGGTCCCCATGACACAGCGGCACGCGACATCGTCGATCTGCACCTACAACACGAAGCAGATCTTCGTGCGCGGCGAAGACCTGTGCGAAAGCCTCATCGGCGGCGTTTCGCTCGGCGACTTCATCTACCTGATCGTCCTGGGCACGCGGCCGACCGCCGCGCAGCGGGCGATCGTCGAGGCGGCCATCGTCGCGCTGGCCGATCACGGCATCGCGCCGAGCGTGGTGGCCGCGCGCATCACCTACATGGGTGCGCCGGAATCCCTGCAGGGCGCGGTGGCCGCCGGCCTGCTCGGCGTCGGCGACCAGTTCGTCGGCACGGTGGAGCTGACCGCGCCGCTGCTGGTGGAAATGGTGTCGCATCCGGATGGCCTGGAGGCCGCCGCGCGCGCCATCGTGCAGCGCCACGGCGAGCAGAAGAAGCTGCTGCCCGGCTTCGGCCAGCCGCACCACAAGCCCGACGACCCGCGGCCGGCGGCCCTGTTCAAGGTGGCGGAGGCGCACGGCGTGTCCGGGCGCTACGTCGCGGCGCTGAAGGCGCTGAGCCGCGCCTTCGACGAATCGCTGGGCCGCCACATGACGATCAACGCGCCCGGCGCCATCGCCGCGCTGTTCCTGGAGATCGGCGTGCCGCTGAAGATCATGCGCGGCTTCCTGGTGATCTCGCGCTGCATCGGCCTGGTGGGCCACCTGCACGAGGAGCAGAACAAGCCCGCCGGCCGCGCCATGTGGGAAGCCGCGGCGCATGCCGTGGAGTACGACGGCAAAGCCCCGCCCGCATCCGCCTGATCGCGCGTCCCGGGGTTCGCCGATGCTGCCGCTGGACGGGATCACCGTGGTTTCGCTGGAGCAGGCGATCGCCGCGCCGTTCTGCACGCGCCAGCTCGCCGAACTGGGTGCGCGCGTCATCAAGATCGAGCGGCCCGGCGCCGGCGATTTCGCGCGCGCCTACGACACCCGGGTCAGGGGCCTGTGCTCGCACTTCGTCTGGACCAACCGCTCCAAGGAGAGCCTGACGCTCGACATCAAGCACGCCGGCGCCGGTCCGATCCTGCAGGCGCTGGTGGCCAAGGCCGACGTGCTGGTGCAGAACCTGGTGCCCGGCGCCGCGCAGCGCCTCGGCCTGTCCTACGAGGCGCTGAAGGAAAAGCACCCGCGCCTGATCGTCTGCGACATCTCGGGTTACGGCACCGGCGGACCCTACCAGGACAAGAAGGCCTACGACCTGCTGATCCAGAGCGAGTCGGGCTTCCTGTCGGTCACCGGCACCGCCGCGGAGCCGGCCAAGGCGGCCTGCTCGATCGCCGACATCGCCGCCGGCATGTACGCGTATTCCAATATCCTGGCGGCGCTGATCCAACGCGGCCGCACCGGCGCCGGCTGCCGTATCGACGTGTCCATGCTGGAAAGCATGGTCGAGTGGATGACCAGCCCGCTGTATTACACCTACGACGGCGCGCCGCCGCCGCCACGGGTGGGCGCGGCCCACGCGACGATCTTCCCCTATGGCCCGTTCGCCTGCGGCGACGGCGGGTCGGTGATGCTGGGCGTGCAGAACGAGCGCGAGTGGGTGTCGTTCTGCCGCGAGGTGCTGCGGCGCCCCGAGCTGGGCAGCGATCCGCGCTACGCCTCCAACGCCGCCCGCAACGCGGCGCGCGAGGAATTGCGCAAGGTGGTCCTGGACTGCTTTGCCGGGCTCACCGCCGACGAGGTGGTGGCGCGCCTGGAGGCGGCGCAGATCGCCAACGGCCGCGTCAACACCATGCAGGAGGTGTGGGAGCATCCGCAGCTGCGCGCGCGCGGCCGCTGGGCCGAGGTGGACACCGCCGCCGGCAAGATTCCCGCGCCGGTTCCGCCCGGCCTGCCGGACGGCTTCGAGCTGCGCCTGGGGCCGGTTCCCGCGCCCGGCCAGCACAGCGACGCGATCCTGCGCGAGCTGGGCCTGGACACCCCGGCCATTGACGTCCTGCGCGCCGCAGGCGCAGTTTAGCTCGACGAGCCGGCAGTATCGCCTCGGCGCCGGTGCGGCGCCGGCGGTCCGGCCAGGCGTCTCGGGGGAGCGTCGTTGAGCCGATGAAAATGCCGGGTCATCTCCATAATCGCGGCCGCAGGCTGCAGATCGACACCGCGGTGGTGATCTCGCACGGCATGCGTCGGCAGTTCCTGCGCGACCTCTACCACTACAGCATGACCATGAGCTGGGGCGCCCTGTTCGCGGTGTTGGGCCTGTGCTTCGTCTGCCTGAACCTGCTGTTCGCCGCCATCTACAGCCTCGGCGACGGCGCGATCGCCAACCAGAACCCGGCGGGCTTCGCCGGCGCGTTCTTCTTCAGCGTGGAGACCATGGCCACGGTCGGCTATGGCGACATGCACCCGCAGTCCCTGTACGCGCATGTCGTCGCCACCGTGGAAATCTTCTTCGGCGTGATGAGCGTGGCGCTGCTGACCGGCATCATGTTCAGCCGCTTTTCGCGGCCGCGGGCGCGCGTGCGCTTTGCCCAATGGGCGGTGGTGCGCGAGGTGGACGGGCAGACCCTGCTGATGATCCGCGCCGCCAACGCGCGCCAGAACGTCATCGTCGACGCCCATGCCAACCTGCGCCTGCTGCGGCGCGAGCTCGGCTCGGACGGCAGCTGGATGCGCCGCGTCCACGACCTCAAGCTGGTGCGCGAGGATCATCCGCTGTTCCTGCTCGGCTGGGTGCTCATGCATGTGATCGAGCCCGGCTCGCCGCTGCATGGCCAGACCGCCGAGAGCCTGCAGCGCGACGAGGTGGCGCTGCTGCTCAGCCTGCACGGCATCGACGAGAGCACGTCGCAATCGCTGATCGCGCGGGTGCGCTACGGCTGGGCGCAAATCCGCTGGAACCACCGCTACCGGGACCTGCTGTACACCGACGAGGACGGCAACGAGCACATCGACTACGCGCGCTTCGACGAGGTCATCCCGGTGGCGGAGGACAGCGCCATGGCGGCGGGCTAAAGCCGCCGCCGCGATACCCCCGCTTCAGCTGCCCGACAGGTCGAGCGTCATGAACACGCTGTTGGGGTCGGGCAGGTAGTCCCCGAAGGGCGGGCATTCGGCGAAGCCGTGGCGCGCGTAGAGTGCGCGCGCTGGGCGGAAATAGTCCCAGGAGCCGGTCTCCAGGCTCAGGCGCCGCAGGCCGCCGGCGCGCGCGGCGGCGATGATGTGGCGCAGCATGGCGTTGCCGGCGCCCTGGCGGCGCAGGCCCTGGGCGGTGTGCATGGACTTCACCTCGCCGTGATCCGGCGACAGCCGCTTGAGCGCACCGACGCCGGCGAGGGTGTCGCCCTGCCAGATCGCCCACAAGCGGATGTCCGGCGACTGCAGGCCGGAGAGGTCCAGGGCGTGCGCGCTGCCGGGCGCGGTCTCGGCCCGGGCGGTGCGCAGGTGGGTCTCCAGCAAGGCGACGATGCGCGGGTCGGCCAGGTCGCCAGGGGCGATGCGCATCATTTCGTGCAGTCGCCGAGGCGCACGGCATGCAAGGTGGTGACCGAGGGCACCGGATTGTCGCCGGCCATCTGCATGGTCAGGTTGAGCGTGCCGTCGACCCGGGTAGGGGCCACCGCGAGGCTGCCGGTGCCGTTCATCTTCAGGCCGTTGACGTCGCAGGACAGGCTCATTTCGACATGGCCGCCGCTGGCCGAGGTGGTATGGGCCGCGCAGCCGCTGCCGGCGTTGACCATTTCGTCGAGGTTGTTCAGGCACATTGTTGTGGCGCTGGGCGGCGGCTTTTCCTCGCCGATGGCAAGCGCCATCTCGATGTTCCAGCTGCCGGGCTGGACATCCTGCGCCGGCGCTGGCGCGGCCAACAGCAGGCAGGGGAGCAGAAGGTACGGAACGGTCTTCATGTGCACCTCATCGGACGCCTTTCCTGTAACCCGGCCCAGAGCGGACGCGGCAACGGCGCGCCCAGCTTTTCAACGGGTGGCGACACCGTTTAGCATCTCTAGCAATTGGCGTGCAAGCGCCGTTCGCACAATTACAACGCAGCCGTCTTGGCTGGACCGCAGCCTTGGGGACGGAGGAAGAATTGAATCTCGAAGAATACCGGGCGCTGGATGCCACCGCCCTGGCGGAGCTGGTGCGGCGACGGGAAGTGCAGCCGCGCGAGTTGATGGGGCTGGCGCTGCAGGCGGTGGAGGCATTCAACCCGCGCATCAACGCGGTGCTGGAGACCTTCGAGGACGAGCTCGACCGGGTGGATGCCAACGGCGCGCTCTACGGCGTGCCGTTCCTGATCAAGGACATCCTGGTGCACCGCGGCGGCGGCAAGCTCGAGATGGGCAGCCGCATGGCGCGGGGCGTGACCACGCCGACCGACACCGAGCTGATGCTGCGGTTCCGGCGGGCCGGCCTGGTCAGCATCGGGCGCAGCAACACTCCGGAATTCGGCCACGGCTGCACCACCGAGCCGGTGGCCAACGGGCCGACCCGCAACCCCTGGGACCTGGGGCGCATGGCCGGCGGTTCCAGCGGCGGGGCAGGCGCCGCGGTGATGGCCGGCATCGTGCCGGCGGCGCACGCCAACGACGGCGCCGGCTCGATCCGCATCCCGGCGGCATGCAACGGCCTGTTTGGCCTGAAGCCCACGCGCGGGCGCGTGAGCCTGGCGCCGGACATGGGCGAGGCGCTGTTCGGCATGGGCATCGAAAACGCGCTGACGCGCACCGTGCGCGACGCCGCCGCGCTGCTGGACCTGATCGAAGGGCCGGCGCCCGGCGACCCGTATGCCATCGCCCGGCCGGCGGCGTCCTACCGCGAGGAGATCCGGCAGGCGCCCGGCCGCCTGCGCATCGCCTACAGCACCCGCGCGTTTTCCGGTGCTCCCATCGACACGGAGTGCGTGGCTGCCACCGAAGCCGCGGCGCGCCTGTGCGAGGCGCTCGGCCACACGGTGGAAGAGGCCGGACCGAACTTCAGTTACCAGGAATTCCGCGAAGCCTGCATCCGCGGCTGGGCCGCCGGCATCTATACCTGGACGGAGGCGCTGGCCGAGGCCACCGGCCGCAAGCCTGGGCTGGACGTGCTGGAGACGGCGACCTATTCGGCCTACGAGTACGGCCGCGGGCTTTCGGCCAAGGACCTGCTGTGGGTGCCGGGCGCGCTCAACCGCGTGTGCCGGGCGGTGGCGCCGTTCTTCACGCAATACGACGTGCTGCTGACGCCCACCACTTCGCGCCCGGCGCAGCCGCTGGGCACCTACAACCAGAACGCGCCGGGCCTGACCACGCACGGCTGGTTCGACCACAAGGGCTCGTTCGCGCCGTTCCTGGCGCTGTTCAACGTGACCGGGCAGCCGGCCATGTCGGTGCCGCTGGCGCAAAGCGCCGGCGGCCTGCCGATCGGCCTGCATTTCGTCGCCGGCTTCGGCCGCGAGGACCAGCTGTTCCGGCTGGCCGCGCAGCTCGAGCAGGCGCGGCCTTGGGCTGCACGGCGGCCTGCGCTGCAGCCCGCCTGATTTCCCCTTCGCAGGAGCACGACCATGGCATTGCCCGTTTTGACCGCCTGCATCACCTTCGACTTCGACGCCATGTCGTCCTGGATCGGCTCGGTGAAGTCCAACAATCCCAGCATGATCTCGCGCGGCGAGTACGCCGCGGTGGCGGTGCCGCGGCTGCTGCCGCTGCTCAAGCGGCTGGGCGTGACCGCCACGTTCGCCATACCCGGCCATACCGCCTGCGCCTTCCCGGACCTGGTCAAGGCGATCCGCGACGCCGGCCACGAGATCTGCCACCACGGCTGGGTGCACGAAAACCCGGCCAGCTTCGACCGCGCCGGCGAAAAGCGCCTGCTGGACCGCGGCCTGGAGGCGCTGCACCGCGCCGCCGGCGTACGGCCGCAAGGCTACCGTTCGCCGGCCTGGGACTTGAGCCCGGTGTCGGTGGAGCTGTTGCTGGAATACGGCTTCGTCTACGACTCGAGCTGCATGGCGCACGATTTCTACGGCTACTACCTGCGCCAGGGCGACCGCTGGTCGCTGGACGAGCCCTACCAGTTCGGCAAGATCACCGAGCTGGTGGAGCTGCCGGTGACCTGGGGGCTGGACGACTTTCCCGCGTTCGAGTTCGTGCTCGGCTTCAACCAGGGCTACGCCGCGCCCTCGCAGGTGGAGGAGATCTGGCAGGGCGATTTCGACTACGCCCTGAAGAACTGCCCCGGCGGCTTCTTCAACCTGACCCTGCACCCCGAGTTCATCGCCCGCGGCCACCGCATCACCATGTTGGAGCGCCTGATTCGACACATGGCGGACCAGCGCGGCGTGCACTTCGGCACCCTGGGCGAATACGCCGCCGGCTGGAAGCAGGCCAATCCGCTGGAGCAGTGGGTGCGGGCGAATCCGGCGCAGACCGGCGTGAACAGCATCCGCGCGCTTTGAAGAACGGGAATCGGGACTGCCGCGGGAATCGGGAATCGGGAATCGGGAATCGAAAAAGCCCTGTCATTCCGAGCGGAGCGAGGAATCTGGCCGGGACGCTTCCGGCGAAAGTGGTTCGGCCAGATTCCTCGCTCCGCTCGGAATGACAGCCTGAGATGCGCTGTGGTGTTAGTGCGGGCGCTGCCCTGAAACCTGCTTGACAGGTGTCGCGGGCCAACCGAGCCTTTTGCGATTCCCGATTCCCGATTCCCGATTCCCGATTCCCGATTCCCGATTCCCGATTCCCGATTCCCGATTCCCGATTCCCGATTCCCGATTCCCGATTCCCGATTCCCGATTCCCGATTCCCGATTCCCGATTCGCGATTCGCGAGGCAGTCCCGATTCCCGTCCTTACCGCACATCCACCAGCAGCTTGCCGCGGTGGTCGCCCTGGAACAGGCGGATCATCGCCGCCGGGGTGTTTTCGAAACCCTTGACCACTTCCACCGGCGACTTGATCTTGCCTTCGCGGTACCACTGGTGCAGCTCGGCTTCGGCCTTGTCGCGGGTGGCGAAGAAGTCCATGACGATGAAGCCTTCCATGCGCAGGCGCTTGGTCACCAGCAGGGCGGGCACGCCCACCGGGCCGGGCGCCGGCTGGCCGGCGTTGTACTGCGAGACCGCGCCGCAGCAGACGATGCGGCCCTTGACCCGCATCGACAACAGGGCCGCCTGCAGCACGTCGCCGCCGGTATTGTCGAAATACACGTCGATGCCCTTGGGGCAGGCCTGCGCCAGCGCCTTGCGCATGTCGCCGCTGCGGTAGTCGAGCGCCTCGTCGAAGCCGAGCTCCTGTTTCAGCCACTGGCACTTGTCGGCGCCGCCGGCGGTGCCGACCACGCGGCAGCCCTTGATCCGGGCGATCTGGCCGACGATGCTGCCGACCGCGCCGGCGGCGGCGGAGACCACAACGGTCTCGCCGGCCTTGGGCGTGCCGACGTCGAGCAGGCCGTAGTAGGCGGTCAGGCCGGTGATGCCGAGCAGGCTGAGCAGCATTTCGTGCGAATACGCCGGGTTGCGCCGGGTGAGCTCGCGCGCCGGCATTGCCGCGTATTCCTGCCAGCCCATCATGCCTTCGACCAGGTCGCCGGGCTTGAAGCCGGGGTCGTTGGAGCGCAGCACCTCGCCCAGGGCGAAGCCGTGCATGACGTCGCCGGGGTTGACCGGCGCCTTGTAGGTCGGCATCGGCATCATCCAGGCGCGGTTGGCGGGGTCCACCGAAATGACGTGCTGGCGCACCAGCACCTCGCCCGCGGCCGGCTCCGGCACCGCGGCCTGGCGCAGGGTGAAGTGCTCGGGGCCGACCATCGCGGTGGGGCGGCTGGCCAGGATCCACTGCCGGTTGGTGCTGGCGCTCATGTCGCGGTCTCCTCGAATGATGGGGTGCGGCGGCCGGTGCGGAGCGGCGGCGGCCACGCGGTATTGTGCACCACGCCGCCGTTTGTGCATGCTCGGCCCACGCAACGCGGACGGCGGGGGCCGGCATGAACAGCACGGATTCCAGGCGCTACCAGGACAATCTCGCCGACGAGCTCAACGGCGCGGCAATGTACGCGGCATTGGCGGCGGCGGAGGCCGATCCGGTGCGCAGGGACCTGTTCCTGCAGCTGTCGCAGGCCGAGGCCGCGCATGCGCAGATCTGGCGCGACAAGCTAGCGGCGGCCGGCGTCAGCGAGCCGTCGTTCGTGCCGGCGTTCCGCACGCGCCTGCTGGCGCGGCTGGCGCGGCGCTTTGGGCCGCGCTTCGTGCTGCCCACCATCGCCGCCGCAGAATTCGCCGACCGCGACAAGTACGCCGGCCAGAGCGACGCCCAGGCCATCTCGGCCGAGGAGCGCGGCCATGCCGCGGTGGTGCAGGCGGTGGCCGCCAGCACCGGTGGCATTTCCGCCGGCGCGGCGATCGGCCGGGCCGAGCCCTGGCACCGCGGCGGCTCGGGCAACAACCTGCGTGCCGCCGTGCTCGGCGCCAACGACGGCCTGGTGTCCACCTTCTGCCTGATCATGGGCGTGGCCGGCGCCGGCACCGGCAGCCGCGCGATCCTGCTGACCGGCCTGGCCGGCCTGGCGGCGGGCGCCTGCTCGATGGCGCTGGGCGAATGGCTGTCGGTCACCAATGCGCGGGAGCTGGCGCAGACCCAGATCGGCAAGGAGGCCGAGGAGCTGGAGCAGACCCCGCAGGCCGAGCAGAACGAGCTGGCGCTGATCTTCCAGGCCAAGGGCCTGCCCAAGGCCGATGCGCAGCGGGTGGCTGCCGAGCTGATGAAGGACAAGAAGGGTGCGCTCGACACCCTGGCGCGCGAGGAGCTGGGGATCGACCCGGCCGAACTCGGCGGCAATGCCTGGAGCGCGGCCGCCACTTCGTTCGCCCTGTTCTCCGCGGGTGCGGTTTTTCCGATCGCGCCGTTCTTCTGGCTGCACGGCGCCTGGGCGATCGGCGCCAGCGTGGCCGCCAGCGGCGCGGCGCTGTGCATGGTCGGCGTGCTCACCTCGCTGTTCAACGGCCGCGGCCCCTGGTTTTCCGCCGCGCGGCAGGCGCTGTTCGGCTGCGCCGCGGCGGGGCTTACCTACGGCATCGGCGCGGCGCTGGGGGTGTCGTTGTCCTGAAGCCTGCCGGTCGCGCGCGACTGCGCTGGCCCCGTCCGAGGCAAATGAGCTATCGTGCGGGCAGGGAGTCGGCTTCGATCAAAAAATTCCTAATACCGCGCCGCAACTCGGCGGCTTGGGGGGCGATGTGGACTTCAGTGCGACGCAGCCGTTGCAGCCGCCGCCGCAGCCCGTGCGCTTTCACGGCACCGGCGGCGATTATTTCCGCATCTGGATCGTCAATCTCGCGCTGACGATCGTCACGCTGGGGATCTACGGAGCCTGGGCCAAGGTGCGGCGGCTGCAGTACATGTACCGCAACACCGAGCTGGACGGATCGTCGTTCGAGTACTGGGGGCAGCCGCTGACGATCCTCAAGGGGCGCATCGTCGCCCTGGTGCTGCTGCTGCTGTACAAGTTCGGGTTCCGTGTGTCGACGCTGTTCGGCGTAGCCGTGCTGGTGCTGCTGGCGGCGGTGCTGCCGGTGCTGCTGCGCAATTCCATGCGGTTCCGCCTGCACAACAGCAGCTACCGCGGCTTGCGCTTCAGCTTCCACGGCTCGGTCGGGCAGGCCTACGTCACCTTCCTGTTCGGCTACCTGCTGACCATCGTCACGCTGGGGCTGGCCGCGCCGTATTTCCACTGGAAGCTGAAGCGCTACCAGCACGGCGAGGCGCGCTTCGGCCAGGCTGCGTTCAGCTTCGCCCCGCGGGCCGGCGCGTTCTATGCGATCTACGTGCAGGCCTGGCTGCTGCTGATTGCCGCCATCGCGGGGATTGCGATCTTCATTTCGGTCACGCTCGGCGGCTCCGGCGGGCTCAAGGCGCTGGCCAAGGCACCGCCGCCGGCGCTGGCCACCGCGGCGTTCATGTTCGTCGTGATCACGCTGTTCCTGCTCTACAGCGCCTTTTTCAACGCCCGCCTGCAAAACCTGATCTGGAACGGCACGCGGCTGGGCGAACACCGTTTCGAGTACCGCCTGTCGGTGTGGCCGCTGTTCGTCATCTATTTCGGCAACTGGCTGTTCACCCTGCTGACCCTGGGCTTTTACTATCCTTGGGCCATGGTGCGCCTGATGCGCTACAAGGCTGAATGCATGACCCTGGTGCCGGCCGGCTCGCTCGACGACTTCGTCGCCAGCCAGGAACAGGAGGTCGGCGCCGCGGGCGAGGAAACGGCGGACCTGTTCGACATCGACATTTCGTTCTGAGGCGGCGCTTGCCGCCGGAGTTCGTCCGGTGATTCCGGCGATCTATTTCGACGGCCGCAGCGCGCGGCGCCACGACGTGCGGCTGAGCATCGCCGGCGACGAGGTGCGGGTGGAAGGCGAGGGGGTGCTGCGCTGCGAACCGCGCGCGGCGGTGAAGGTGTCCGAGCGCCTGGGCAACGCACCGCGCGTGCTGCGCTTTGCCGACGGCGCCTTCTGCGAGGTGCGCGACCATGCGGCGCTGGAGCCGGCGCTGGACGCGGCCGGGCACCGCCTGGACTGGGTGGAGCGCCTGGAACGGAGCTGGCGCGCAGCCCTGGCCGCATTGCTGGCGACGCTGGCGGCGGCCGTGGTGGCCTATGTCTGGCTGGCACCGGCGGCGGCCGAGCTGATCGCACGCGACCTGCCGCCTTCGGTGGCGCGGCGGATCAGCGACTCGGCCATGGCCGCGCTGGACCAGTCGGTGCTCAAGCCGTCGCAGCTGGAGGCGCCGCGGCGCGCCGCCTTGGCCGCCCGCTTCGCGGCCCTGCGGCAGGCCGACGACGGTTCCGGAGCGCCGGCCGGCGCGGTGCTGGTCGAATTCCGCTCCAGCCCGAAGATCGGCCCCAACGCGTTTGCCTTGCCCGACGGCCGCGTGATCCTGCTCGACCAGCTGGTTGCCTTGGCCGCCAACGACGACGAGATCCTCGGTGTGCTGGCGCACGAAGCCGGCCACGTGCATTACCGGCACGGCATGCGCATGCTGCTGCAGGGCTCTTTCGTCGGCATGGCGATGACCGCATGGTTCGGCGACATTTCAAGCCTGCTGGCGGCGCTGCCCACGGCGTTGCTGGAGACGCGCTATTCGCGAGAGTTCGAAAGCCAGGCCGACGATTACGCCGCGCGGGTGCTGCAGGCGAACGGCATTGCCCCCGCGCACCTCGCCGACCTGCTGGAACGGATGGTGGCGGCCCGCGACAAGGCTGGCGGGACGCACAAGTCGCAGCCGGGCAGCTACCTGTCCTCGCACCCGCCCACGGCGGAGCGCATTGCGCGCCTGCGCGCCGCCTCCGCTGCGCGGGCCGGCCGGCCGTAGCGCGGCGATTTTTGCCGCTGCGCAAGGCCGCCGCGGACGCCGAAGCCGAAGCCGAAGCCGAAAACGAAACCCTGGAGCGCCGTTCGCGTTCAAAACAGGTTGGCCAGCAGCGCCCCCGCGATCAGCCCAGCGGCAAAGGCCCACAGCGCCCAGACATGGCGTGCCTTGAAGCGCGCGCCGTCTGCGCCGCGCATACGTTCGGCCATTCCTCGATCCTCCCCAGCGTGTTTCCTAGAGATACGACATCGGCGCGACGGCCGAGTTTTTTAGTCACACGAGCCTGCGTGTGCGCAACGTACACAGCTTAGCCAACGGCGGCTATACATGCCCGGCGGCTTTACACACGTTTTACACCCAGTTTACCCCCGGACCGGCTGCGACCGGGCCTCATGCCGCGATCGGCGCAGCGGCGGGCGGCTGCGCCGCCACCTGCCGGCATGATGCATACTGCGGTAAAACTGCGGCCGGAGGACTGCCATGCGAGAGCCCGATGCCTTGATCAGTACCGAAGCGCTGGCGCGCGAGTTGGGGCGCGCCGATCTGCGCGTCTACGACTGCACCACCCTGCTCAACCCGGCGCCGCCGGGCAGCGACTTCCCCTACGAGACGGTGCCGGCGCGCGAAGGCTTCGCCGCGGCGCATATTCCCGGCGCGGATTTCCTGGACCTGCAGGGCGAATTCTCCGACGCGGGCACGCGGCTGCGCTTCATGATGCCGGCAACGGCGCAGCTGGAGGCGGCGTTCGGCCGCCACGGCATCGGCGAGGGCATGCGGGTGGTGCTGTACAGCGTCGGCCACATGATGTGGGCGACGCGGTTCTGGTGGATGCTCAAGTCGCTGGGCTTCGAGCGCGCGGCGGTGCTCGACGGCGGGCTCGACAAGTGGCGCGCCGAAGGCCGGCCGGTGGAGAGCGGCCCGGCCCGCGGCTATCCGCCGGCGGTGTTGCGGGCGCGGCCGCTGCCGGGCCGCTTCGTCGGCAAGCGGGAAGTGCTCGCCGCCATCGGCGCGCCGGGCACGGTGACGGTCAACGCCCTCGGTCCGCAGTTCCACAAGGGCGAGGAGCCGAGCCGCTACGGTCGACCCGGCCGCATACCGGGCAGCGTGAACGTGCCGGCGGCGAGCCTGATCGACCCGCAGAGCAAGGCGCTGACCACGCTGGACGATGCCGCCGCCAAATTCGCCGCGGCGGGGATCACCCCGGACAAGCACGTCATCGCCTACTGCGGCGGCGGCATTTCGGCCACCGTGGACCTGTTCCTGCTGCACCAGCTGGGTTACGACGACCTGACGCTTTACGACGGCTCGATGGGCGAGTGGGCGCCGGACGCGGCCCTGCCGATCGAGCGCGGTTGATGCGATCCCGGCGGCTTTGCCGCCGGGGGCCGTCCCTTGTATGTTCAGTTTGGCCGTCCCTGGCGAGACAATGCGGTTGCCGGAACACCCGGCCCGGCCATCCATGGCCGGGCGTTCGGGGCCGCAGGCGATGACATCGAGTCATCGCCTAAACGCGCCCCCTCACCCGCTCCGCGGGAGAGGGGGGAACCACCCGCGGAGCGGGCGGTGGGGTGAGGGAAGAGACCGCCGCGTTCCTGGGCAACAAGTTGGCGCACGGCGGTTGTGGCGATACCTACCGGAGGCAATGCGATGTGGCAGTTTGAGACCGACCCCGAGTTCCAGGTGCAGCTCGACTGGATCGACCGCTTCGTGCGCGAGGAAGTGGAGCCGCTGGACCACCTGCTCGGCAGCCAGTGGGACATCCGCGCGCCGAACTTCGTGCGCCTGGTGCGGCCGCTGCAGGCCAAGGTGCGCGAGCGCGGGCTGTGGGCCTGCCACCTGGGGCCGGAACTCGGCGGCAAGGGCTACGGCCAGGTCAAGCTGGCCCTGATGAATGAGCTGTTCGGCCGCTCGCGCTTCGGGCCGATCGTGTTCGGCGCGCAGGCGCCGGATACCGGCAACGCCGAGATCCTGGCGCATTACGGCACGCCCGGGCAGAAGCGCCGCTTCCTGGAGCCGCTGCTGGCCAACGAGATCGTGTCCTGCTTCGCCATGACCGAGCCGCAGGGCGGCGCGGACCCGACGGTGTTCACCACCTCGGCGGTGCAGGACGGCGATGCCTGGGTGATCAACGGCGAGAAGTGGTTTGCCTCCAACGCGCGCTTCGCCAGCTTCTTCATTTTGATGGCGGTGACCGACCCGGATGCGGCGCGCTACCGCCGCATGTCGATGTTCATCGTGCCGGCGGATACGCCCGGCATCGAGATCGTGCGCAACCACGGTTTCCATGGCGAGCCGGAGGCGACGCACGCGCACATGCGCTGGACCAATGTGCGGGTGCCGCTGGAGAACATGCTGGGCAGCCGCGGCGACGCCTTCGTGGTGGCGCAGACGCGCCTGGGCGGCGGCCGCATGCACCACGCCATGCGCACGGTGGCGCAGGCGCGGCGCGCCTTCGAGATGATGTGCGAGCGCGCGCTGTCGCGCTTCACCCAGGGCGAGCAGCTCGCGCGCAAGCAGATGGTGCAGGAGAAGATCGCCGACAGCTGGATCCAGCTGCGCCAGTTCCGCCTCCTGGTGCTGGAGACGGCCTGGCTGATCGACCGCCACCACGACTACAAGATGGTGCGCAAGAACATCGCCGCGGTGAAGGCGGTCATGCCGCAGGTGCTGCACGACATCGCCGCGCGCGCGCTGCAGGTGCACGGCTCGCTCGGCCTGTCCAACGAGATGCCGTTTTCCGACTGGCTGGTCAACTCGTTCCATGTCGGCCTGGCGGACGGCCCCACCGAAGTGCACAAGGTGACGGTGGCGCGCGAGGTGCTGGCCGAGTTCAAGCCGGCCGCGGGGATGTTCCCCAGCTACATCGGCTACGAGCAGAAGGCGCGCGCGCTGGACCTGTACGGGGAGGCGATGGAAGGCTGAAGCGGGCGGGCACGTGAACCAGTCTCTTCCCGCGGGGGTGCCGCCGGTGCCGGCACCATGGACTCTCACCGGCCAGGGCTACGTATTCGTGGTGCGGCTGCCGCACGAGGTGCTGCAGCAAGGCAGCTTCCTGCCCGCCGGCTGCCCGCGGCTGGGACGCAGCCGCCTGGCCTACGCCATGTTCGTCGACTATGCGGCGTCCGAGGTCGGGCCCTACCGCGAGTTGCTGTACATCCCGGGAAGGCTGGGCATCGGCGGGCGCCGCGACCTGTCGATCTCGCGCATCTTCGTGTCGACCTGGGCTTCGGTGGTCAACGGACGGAACAACTGGGGCATCCCCAAGGATCGCGCCGACTTCGATTTCGCCGCCGGCCCGGACGGCGTGGATCGGGTGACCGTCGCCGCGCCGGACGGCACCATTTTCGCCGAGCTGGAGCTGCAAGCTCGCGGGCCGCGGTTGCCGGTGCCCGCTCACTGGGTGCCGCGGCCGCTGCGCACGCTGTCGCAATGGTACGACGGGCGCGTCTACACCTACGCTCCCTCGGCGCGCGGCCACGTGCGCCTGGCCCGCGTACTGCGCTGGCGCTTCGATGCCCGCTATTTCCCGGATCTCGCGCGCGGCGAGCCGGTGCTGGCGCTGAATGTCACCGATTTCCGCATGGTGTTTCCGGTGGCGCGGATCGAAGCAGCGCGGGTTTGAAGCGCCGGCAAGTTCCGCGCGCCGGCATCAGGCCGGCGGATGCTCGACGGAAAAATCCATCGCCAGGTGCAGCGGGCGCAGGCGCGCGGTCTTCTTGTTCTGGTGGCCCTGCATGCGCCGCAGGATGTCGTCCAGCGCACCCACCGCTTCGACGATGTGCGGGCCCTTGTTGAGCATCACGCACTCGGCGCGGTGGCCCATGGCGGCGTCGGTGATCTCGGCGCGCGAGGGCAGACCTTCCTTGGCCAGGCTCTCCAGCACCTGGGTGGCCCAGATTGCCGGGACGTGCGCCGCTTCGCACAACCACAACACTTCCTCCTGCACCTCGGCGAGCCGTTCGAAGCCGCATTCCACCGCGAGGTCGCCGCGCGCGATCATCACCCCGCAGCGGCTCCGGCGCATCGCCGCCAGCAGCAGCTCCGGCAGGTGCTGGAAGGCACGCCGTGTCTCGATCTTCAGGACGATGGCCGGCCGCCGGCCGCCGAGGCGGTCGATCTCGGCCTGCAGGTGCTCGACGTCCTCGACGCGGTCGACGAAGGACAGGCCGACCATGTCGGCGTGCTCGGCGACGAAGGGCAGGTCGGCGCGATCCTTTTCGGTGAAGGCGGGCATGCGCAGCCGGCTGAGCGGCAGGTTGATGCCCTTGCCGCCGCGCAGCTTGGCGCCGCGCTCCGGCGCATGCGTGATGCGCACCGCGGCGGTGCCGTCGGCGACCTGCTCGATGATGCCGCCGATGCGGCCGTCGTCGAACCAGATCGGCTCGCCGGCGCGCACGTCGTCGATGCATTCCGGCGGCAGGCAGCCGATCGACGCGGGCCGCAGCACGCGGCCGCGGCGGTCCAGCCGGGCAGGGCGGCCGGGGGCTTCGCCGCGGCTCAGCAGCAGGCGGTCGCCCTGGTGCAGCAGGATGAAGCTTTCCTGCCGCGGCAGGTCTGCGACGGTCGAGTTCTGCGCCTTGCCGCGGCGCTTGGGGCCGTGCCGCCGCAGGGCGATGCGCGGCACCAGGTAACAGGTGCGCTCGCTCTGGCAGAAGCAGCCGCCGGGCGCCTCTCCGGTGACCTGCCAGTGCCGCGCCGCGCCGCGGGCGTCGATGAACTCGAGTTCGTCGCCCTTGCGCAGGCCGGCAAGCCAGTCGGACGAGGCCACCGGCACCACCGCGTCGGCCGCTGCCGGCGGCGCCGTGCCGCCGCCGGCCGCCGTCAGCCAGATCCGGCACGGTGCGAGCACCCGGCCCAGCGCATCGCGCCGCGGCCGCAGCTTGAGCACGGCCGGGCCGGGCTGCACCGGCCCGGTGCGCAGCTTGGGCCCGCCGAGGTCCATGAGCAACTTGCAAGGCCGTTGCACGGCGCACTCGGCGCGGCGCAGGTTGTCGATCATGCGCTGCCAGACCTCGGGGTCGTCGTGCGCGCAGTTGATGCGCATGCAATCCATGCCGCGCCGCAGCAGGTCGTGCACCAGCGAGTAGTCGTCCGCGCTCTCGCGCGGCATGGTGACCATGATGCGGGTATTGCGGCGGGCAGGGCCCGCGCCCAGCAGTTCCTCGGTGTGGGCGCGCAGCAGCCGGTGGCCTTCGTCGAAGCCCACCGCACAGGCCGACTCCGCCGCCGGCCGGCCGAGCGCCGCGGCAACCGTGCCCAGCATGGCGTCGACGGTGGCGGCCACGTGCGATTCGGCGCGCCCGAGCGACGACAGGCCCAGGCGCGCCAGGCGTTCCTGCAGGCTGCGCAGGTCGTGCTTGCGCAGTGCGACGTAATGCAGCAAGTTGCAGGCGCTGCTGCGGTAGGCGGGATCGGCGGCCGCAAGCTGCGGCGCGGCATGCTGGGCGAGCGCCTGCATGTCGGCCCGCAGCCGCTCCAGCTCGGCGGCCAGCGCTTCGTATTCGCGGCGCCGGGAGTCTGCTGCGGCGGTTTCGGCGAGCGCCTTGTTGTTCATGCAGGGCGGCCGGCGGCAATCGACGGCGTGAATGCGGGCCCGGGGCGCCACCGCGACAAGGCATGGCGCAGGAGGAGTCCGCAAAAACGGCCGCTGGGCATGGTCATTCCGTTGCGTTCGATCCGGCAGCTACCCTATGGAAACGAAGGACCGGCATCATTGATCTGGGTCATCATGGGCCCGGCGTATGACGATTGCCTGACACGGTCGATGCGGCCTGGAACGGCAGTGGCGCGGATCGCCGGCTTTCTGCGGGCGTCGTCCGCCATTGCAGGCCGGCGGCGGAGCGACTTGATCCGCATCAATGCCGGGGCCTGGCGACAGGGATAACCTACAATGGTCAACTGGAGCGAACCACATGGAAGACAATAAAGAACAAGTCCGTGTCTGGGATTCATTCGTACGGATCGGCCACTGGACCCTGGCAGCGGCATTCCTGGTGGCCTATTTCACCGCCGAAGACTTCGAGGATGCGCATATCGCCGCCGGTTACTGGGTGGGCGCCTACGTGGTGGCGCGCGTGATCTGGGGCTTCATCGGCTCGCGTTACGCCCGGTTCAGCGATTTTGTCCGCGGGCCTGTCGAGGTGTTCGGCTACCTGTCGAGCCTGTTCCGCGGCAAGCCGGCGCACTACCTGGGGCACAATCCCGCCGGCGGCGCCATGATCGTGGCCCTGCTGGTGTGCCTGGCGGCGACCGTGGTGACCGGCTTTGTAGTGCAGGCGGATTCCGAGAACGAGGGGCCGCTGGCCGCCTGGCTGGGTCATGCACCGGCGGCGGGAACGACGGTGCCGGCAGTCGCGGCCGAAGGCGCGAAGGCGAAGGACGCCGAGGGCGAAGCGGGTGAAAAAGAGGCCGAAAGCGCGTACGAGGAGCTGCACGGCTTTTTCGCCAACCTCACGCTCGGGCTGGTGGTGCTGCACCTGGCGGGCGTGATCGCCGGCAGCCTGATCCACCGCGAGAACCTTCCGCGCGCGATGATCACCGGCCGCAAGCTGCGATTCCCCGGCAAGCCAGGCGCGATGCGCGGCCAGGGTGGCGACGCCTAGCGGCATGACCGAGCCCCAAGCCGGCGCATTAACCGCGGACCGAGCCGCAGGCGCCGCACCGCTCCTCGGGCTGTCCGAGCCCGAGGCGCAGCGGCGGCTGCACCTGGAGGGCTACAACGAGCTGCCGCGCCAGCAGGCGCGGTCGCTGGCCAGGGTGATCCGCGACGTATTCCGCGAGCCGATGTTCCGCCTGCTGGTGGCCGCTGGCGTGGTTTACCTGGCGATCGGCGACCTCGGCGAGGCGCTGCTCCTGCTGGCGTTCGCAACCGTGTCGGTGACCATCACGGTGCTGCAGCAATCGCGCACCGAACGGGCGCTGGAAGCGCTGCGCGACCTGAGCAGCCCGCGCGCACTGGTGATCCGCGACGGCACGCAGCGGCGCATCCCGGGACGCGAAGTGGTGCGCGGCGATATCGTCCTGCTGTCGGAGGGCGATCGCGTGCCGGCCGATGCGCTGGTGGTTTCCGCGCTGGACCTGGCCGCCGACGAATCCCTGTTGACGGGGGAGTCGGTGCCGGTGACCAAAGCGGCGGCCGCGGACCTGGGCGAGGCACCGCATCCGGGCGGCGACGGCCTGCCTTACGTGTTTTCGGGCACGCTGGTGGTACGCGGCCGCGGCATCGCGCAGGTGCGCGCGACGGGCGGCCGCAGCGAGATCGGCAAGATCGGCGTGCTGCTGAGCGAGGTAGCCGAAGAGGCGACCCCGCTGTCCATCCAACTCCAGCGCCTGGTGCGCATCTTCGCCGTGTTCGGTCTCGGCACGAGTGCGGCCGTGGTGCTGTTCTACGGCCTGTCCGGCGGCGCCTGGCTGCAAGGCCTGCTGGCGGGCATCGCCCTGGCGATGTCGCTGCTGCCGGAGGAATTTCCGCTCGTGCTGACCGTGTTCCTGGCGCTGGGCGCGCGGCGCATCGCGCAGCGCAACGTGCTGGTGCGGCGCGCGGCGAGTGTCGAAGCGCTCGGCGCTGCGACGGTGCTGTGCACTGACAAGACCGGCACCCTGACCGTGAACCGCATGTCGGTGGCGGAGCTGCAGACGCAGGGCGCGAGCCACGTCATGGCATCGGGGCAGCCGATGGCGCCGGCCGTCGGGCGGCTGGCCCGTTGCGGGGCGCTGGCCTGCGCGCCGCACGCCACCGATCCGATGGAGAAAGCCCTGCTCGAAGCCGGCGGCGATGCGGGCGAGGCAGCCGAGCTGGTGCGCGAATATGGCCTGTCGCCGGAGCTGATGGCGATGTCGCAGGCCTGGAAGCTGGGCGCCGAGGCGGGTTACATCGTGGCGAGCAAGGGTGCGCCCGAGGCGATCGCCGGACTGTGCCGGTTGCCGGAGGCCGAGCGGGTGGACTTGCGCGCGCGGCTGGACGACATGGCCAGGCGCGGCCTGCGTGTCCTCGGCGTGGCGGAGGCCCGTTTCGACGGCGACACCTGGCCGGAGCGGCAGGACGCATTCGACTTCCGCTTCCTGGGCCTGATCGGACTGGCGGACCCGGTGCGCGCGACGGTGCCGCATGCGATCGACGACTGCCGCGCCGCCGGTATCCGCGTGATCATGGTCACCGGGGACTACCCGGCGACGGCGCGCGCCATCGCCGCGCAGGCCGGGCTCGACGGTGCCGGCACCACCCTGAGCGGCGCCGAGATCGACGGGCTGGACGAACGCCAGCTGCGGGACCGCATCGAAGGTGTCAGCGTCTGCGCCCGGGTCATGCCCAGGCACAAGCTGCGCATCGTCGAGGCGCTCAAGGCCGCCGGCGAGGTGGTGGCGATGACCGGCGACGGCGTGAACGACGCGCCCTCGCTGCGGGCCGCGCACATCGGCGTCGCCATGGGCGGCCGTGGCACCGACGTGGCGCGCGAAGCCTCCTCCATCGTGCTGCTCGACGACGAATTCGGCTCGATCGTCGCGGCGATCCGTCTCGGACGCCGGATCTACGACAACATCCGCAAGGCCATGGCCTACATCCTGGCGGTGCACGTGCCGATCGCCGGCCTGGCCCTGCTGCCGCTGCTGTTCGGCTGGCCGATGATCCTCGGGCCGGTGCACATCGTGTTCCTCGAGTTCGTCATCGACCCGGTCTGCTCGGTGGTGTTCGAGGCCGAGCCGGCGGAAGCCAATGTCATGCGCAGGCCTCCGCGGAAGCCGGACGAGCCCCTTTTCTCGCGAAAACTGATCCTGTGGAGCCTGCTGCAGGGCGTCTTGACCACCTGCCTCGTGCTCGGCTTCCACGCCGCGCTGCGTAGAGCGCAGATGCCGGACCCCGACGCCCGCGCGATCAGCTTCGTCTCGCTGGTGCTGACCAACGTTGCGCTGATCTTCGTCAACCGCAATTTCGGCGGTTCGCTGCTGGAAGCCTTGCGGCAGCCCAACCCGATCCTGTGGCGGATGCTGGCCGCGCTGGTCGTGCTTCTGGGCGCGGTGCTCTACACCCCGTTCCTCAAGCACCTGTTCGGCTTCGGCACGCTGCACTGGGACGACCTGGGAATCAGCCTGGGCGCAAGCACGGCGTTGCTGCTGGTGCTGGAGGCGCTCAAGCCCTTGCTGTCGCCGCTGGCGCAGGCGGCGAGTGCGGACGATGGCACGGCCGCCCCGCGCGCCGGCCAGGTTTGACGCAGATCAAGGCCCGCGACGCCGGCCCGGCGGCATGATGGCTGCCGGCTCAGCCATGCACGCAGGCGGATGAAGCAATGGCCAACGACGAATCATCCGGTGCGGATCGCGCGCCGGACGCGCGGGGCGCGGCAGCCCGGAAAACCCTGGCCGGGCAAGGACTGCTGCTGGTCGTGGCGGCCGCCGTGGCGCTGCTGACCTGGAGGCTGGCCGGGATTCTCACGGTTGCGCTGGGTGCGGTGGTCCTGTCGATCGCCTTGCGCGGATTGGCCCGCCTGCTGAGCCGTGCCGTGCCGATCGGCGAACAATGGGCGGTGGTGCCGGTGGTGCTGCTGCTGTCCGGCGCATTTGCCGCTGTCGCCTGGCTGTTCGGCGCGAACATCGACGCCCAGTTCGATATCCTCGTCGAACGCCTGCCGCAGACGCTTGCAGACCTCGAGCGGGCGCTGGCGCGCGGCCCCCTGGGCCACTGGCTGCTGGGCCAGGTGCAGGGCGTGAACCTGCCGAACGCCACCGGCGCCCTGGCCAGCCATATCGGCGCTTTCTTCACCGCGACCCTGCGCGGCGCCGCCTACGCGGTGGTCATGGTCGCGGCCGGCGTGTATTTCGCCATGCAGCCCCAGCGCTATCGGGGTGCAGTGCTGCAGCTCGTGCCGCCGCGGCTGCGCGCGCGCGCAGCGGAGATACTGGATTTCGCCGGCGAGACCCTGCAGCGCTGGCTGGTCGGGCAGTGCCTGACCATGCTGGCCGTCGGGCTGCTCAGCTCGCTGGGGCTGTGGGCGCTGGGCGTGAGTGCGCCGCTGGCGCTCGGGCTGATCTCCGGCACGTTCGCGTTCGTGCCCTACGTGGGGCCGCTGGCCGCGGCCGGCCCTGCGGTGCTCATGGCGCTGACGCAAAGCCCTTGGCTGGCGCTCTACACGGCATTGCTCTACGCCGGTGTCCACGTGGTCGAGGGCGACGTGATCACGCCTCTGGTGCAGAACGAGACGGTCAGGCTGCCGCCGGCCCTTACGATCTTCGCCGCCGCGATTTTCGGCACCCTGCTCGGAGCGGTCGGCGTGCTGCTGGCCGCGCCCCTGACCATCCTGCTGCTGGTGGGCGTGCAGACGCTCTACATCGAGGGCGTGCTGGGCGAGCGGCGCAGCTGGCCGTGAGGCCAGGCCCAGGCCCCGGCCCGAGGCAGGCGGCGGAATTGAGCTAGCCTTTGCCGTACGCATCCGGAGGCCGACGATGAGCCGCTATGACCCGATTCTGACCGTGGTGCCCGCCGGGGCACAGGTTACCCCTGCGCTGCGCCGGGCGGCGCAGCTCGCCCGTGCCGGCGCCGGCACCCTGCACCTGTGCATCTTCGAGTACGACGATGCGGTGGACTTTGCTGCAGCCCGGGCCGGTGGGGCGATCGCCGGCCACGCGCGCAACGACCTGGTGCGCGAGCAGCAGGAAAAGCTCGGCGAGCTGGCATCCGGCGACTTGCTGCGCGGCCTGGCCGTGCAATGCGATGTCGTGTGGGCTCCGCTTGCGCACGAGGCGGTCATCGCCAAGGCATTGGCGACCGGGGCGCAGCTGGTGGTGAAGGACAGCCATCGCGAATCGTTGCTGCGGCGGACCGTGTTCACGCCGCTGGACTGGAAGCTCATGCGCCTGCTGCCGTGCAGCACGCTGTTCGTCCAAGCCGGGGAGCACCCGCGACCGCAACGTATCGCGGCGGCGGTGGACGTGCTGGCCGAGCCGGCGCAGGCCGACGGACTGAACGCACGGATCCTGCACGAGGCGCTGGGCCTGGCGGAGTGCCTGGAGGCGCAGCTCGAGGTAGTCTCGGTGGTGCCGTTCCTCGCCCCGCACCGCCACACGTTTTCGCCGGTCGGCCGGATGTTCGAGGAGGCCGAGGCCGCGCACCTGGCGGCGTTCACGGAGTTCATGGATTTCCGCGAGGTGCCGCCGGAATGCCGGCACCGGCTGGCGGGAGCCCCGGCGGCGGTACTGGCGGAATTCGTGGCGAACCGCGGCATCGGCCTGCTGGTGCTGGGCTCGGCCTATCGCGACGCCTGGGATCGCCTGCTGCTCGGCAGCACGGCGGAAACCCTGATGCAGGAGGCGGCCGTGGACCTGATGCTGGTCAAGCCGGCCGGCACCCTGGAACTGGTGCAGGAGAAATTCGACTTGGCGCAGCTATGCAGGCGGCACGAACGGCTGCAGGAGGGGCTTCCGGCGTTCCCGCCGCGCCGGGCGCAGGCTTGACCGCAGCGGCGGCGGAGAATCGGGACATCACGGCGATCGCCCGGTGGATCGCCGGATTGGCGCACCCGGGGTCCGTGCCGGTCGTCGGCATCAACGGCGCGCAGGGCACCGGCAAGACCACCCTGGCCGGCCGCCTGCGCGAGGCGCTGGCGGGCCGCTACGGCCTGTGCGCCGTGGTGCTGTCGCTGGACGACCTTTACCTGCCGCGGGCGGAGCGCGAGCGCCTGGCCGCACAGGTGCACCCGTTGCTGCGCACCCGCGGCGTGCCGGGGACGCACGATGTGGCGCTGGCCGGCACCATCCTGCGGCAGCTGCGCGGCCTGGACGCCGCAGGCGGCCCGGTGCGGATTCCGAAATTCGTCAAGGCCGCCGACGACCGCGCGCCGGCAAGCGGCTGGACGGAAATCGCGGTGCCGGTGGACCTGGTCCTGTTCGAAGGCTGGTGCGTCGGCACGCCGCCGCAGGCCGAAGCGCAGCTGCGCGCGCCGGTGAACGAGCTTGAAGCATTGGAGGACGCCGACGGGCGCTGGCGGCGCTACGTCAACGACCAGCTCGCCGGGGCCTACGCACGGCTGTTTGCCCTGGTCGACCGGCTGTTGTTCCTGCGGGCGCCTGATTTCGCCTCGATCCTGCGCTGGCGCACCCGGCAGGAGGCGCAGAACGTGGCGGAAGCCGCGGCCGGCGCTGCGCCGGGTGGCGCCGCGATCGGCGGCATGGACGCGGCGCAGCTGCGGCGCTTCGTCCAGCACTACGAGCGGCTGACGCGGCATGCGCTGGAGGTGCTGCCGCGGCGTGCGGACCTGACGGTCGAGCTGGGGCCGCAGCACGAAATGCTGGCGCTGCGGTATCGGTAATAGTCTTGCAGGGGCGGCCGCCGCAAGCGCGATACGCCGGCGCAGGGCATGCCTTAAGCTGTGCAATCCACCACTTCCCAACCGGAGCTTCGATGGCTTCTCCTGCCGAAATCCAGAACATGGCGCTTTTCTGCGACTTCGAGAACGTCGCGCTGGGCGTGCAGGAGGCGAACTACCCGCGCTTCGACATCGGCAAGGTGCTGGAACGCCTGCTGCTGAAAGGCAACATCGTGGTCAAGAAAGCGTATTGCGACTGGGAGCGCTACAAGGAGTTCAAGAAGGGCATGCACGAGGCCTCGTTCGAGCTGATCGAGATTCCCCACGTGCGCCAGTCGGGCAAGAACTCGGCGGACATCCGCATGGTCGTCGATGCGCTGGACCTGTGCTACACCAAGGCGCACGTCGACACCTTCGTGATCATTTCGGGCGACTCGGACTTCTCGCCGCTGGTGTCCAAGCTGCGCGAGAACGACAAGGTGGTGATCGGCGTCGGCGTGCGCAAGTCGACCTCGGACCTGCTCACCGCCAACTGCGACGAGTTCATTTTCTACGACGACCTGGTGCAGCAGCAGGAGCAGAAGAAGCGCCGCGCCGCGCGCAAGGCCGAGGCGCGCACTTCGCCGGGCAAGCCGCAGGCGAAGCCCGCGCCGCCGGCCAGCGCGGAGGACGCGCGCCGGCAGGAAGCGGTGCACCTGCTGGTGGAAACGGTGGAAGCGCTCACCGCCGAGCGCGGCGAGGAGAACAAGCTGTGGGCGTCGATGGCCAAGCAGGCGCTGAAGCGCCGCCGCCCCGACTTCAACGAGTCCGCCTACGGGTTCGGCGGCTTCCGCGAGCTGCTGGAGGCGGCGCAGGGCAGCGGCCAGCTCGCCGTCGAGCGCGACGAGAAGTCCGGCAACTACCTGCTGCGGCTGCTGCCGCGGGACGAGTGAGCCGCCTGCGCCGGCTGCAGCTGCTCAGCCCTTGTCGCCGAAGTCGTACTCGACGCCCAGCCAGCCGCCGATCGGCGTGCCGACCGTGCGGAACTGCTCCGACCGCCAGCTCGCGCCGGTCGGGTCGAAGGTGCGGCCGGGCGCGGTGAACACATCCTGGCTCAGCAGGCCGAAGGTGTAGTAGCGGCTGTCGAGCAGGTTGTCGATCTTGCCGAACAAGCGCCAGTGCCCGGCGAAGTCGTAGCGCGCGTTGGCGTTCACCAGCACATAGCCGGGCACCGGGCCGTTGACGTCCAGGTTGTTCTCGTCGCCGCGCGCGAACTGGCTGGTCTGTGCCTGCGCGTCGAGCGCGACGGAGAACGCCTTGGTGAAGGCGTATTCGCCGCGCAGCTTGAAGTTGTGGCGCGGAACGCCGGGGATGCGGTTGCCGGGCATCACCCGTATGTCGGCGCAGGCGGGGCAGGTGATTGGCGCGGCGCTGGAGTTGTCCGGGCTGCTCAGGATCAGCGGCGTCTCGAACGTCGCCAGCACCAGGCTGTAGTGCGCCGACAGGCTGAGGCGGCCGAGCGTGCTTTCGGCGCCGAGCTCGGCGCCCTGCCGGCGGGTCTTGCCGACGTTGCGGAAATAGCCGGCGCTGGTGGAGCCGCCGCCGCTGCTGATGAACTGGATGTCGTCCTGCAGGCGCGTGCGGAACAGCGACGCGTTCCATGACGTGCCGCGCCCCCAGCGTCCGCGCACACCCGCTTCCCAGGTCTTGGACACCACCGGCTTCAGGTCGGGGTCGCCGGAAAAGCCGTTGGGCAGGCTGCACGGCGCGTTCGGATCGGCGCACGAGAGCTCGATCGGCGTCGGCACGCGGGTGCCTTCGCCGTAGGAGACGTAGCCGGTGAGCCTGGGCGTCGGGTTGTAGGTCAGGCCGGCGGCGGGATTGAAGCGGACAAAGCGGTGGTGGCCGTTGAGCGCGGTGCCGAGCTGGTCCTCGAGGTCCTCGGTGGCGTCGTCGTAGCGACCGGACAGCGTGAGGAAGGTGCGGCGGTCGACCTGGAAGTTGTCGGTGAGGTAGACGCCGGTGTCGCGCGTGGCGGTATGGAGCTTCACCTGCAGCGTGGCCGGCGCGGTCGATCCGGTGTCGCGGCTGGAGCCGGCTTCCTGGTAGTACTGGCTGAAGCGGGTGGCGCCGAACTCGTAGTTCAGGCCGGCGGTGAGGTCGTTCTTGTGCCCGGCCACGGTCGGCAGCCAGTTGAGCTGCAGCGAGCCGCCCGGGCGCGACTGCTGGATGTGGTTGATGGCGTTGCCGGTGGGCTGGTTGCCGGCGCCGACCGGCAGGGTCGGGTCGAAATTGTCGTTGACGTTGCTGTTGAAGATGCCGGTGTTGACCAGGCGCTCGTGCACGTCGCCGGCCAGCAGCAGGTCGTCGGCCAGGTAATGGCTGGCTTTCAGGTTGACGAAATGCATGCGGTCGTCCTGGTAGTCCGGCCAGGAGTAGGTCTGTGTGGGCGTATCGAGCCAGGAGGTCGGGATGGTCTGGTTGCCGCCCAGGTGGGTGTCGGCGTAGGTGTAGCTGAGGTCCAGGTCGGTGCGCTCGTCCTGGTAGCCGGTCTTGCCGAAGAACTGCAGCACCTTGCCTGGATTGTGATCGGCCCAGCCGGATTCCTGGAACGCGTTGCCGCTGATGAAGTAGTCGAGCCGCTCGCCGTGGCCGCCGGATTCGAACTCCAGGTCGCGCCGTGCGAACGAGCCGCCGTAGGCCGATACGGAGGTGCCGGGAAACTGGAAGCCGCTCTTGGTGTTGACCGCCAGGGCGCCGCCCATGCTGCCGAGCCCGAACGCGGGGTTTGCCGCCGGCACCAGGGTGAGGTTGGCGATGGCGGACTCCGGGATGAGGTCCCAGTTGACGGTGTCGGCGAACACCTCGTTGACCCTGACGCCGTCGACGAACACCGACAGGCCTTGCGGGGTGCCCAGCACCGGCGAGGCGGTGAAGCCGCGGAAGTTCACGTCGGGCTGGAACGGGCTGCCCTGGGTGTCGTTGATGTTGACGCTGCCGAGGTTGCGGTTGAGCAGGTCGGTGGCGTCGAGCGGACGCTGCGCGCCGATCTGCTTGCCGGACAGGGTCTGGATGTTGCCGGGCACCTGCTGCAAGGGCAGGCCGATGCCGGGCAGCGGCGCGGTGGCCACCGCGTTCACTTCGGGCAGCTCGAACACGGCGGCCGGATTGTCGGCGGCGCAGAACGCGGTCGGCGACACCGCAAGCAACAGGATCATCGCCGCGGCCGAACTGCCGCCGCGGCGTTTCGCTTCCGGCACCCAAACCCAACGCAAGCTCATTCCTTGTCCTTTTGCACCTGGCACGGCTGCGCCCCGCCGCGGGGGCGCCACTGATCCGCGCAGCTTGCCATGATCGGCAGGCAAAAGGCGTCCAGTGTGACCGCTTGACTTGCGTCAATACGGCGAATCGTGCTCGGGTGAACAATGTGTTCGCACCACTTCGAACCGATCGGAGCGGTGCGCCGACACTCATACCAGGCACAGGAACCGGAGATGAGCCTCCCGCGCCGCGACATGACTCCGACGATTGACCTTGCGCACGGCACCGGGGCGGTAACTGGTCCGGTGTGCGCTTGCCAGCCGCGGTACGTTGGCCTGCCGCCGCCGTATGCGTCGCGGCCCGGCATTCCGCCGAAGGATTATGCCTACAATGAGTCGCGCTGACGCAGGCTCGCGGCGGCGCGCCCCGACGCGGATTGCGGGAACCATGCATGAGCAAGAAGGCTGGGCGAAGGCTTGAAGGTTTGCACGGAGCGGCGGCGTGACGCAGCCGGCCGGCCCGGGCAAGGCTGCGGTGATCGCGCGTGCCGGGCTGCAGCAGCTGCTCGACGCGCTCGGCGCGGCGGGCTACGAGGTGCTGGGGCCGGCCGTGCGCGACGGCGCCATAGTCTACGACCGCATTGCCAAGGTCGACGAGTTGCCGGCGGGCTGGACCGATCGCCAGGACGCCGGCCGCTATCGCCTGGAACGCCGCGGCGACCAGGCCCTGTTCGGCTTCGTGGTGGGGCCGCAGTCCTGGAAGCGCTTCCTGCATCCGCCAGTCGAGACGCTGTGGAGCACGCGCCAGGAGGGCGAGCGCATGGAAGTCACCGCGCCGCAGCCGGATGCCACACGGTATGCCTTCGTCGGCGTGCGCGCCTGCGAGATCCGCGCGATCGCGATCCAGGACCAGGTGTTCTGCGGCGGGCCGTTTCCAGACGTCGGCTACGCGGCGCGCCGGCACAACGCGTTCATCGTGGCGGTGAACTGCGGCGAAGCCGGCGGTACCTGTTTTTGCGTTTCCATGGGCAGCGGCCCGCAAGCCACGGCGGGCTTCGACCTGGCGCTCACCGAGCTGCTCGACGACGCCGGCCACCGGTTCCTGGTGGAAGCCGGCAGTGCAGCCGGTACCGCCATGCTGCAGGGGATCGACCGTCGCGCCGCGACCGACGCGGACCTTGCCGCCGCCCGCGCGGCGGTGGCGCGCGCCGCCGGCCAGATGGGCCGCACCATGGACACCGACGGCATCCGCGAGCTGCTGCAGCGCAACGCCGAGCATCCGCGCTGGGACCAGGTCGCCGAGCGCTGCCTGAGCTGCGGCAACTGCACCATGGTGTGCCCGACCTGCTTCTGCACGACGGTGGAGGATCACAGCGACCTGGCCGGCACCTCCGCCGAGCGCGTGCGCAAGTGGGATTCCTGCTTCACGCTCGAGCATTCCTACCTGCACGGCGGCAGCGTGCGCCAGAGCACGCGCTCGCGCTACCGGCAGTGGATCACGCACAAGCTGTCCAGCTGGTTCGACCAGTTCGGCAGCTCCGGCTGCGTCGGCTGCGGCCGCTGCATCACCTGGTGCCCCGTCGGCATCGACATCACCGAGGAAGCCGCGGCCCTGCGCACCGCCGCGGCCGCGCCAAATAGGGGGCAAGATGGAACGCCTTGACGATCTGCTGGCCGGACACCCGTTTTTCGCCGGCATGTCGCCGGAGCTGCGCGCGCTGATCGCCGGCTGCGCGCGCAACCACCGCTTCGACGCGGGGCAATACCTGTTCCGCGAATCGGGCTCCGCCGACGAGTTCTTTGTCCTGCGTCATGGCCGGGTGGCGCTGGAACTGGCCCAGCCGGGCCGCGCGCCGGTGGTTTTCGAGACCCTGGGAGAAGGCGAGATCGTCGGCGCGTCCTGGCTGGTGCCGCCTTACCGCTGGAACTATGACGCGCGCGCGGCCACCCTGGTGCGCGCGGTCGGCATCGACGCCGCCTGCCTGCGCGGCAAGTGCGAGGCCGATCACCACCTGGGTTACGAAATGATGAAGCGCTTCGTGCCGATCCTGGTGCAGCGCCTGCATGCCACCCAGCTGCAGATCCTGGATATCTATGGAAACCGCTGAGGCCGCGGCCGCAGCTCCGGGACAGATCGCGGACATGGCGCGGATCGCCGCTGCAGCCGCGGCGGCCGATCCGTTCCTGCCGCGTGTCTACCGCGTGCGGCAGGCGCGCCGCGAGCTCGGAGACACCGTCACCCTGGAATTGCAGCCGGAGTCCGGCGCGGCGCCGGCGTTCGCGCCGGGCCAGTTCAACATGCTGTACCGGCACGGCGTGGGCGAGACCGCGATCAGCATCAGCGGGGCGAGCGAGGACGGCGCGGGCTTCCTGCACACGGTGCGCAAGGTCGGCGCGGTCAGCGCGGCGCTCGCCGGCCTGGAGCCGGGTGCCGCGGTCGGCGTGCGCGGCCCCTTCGGCAGCGGCTGGCCGCTGGCCGCGGCCGAGGGTGCGGACGTGGTGGTGGTGGCCGGCGGCCTGGGCCTGGCGCCGCTGCGGCCGGCGATCCGCCACCTCCTCGCCAGGCGCGAGCGCTACGGCCGCGTCGCCATCCTGTTCGGCGCGCGCCATCCGCGCGAGCTGCTGTTCCGCCAGGAGCTGGAGCGGTGGCGCGCGCGCCTGGACGTGGACGTCATGGTGACGGTGGACCACGCGGACGCCAGCTGGCACGGCAGCGTCGGCGTGGTCACGCCGCTGATCCGGCGCGCCGCCTTCGACCCGCACGAGACCCATGCGCTGGTGTGCGGGCCGGAAGTGATGATGCGTTTCGCCGCCGGCGCCCTGTGCGACGCCGGCGTGCCGCAGTCGCGCATCCACCTGTCGATGGAGCGCAACATGAAATGTGCGATCGGCCTGTGCGGCCATTGCCAGTTCGGCCCGGCCTTCGTCTGCAAGGACGGGCCGGTGATGCGCTACGACCGCATCGCCGGGCTGCTCGCGGTACGGGAGATCTGAGATGGCCGGCCGCGCGCGTCCCCGGCTGGCGGTGTGGAAATTCGCCTCCTGCGACGGCTGCCAGCTGTCGATCCTCGACTGCGAGGACGAGCTGCTGGCGCTGGCCGAGGCGGTGCACATCGCCAACTTTCCGGAGGCGTCCAGCGCCGTCGAGGAAGGGCCGTACGACATTTCCCTGGTCGAGGGCTCGATCATCACCGCGCACGACGCCGAGCGCATCGTCAAGGTGCGGCAGCAGTCGCGCCTGCTGGTGACCATCGGCGCCTGCGCCACCGCCGGCGGCATCCAGGCGCTGCGCAATTTCGGCGATATCGGCGAGATGGTGGCCGCGGTGTATGCCTCGCCGCAATACATCTCGACCCTGGCTACCTCCACGCCGATCGCGGCGCACGTGGCGGTGGACTTCGAGCTGCGCGGCTGCCCGGTGGACAAGGCGCAGCTGCTGGAGGTGATCTCGGCGCTGCTGGCCGGGCGCAAGCCGGCGATCGCCGCGCACAGCGTCTGCATCGAGTGCAAGCGGCGCGGCATCACCTGCGTGATGGTGCAGGGCACGCCGTGCCTGGGCCCGGTGACGCACGCCGGCTGCGGCGCGATCTGCCCGTCGTTCCGGCGCGGCTGCTACGGCTGTTTCGGCCCGATGGAGACGCCCAATACAGCCGCGCTGGCCGGGCAATGGCGCCGGCTGGGCGCGGCGCCGCGCGAGGTGCAGCGCGCATTCCGCACGTTCAACGCGGCCGCCGAGCCGTTCCTGCGACAGAGCCAGGCGCATGACGACCAAGACGATCCGGGTTGAATACCTGACGCGGGTGGAGGGCGAGGGGGCGCTGGAGCTGCGCATCGACGGCGGCCGCGTCGCCTCGGCGCAGCTCAACATTTTCGAGCCGCCGCGCCTGTTCGAGGCGCTGCTGCGCGGCCGCGGCTACGCCGAGACGCCCGATATCGTCTCGCGCATCTGCGGCATCTGCCCGATCGCCTACCAGATGGGCGCGGTGCACGCCATCGAGAACGCCTTCGGCGTGCGCGTCGAAGGCCAGCTACGTGCGCTGCGCCGGCTGATCTATTGCGGCGAGTGGATCGAGAGCCATGCCCTGCACGTGGTGATGCTGCATGCGCCGGACTTCCTCGGGTTTGCGGACGCCATCCAGATGGCGCGCGAGCACGGCGACATGGTGCGCAACGGCCTGGCTCTGAAAAAGGCCGGCAACGAGCTGATGCGCCTGCTCGGCGGGCGCGAGATCCATCCGGTCAACGTCAAGGTGGGCGGATTCCACCGCCTGCCGACCCGCGCCGAGCTGGCGCCGGTGGCCGGGTCGCTGGAGCGGGTGCGCGAACACGCGGTCGCCCTGGTGCGCTGGGTGGCGGGGTTTACGTTCCCCGACTGCGAGCGCGACTACGAGTTCGTCGGCCTGCGCCATGCCGGCGAATACCCGTTCAACGAAGGCCGCCTGGTGTCGAGCCGCGGCATCGACATCGACATCGCGGACTTCGACAGCGAGTTCGAGGAGCGCCACGTGGCGCATTCCACCGCCTTGCATGCCGTGGTTAGGCGGCGCGGCGCCTACCTGGTGGGGCCGCTGGCGCGCTACGCGCTGAATTTCGAGCGGCTGCCGGCAGCGGTGCGGGCGCTGGCGGCCGAGGCCGGGCTGGGACCGGTGTGCCGGAACCCGTTCCGCAGCATCGTGGTGCGCGCGCTGGAGATCGTCTACGCGGTGGACGAGGCGCTGCGCCTGATCGCCGCGTACGAGCCGCCGGATTACGCCGCGGTGGCCGCGCCGCCGCGGGCGGGTTCCGGCTTCGGCTGCACCGAGGCGCCGCGCGGCATCTGCTGGCATCGCTACGACCTCGACGCCGAGGGCAGCATCGTGCGGGCGCGGATCGTGCCGCCGACTTCGCAGAACCAGCCGAGCATCGAGGCCGACCTGGCTGCGGTGGCGACGGCGGTGCTGGACCAATCGGACGAGACGATCCGCGACCGTTGCGAGCGCTGCATCCGCAACTACGATCCGTGCATATCGTGCGCGGCGCACTTCCTCAAGCTGTCGATCCACCGCGCATGAGCGCCGCGGCGCGGCGCGTGCTGGTGGCCTGCGTCGGCAACCCGGACCGCGGCGACGACGGCGTCGGCGCGGCGGTCGCCGCCGGTCTGGCCGGCCGCCTGCCGCCGGGGGCGGATCTCGTGAGCTGCAGCGGCGACCTGCTCGCCCTGGTCGACGGATGTGCCGGCTATGATGCCCTGGTGTGCGTGGACGCGGCCGCGCCCGCCGGATCGCCCGGGGCCGTGCAGCGCCTGGACCTGGCAAGCGGCGCGCTGCCGCCCGAAGCGGCCTGCACGTCGAGCCACGGGCTGGGCCTGGCTGCCGCCATTGGCTTGGCGCGCGCGCTGCAAGCCGCACCGCGTGACATCGTCGTCTTCGCCGTCGAAGGCCGCCGCTTCGACGGCGGCGCGGCGCTGAGCGCGGCGGTGGCGGCAGCGGTGGCAGGGGTGACGGAGCTGGTGGCGGCCGAAGCCGTCCGCCTGTGCGGCGGGAGCATGGAGGTGGCAGCCGATGCATGAATCCGGGATCGTGCGGGACCTCGTGCGCCGCCTGCTGGCGGCCGCACGGGAAGCCGGGGCCGAGCGGGTGTCCGGCGTGACGGTGTGGCTGGGCGCGCTGAGCCAGTTCTCTGCCGTGCATTTCCGCGAGCACTTCGACGAGGAGGCGCAGGGCACGGCGGCGCAAGGGGCGGCGCTGCACATCGAGGCATCCGACGACACCGCGCATCCGCAGGCGCTGCAGGTGGTGATCCGTAGCGTCGATCTCGAGGTGCCGGATCCGGCCGGCTGATGCGCGATGCCTGAACCACGCCAGGCGGCAAGCCCGGCACCGCCGCAGCGCCTGCGGCTGGACCTGTCGGGGGCGGTGCAGGGCGTCGGCTTCCGGCCGTTCGTGCACCGCCTGGCGGTGGGCGAGGGCCTGGGCGGATTCGTGCGCAACACCGGCGAGGGCGTATCGCTGGAAATCGAGGGGGCGGGGCCGGCGGTGGCGCGCTTCCTGGCGCGGCTCGACGCCGAGATGATGCCGCCGGCGGCGATCCACCGGCGCCGTACGAGCGCGCTGCCGAGCAGCGGCGACACTCAGTTCCACATCGTCGCCAGCAGCGTCGACGGCCAGTGCCCGGCGCACGTGATGCCCGACCTGGCCGCCTGCGAGGCCTGCGTTGCCGAAGTGATGGACCCGCAGGAGCGCCGCTACCGGTATCCCTTCACCACCTGCGTCCGCTGCGGGCCGCGCTACAGCATCCTCGAAGCGCTGCCGTACGATCGCGACCGCACCGTCATGCGGCAGTTTCCGATGTGCCGGCGCTGCCTGGGCGAATACGAGGATCCCGCCTCGCGGCGCTTCCACGCCGAAACCAACGCCTGTCCCGATTGCGGCCCGCAGCTGGCGCTGCGCAACGCCGCCGGCGCAGTGCTGGCGCAGCGGCACGCCGCGCTTGCCATGGCGGTCGCCGCGCTGCGCGACGGGCAGGTGGTCGCCCTCAAGGGCCTAGGCGGGTTCCAGCTGCTGGCGGATGCCCGCAACGAGGCCGCGGTGCAGCGCCTGCGCGCGCGCAAGCGGCGGCCGGCCAAGCCGTTCGCGCTGATGGCGGCGGACCTCGCCGCGGCGCAGGCGCTGGCGCAGGTCGGCGCCGCGGAAGCGGCCAGCCTGTGCAGCGCGGCCGCGCCGGTCGTGCTGCTGCGGGCGCGCGCCGGCGCCGCGACGATCGCGCCGGGTGTCGCGCCCGGCAACCCGCTGCTCGGCATCATGCTGCCGTGCACGCCGCTGCACCACCTGCTGCTGCGCGAATGCGGCTTCCCGCTGGTGGCGACCAGCGGCAACCGCAGCGGCGAGCCGATCGCCGCCGGCTGGCCCGACGCCGCCGCCCGGCTGGGGAGCGTGGCGGACCTGTTCCTGGACCACGACCGCCCGATCCTGCATCCGGTGGACGATTCGGTGGTGCGGCTGATCGCGGGGCGCATCGCCGTGCTGCGCAGCGCGCGCGGCTTTGCGCCGCTGGCGCTGGAGCATGCGCCTGCCGACGCGCCGGTGCTGGCGCTGGGCGGCCAGGGCAAGAACGCGGTGGCCCTCGGATTTGCCGGGCGCGTCGTGCTGGGCCCGCATATCGGCGACCTCGACGGCGTCGATACGCGCGCAGCCTTCGCCCGCGCGGTCGGCAACACCGCGGCGCTGTACCGGCAGCCGGCGCCTGCGCTGGCTTGCGACGAGCACCCCGGCTACTACAGCACGCACTATGCTCACCAGCTCGGCCGCCCGGTGCGGCGCGTGCCGCACCATCTGGCCCACGTGCTCGCCGGCATGGTCGACAACCGGATCGACGGTGCGGTCCTGGGCATTGCCTGGGACGGCACCGGCTACGGCGCCGACGGGCTGATCCTGGGAAGCGAATGCCTGGCCGTAAGCGGCGCCGTGTTCCGCCGGGTGGCGCGCCTGCTGCCGTTCCGGCTGCCCGGCGGCGAGCAGGCGGTGCGCGAGCCGCGCCGCGCCGCCGCCGGAGCCTTGCACGCGGTGTTCGGCGATGCCGCACTGGACATGAGCGACCTGGCGCCGATTGCGGCATTTTCGGCGGCGGAGCGGCGCGTGCTCGGCACGATGCTGCGCCGGGGCGTGAACGCGCCCTGGTGCAGCAGCAGCGGCCGGCTGTTCGACGCGGTGGCGGCGATCCTCGGCCTGTGCCAGCGGGCCAGCTTCGAGGGCGAGGCCGCCATGGCGGTGGAATTCGCCGCCGGACGTGCGGAGGATTCCGCGGCCGCGGAGCGGCTGCAGCTCCCGGTTCCGGACCTGCTCCCTGGTCCGGTGGCGCTGGTGGACTGGCGGCCCTGGCTCGACTCCCTGGTGACGGCCGTGCGGCAGGGCGCGCCGGCGGAGCCCTTGGCCGCGGCCTTTCAAGACGCACTGGCGCAGCTGATCGTCGCCGTGGCCCAGCGTGCCGGCATCGCCCGCGTGCTGCTGACCGGCGGCTGCTTCCAGAATGCGCGGCTGGCGGAGCAGGCTATCGCCCGCTTGCGCGCCGCCGGCTTCACCCCGGCCTGGCACCGGCAAGTGCCGCCGAACGACGGCGGTCTGGCGGTGGGCCAGGCCGCCTATCATGCGCAGCCGCTGCGCGAGGAGTGTTCCTGATGTGCCTGGCCGTACCCGGACAACTGCTGAGCACGGACGGCGAGGACCCGCTGATGCGCCAGGGCAGCGTGGCGTTTGCCGGCCTGGTCAAGCGGGTCAACCTGGCGTACGTTCCCGAGGCGGTGCCCGGCGACTATGTGCTGGTGCACGCCGGCTTCGCCATCGCCGTGATCGACCAGGCCGAGGCACAGCGCACGCTGGCGTACCTGAACTCGCTGAACCCGGAGGACTTCGCCTGAAATTCGTCGACGAATTCCGCGATCCGGCGGCGGCCCGCCGCTGCGCCGAGGCGATGGCGCGGATCACCACGCGGCCCTGGACCATCATGGAGATCTGCGGCGGGCAGACGCACTCGATCGTGCGCCATGGCATCGATCGCATGCTGCCGGCCGGCGTGACCCTGCTGCACGGCCCCGGCTGCCCGGTCTGCGTGACCCCGGCCGCGGTGATCGACGCCGCCGCGGCGATCGCCGGCCGTCCCGGGGTGATCCTGTGCTCGTTCGGCGACATGCTGCGCGTGCCCGGCGACCATGGCAGTCTGCTGGCGGCGCGCGCGCGCGGCGCGGACGTGCGCATGGTCTATTCGCCGCTGGACGCGCTGGCCATTGCACGCGCACAGCCGCAGCGGGAGGTGGTGTTCTTCGCGGTCGGCTTCGAGACCACCGCGCCGGCCAGCGCCATGGCGGTGCTGCAGGCGCAGCGCGAGGGGCTGGAGAATTTCTCGCTGCTGGTTGCGCACGTGCTGGTGCCGCCGGCGATCGAGGCGCTGCTGGCCGATGCGGCGACGCGCGTGCAGGGGTTCCTGGCCGCGGGCCACGTCTGCACCGTGATGGGCTATCGCCAGTACGAACCCATCGCGCAGCGGCACCATATTCCCATCGTCGTCACCGGCTTCGAGCCGCTGGACATCCTGCAGGGCCTGCTGCTGTGCATCCGCCAGCTCGAACAGGGCCGCGCGGAAGTGGAGAACCCGTACAGCCGCTCGGTGCGGCGCGACGGCAACCGCGCGGCACAGGATGCGCTGGCGCGAGTGTTCGTAACGCGGCAGTGGCACTGGCGCGGCATGGGCGAGATTCCCGCCAGCGGCTTCGGGCTGGCGCCGGCATTTGCGCGCTACGATGCCCTGCTGCGTTTCGGCGGCATCGCGATGGCGCCGGAGCAGCCGGGCGAATGCATCGGCGGCGAAGTCCTGCGCGGTCACAGCAAGCCGGCGGACTGCGCGGCGTTCGGCACGCGCTGCACGCCGGAGCATCCGCTGGGCGCCACCATGGTGTCGTCGGAAGGCGCCTGCGCCGCGTATTACCGCTACCGCCGTCCGCGCGCAGGCCCGGCGGCGAGCGGCGGGCAATGAGCGCGGACACGCCGATCGAGCTGAACTGCCCCTTGCCGGCAACCGCGGGCGAGGCGATCGAGCTGGCGCATGGCGGCGGCGGGCTGCTCACGCACCGGCTGCTCGAAGACCTGATCCGCCCGGCGTTCGGGGCGGCGCCAGCGGAGCTGACGCACGACGGCGCGGTGTTCGACATCGCCGGCGCGCGGCTGGCCTTCACCACCGACTCCTACGTGGTGCGGCCGCTGTTCTTCCCCGGCGGCGACATCGGTTCGCTGGCGGTCAACGGCACGGTGAACGACCTGGCGATGTGCGGCGCCGAACCGCTGTTTCTCAGCGTGGCGCTGGTGCTGGAAGAGGGTTTCGCCCTCGCCGCGCTGCGCCGGGTGCTCGCGTCGATGCGCCGCGCGGCCGGGTCGGCCGGCGTCCGCCTGGTCACCGGCGACACCAAGGTGGTCGAACGCGGCCACGGCGACGGCCTGTACGTGAACACCTCGGGCGTGGGCCGGGTCTGCGCGCCGTCGCCAATCGGGCCGCAGCAGGTGCGCATCGGCGACGTGGTGATCGTCAGCGGCGACATCGGCCGCCACGGCATCGCGGTGATGGCCGCGCGCGAAGGGCTGGATTTCGAAACGGAAATCGAAAGCGACTGCGCGCCGCTGGCCGAGCCGGTGCTCAGCCTGATCCGCTCCGGCGTGGAGCTGCATTGCCTGCGCGATCCAACCCGCGGCGGTCTTGCCACCGCGCTGGTCGAGATCGCGCAGGCGGCGGGCTTGTGCATCCGCCTCGATCAGGCCGCCATCCCGGTGTCGGAGCCGGTGCGCGGGGCCTGCGAGATCCTCGGACTGGATCCCCTGTACGTCGCCAACGA
>JADHNH010000124.1 GCA_016779605.1 Nevskia sp. | reverse complement strand
TCTGATGTAGGGAAATCCCGACTCGTCCGCGTGGCGCTTTCCGAGGCGCAAAGAATCCCGCGCTGATTGTCTTGGCCGGCCCGGCGCTGAAATCATTCCTGCGTTGTAACATCCAGCCAAAACCGGTTTTCGGGGCGCACGCTTTTGCTCTACAGAAGCGGCCAGAAGGGGAAGGGGGCGGCGGCGCGGGACGTGGTCGTCCTGCGCCGGTACCGCGCGTGCTCCGGTGCGTTGCCGGCCACGGCACGGCAATGAATTCCGGGAGCACCGACCCGTCCAGGCGCGAGTGGACCTGGGAAACCGACGCGGTCGGGCAATTCATCTACTGCGGCGGGCGCTGCGAGGAGCTGCTCGGCTACTCGGCCAGCGAGCTGCTGAACCTGTCGGTGTTCGACCTCGCGGTGCCCAGGGAGACCGGCCCGTTTGCCGACCTGGTGCTGCAGCGCTCCGCGTTCCGCCTGATGAAGAACGCGATCCGGCACCGCGACGGGCAGGTGCTCGAGGTGGTGACGGAAGGCGAGCCGGTGTTCAACCGCGCGGGCCGCTACCTGGGCATCCGCGCCACCACTTACGGCAGGTCCGATCCTGCGGACCGGCCGCTGCAGCCGTCCGCCGGCGAGGGCGAATACCTGGAGCTGTGCGGGCACCTGGTGGGCGCGGCGCGCGAGGCCATGATCGTCGTCGACGATGCGTTCGGCATCGTCATGCTCAACCCCAGCGCCGAGCGCATCTTCGGCTATGCCGCGGCGGACCTGATGTCGCGTTCGATCCAGGACCTGCTGCCCGCAGCACGGCGGCAGGCGCACTGGTCCTACATGCAGGATTTCGCCCGCAGCGGCGCCACGGCGCGCAAGATGGGGCAGGCGATGGAAGTGACCGGCGTGAAGGCCAACGGCACGGAAGTGCTGCTCGAAGCCTCGATCGCCAGCGTGCGCGTGCGCGGCCGCCAGCTGTTCTCGGTGACGCTGGAGGACTTGAGCGAGCGCAAGCGGCTGCAGGAGCGCCTGTCGCAGCTGGCGGAGATCGACCCGCTGACCAACCTGCCCAACCGCAGGTCGTTTCTCGAACGGCTGCGCGAGACCCTGCAGGCCGGACACAACGCCTCGATCCCGGTCGCCGTGTTCGTGATCGACCTGGACCGCTTCAAGAACATCAACGACACCCTGGGGCATCACGTCGGCGACGAGATCCTGGCGAAGATCGCCGAGCGCCTGCGGCTGGACTGGGAATCGAAGATGACGCTGGCGCGGCTGGGCGGCGACGAGTTCGCCGCCATCGTCATGGACGCCGGCACGCCGGCCGAGCGCGAGGCGCTGGCCAGGCGCATCCGCGCTTCCGTGACGGGGCCGGTGCTGTGCGAAGTGCACGACGTGAATCTCACCGCCAGCATCGGCATCAGCTGCTTCCCCGCCGACGGCGACGACGAGCAGGTGCTGCTGCGCAACGCCGAGATCGCGATGTACAGCGCCAAGGGGCGCGGCCGCAACGAGGTATGCCAGTACGCGCCGCGGATCAACCCGCACAGCCGCGACCGGCTGGCGCTGGAGTCGGCCTTGCGCAGGGCGGTGGACCGCGCCGACTTCGAGCTGCATTTCCAGCCCAAGATCGACCTCAAGCGCCGCCGCATCGTCGCGGTCGAAGCCCTGGTGCGCTGGCGGCGCGGCCCCGACAACCTGGTCTATCCCGGCGATTTCATCGGCGTGGCGGAGGAAACCGGGCTGATCTACCCGATCACCGAATGGGTGCTGGACAGCGCCTGCCGCAGCGCCGCGGCGTGGGCGCGCCAGGCCGGCAGGACGCTGCCGGTGGCGGTGAACCTGTCGGCCCTGCATTTCGATCACGGCAACCTGGTCGAGGACATCGGCGCGATCCTGCAGCGTACGCAGGCCGATCCGCGGATGCTCGAGATCGAGCTGACCGAATCGGCCATGATGGCCAATTCCGAGCTCACCAGCCGGGCGTTGCGCGAACTACACGCCATGGGCATGACCATCTCCATCGACGACTTCGGCACCGGCTATTCCTCGCTGGCGTACCTGAGCCAGCTGCTGCTCAACAGCCTGAAGATCGACCGCAGCTTCGTGCACGGAATCGATCGGAGCGCCTCGCAGCGGGCGATCGTCAAGGCCATCATCGCGCTGGCGCACAACCTGAACCTGAGGGTGATCGCCGAAGGCATCGAAAGCGCCGCGCAGCTCGACTTCCTGTTGGCGCACGGCTGCGACGAGGGCCAGGGCTTCTACTTCAGCCGCGCGGTGCCCGAAGCGGAGCTGCTGAAGCTGCTGGGCCGGCAGGACGTGGACGCCGCCGGCGCAGGTCCGGCGTAGAGACCAAATTGGCCAGGGGCCGGCTTGCGCCGCCGCCGGCCATCCGGTCACGCCGGCCTGGCTGCCACCGCCGCCGCCCGCAGCGCCGCCACCAGCTTGCCGACGAGCTCGGCGGTGGGCGCGTGCACCAGCTGCCCCTGGGCGTCGAAATGCTCGTTGGCGGCGGCGATCATCACTTCCGGCCGGTTGAGGAAGCGCATGTCCAGGTACACGCCGACCTGGCGCAGGTGGTATTGCGCCCGCGCGGTGCCGAGCCGGCCGGGACTGGCGCCCATGATTGCGCAGGGCTTGCCGGCGAACGGCTGCTCGGGCAGGCGCGATATCCAGTCGATCGCGTTCTTCAGCACGCCCGGCACCGAGTAGTTGTATTCCGGCGTGGCGAACAGCACCGCGTCGGCCGCGCGGATCTGCGCGCCCACCCGCTGCACCGCCGCGGGAATCCCGCGGGCCTGGTCGTCGGCGTTGTACAGGGGGAAGTCCGCCAGCTCGGCGAATTCCATGCGCGTGTCCGGCGGCGCCAGCGCAGCGGCCGCGCGCAGGGCCGCGGAGTTGTAGGAGCCCTTGCGCAGGCTGCCGCAGATGCCGAGTATGCCGACCGTGCCGCTCATGACCAGCCTCCGCAATGATCCACCGCCGCGGGTTGCACCGCTTCAGGCGCGCAGGGTGGAGGTGTCGATGACGAAGCGGTACTTCACGTCGCTCTTGAGCAGCCGCGCGTAAGCTTCGTTGATGCCGCTCGCGGGGATCACCTCGACGTCGGCGGTGATGCCCTTGTCGGCGCAGAAATCCAGCATCTCCTGGGTTTGCGCGATGCCGCCGATCAGCGAGCCGGCGAGCTGCCGGCGCTGCATCACCAGCGCGCGCGGCTTCAGGATCGGGTCGCGGTCGGGCAGGCCGACGAGGGTCAACGTGCCGCCGCGCTTGAGCAGCACCAGCAGCTCGTTGAGGTCGTGCGGCGCCGACACCGTGTCGAGGATGAAGTCGAAGCTCGACACGTGGCGCGCCAGGGCGGTCTCGTCGGTGCTGATCACCACCTCGTCGGCGCCCAGCCGCCGCGCGTCGGCGGCTTTCGACGGGCTGGTGGTGAACAGCACCACGTGCGCGCCGAAGGCGTGGGCGAACTTCACCGCCATGTGGCCGAGGCCGCCCAGGCCGACCACGCCGACCTTCTGACCCGCGGACACGCCCCAGTGGCGCAGCGGCGAGTAGGTGGTGATGCCGGCGCAGAGCAGCGGCGCCACGCCGGCCGCCGGCAGCTTGTCGGAGACGCGCAGCACGTAGGCCTGGTCGACGACGATGGATTCGGAGTAGCCGCCGTAGGTGATGGTCTGGCCGTCGCGCTCGCGGCCGTTGTAGGTGGGCGTGAAGCCGTTGGTGCAGTACTGCTCCACGCCCTCGCGGCAGCTGGCGCAGGTGCGGCAGGAGTCGACGAAGCAGCCCACGCCGACGCGGTCGCCGGGCTTGAAGCGGCTGACGGCGCTGCCCACCGCGGTGACGCTGCCGACGATCTCGTGGCCCGGCACCATTGGGAAGATGCCGGCGCGCCAGTCCTCGCGCACCAGGTGCAGGTCGGTGTGGCAGATGCCGCAATGGCTGATGGCGATCTGCACGTCGTGCGGCCGCGGCGCACGCCGCTCCAGGCTGAACGGCTCGAGCGCGGCCTTGGGGCCGGGGGCGGCGTAGGCTTTGACGGTGGTCACGAAAACGATCTCCTGGCTGGATGCCCCGGCACGGATTGCTGGCGCGGCGGCTGGCGGATGTGCAATGCGAATAGGGTAACGCGAATTTCCGGCAGGTGGCGCGGCCTTGCGGTACATTGGGGCCGGCCCACGACCAAGGAGACAGGCGATGGCCGGTTCATTCTTCGGCGGCAGCCTCAAGATCAGTCCCAAGGACTTTCCCGACGCTGCCGACGACACGCCCTTGTCCGCCGCGCCTGCAAGAAAGCTCGCGGTGCTGGCCGGCGGTTGCTTCTGGTGCGTCGAAGCGGTGTACCGCGAGCTCGACGGCGTGCTGCGCGTGGTCTCCGGCTATTCCGGCGGCAGCATGGAAACCGCCGACTACGAAACCGTCTGCACCGGTTCCACCGAGCACGCCGAGGTGGTGCAGATCGAGTACGACGCGCAGCGCATGAGCTTCGGCCGCCTGCTGAAGATCTTCTTCTCGGTGGCGCACGACCCGACCCAGCTCAACCGCCAGGACAACGACATCGGCACGCAATACCGCTCGGCGATCTTTTACGCCGACGCCGAGCAGAAGCGCGTGGCGGAGAGCTACATCCGCCAGCTCGACGCCGCGCAGGTGTTCGCGCGCCCGATCGTCACGCGCCTGGAGCCGCTGGAGCAGTTCTTCGAAGCCGAGGGCTACCACCAGAACTACGCCGAGCTGCACCCGCGCCAGCCGTATATTGCCGCCGTGGCCCTGCCCAAGGTGGAAAAGCTGCGCAAGTATTTCGGCGAGGCGCTCAAGGCCAAGGCCTGAGCCGGCTTTCAGTCCTCCACCGGTCCGCGCAGCGCCTTGGTGCGCGCGTGACGCGTCTTGCTGTCCAGCCGCCGCCGCTGCGAACCGGCGGTGGGCCGGGTGGCCTTGCGCTTGCGCGGCACCACGGTGGCGGACGCCAGCAGCTCGCGCAGCCGCTCCAGCGCGGCCGCGCGGTTCTGCTCCTGGCTGCGGAACTGCTGCGCCTTGATCACCACCACGCCCTCGGCGGTGATGCGCCGGTCGTGCCGCCCGAGCAGCCGCTGCTTGACCTCGCCCGGCAGCGACGAGGCGCCGATGTCGAAGCGCAGGTGCATGGCGCTGGACGTCTTGTTGACGTTCTGCCCGCCGGCGCCCTGCGAGCGCGTGGCGCTCAGCTCGATTTCCTCCAGCGGCACGGCGAGGCGCCCGGTGATTTGCAGCACGGCCAGTGCATCCGGTCGAAAGGGTGTCACAGCATAGCCGGAGCGGCCGCCGGATTCGCCATAATCACCGCACCGTGCGGGAACCAAAGGCCATGACCGAACCCGAAATCGAATCGCGCATCGTCGAGCTCGAAACCCGCCTGTCCTACCAGGACGAGCTGCTGCAGGTGCTCAATGGCGTGGTCACCCGCCAGGGGCGGCAGCTCGAGCAGCTGGACCTGACCTGCCGCCAGCTCGCCGAACGCCTGCGCAGCGCCGGCGACGCGGTCTTCCAGGGCACGCCGGCGGACAACGTGCCGCCGCATTATTGAGCGCGGCCGCCGCGCCCGCCTGCGATGCCGCGCATCGAACCGAGCCTGGGGCCGCCGGTGGACGGCGCTGCGCGCCCGGTGCCGCGCGAACGCGTTGCGCCGCCGGTGCCGCCGCCGCGCCGGCGGCGTTGGCCCTTGCTGCTGCCGGGCCTGGCCTTGTTGCCGGTGCTGATCCTCGCCGTGCTGCGCTGGGTGCCGCCGCCGGTGACCGCCTACATGCTGCAAAGCCCGGTGCGGCCGGTGCATTACCGCTGGGTGCCGGCGCGCGACATCGCCGAGTCGGCGCGGCAGGCGGTGGTGGCCTCCGAGGACCAGAAGTTCTGGGTCCACCACGGCTTCGACCTCGAGGCGATCCGCCAGGCGCAGGAATACAACCGCAACCCGCGGCATCACCGGCGCGGCGCTTCGACCATCAGCCAGCAGACCGCCAAGAACCTGTTCCTGTGGCCCGGCGGCGGCTATTTCCGCAAGGGCCTGGAGGCGCTGCTCACGGTGCTGATCGAGCGGCTCTGGGGCAAGCAGCGCATCCTGGAGGTGTACCTCAACGTGGCCGAGTTCGGCCCCGGCGTTTACGGCGTGGAAGCCGCCGCCGAGGCGTACTTCGACAAGCCGGCGGCGCGGCTGAGCCAGGCCGAGGCGGCGCGCCTGGCCGCGGTGCTGCCCAATCCGCGGCACTGGAGCGTGCGCAATCCGGGAGCGTACGCCCAGGCGCGCGCGGCCTGGATTCTGGGCCAGATCGCACATGGCGCGGGCAGCCCGGCCGCCGAGGAGCCGGACCTGCCGGCGGACGAAAGTACGGATGACGACGCCGGCCGCTGAGCGGCGCGGCACCGCGGCGCGGTTTTTGTGTCAGATTGGACGGGTGGCGGCACGTCCCCTGGCAGGAAGGTGAAATCCGATGAACAGGACCGCATGGACCGCGCTGGGCATTGCCGTACTGGCGGCAATCGGCGCCTACCTGTATTTCCGGCCGGCCGTGCCCACCGGGCCGGCGCCGCCGCCGCCGGCGGAGCCGGCCCCGGCGCCGCCCGCCGCCCCGCCGGAGTCGCATTACCAGATCCCCGAGCCGCCGCCGGCCGCCGCGCCGGCCGCGCCGGCGGCCCTCGACGACAGCGACAGCCAGATGCGGCAGGCGCTGGAGCAGCTCCTCGGCGCGCCGGCCGCCGCCATGCTCACGCCGAAGAACCTGGTGCGGCGCATCGTCGCCACCGTCGACAGCCTGGACCGCGCGCCCATTCCGGTGCGCCTGCGCGCGGTGGGGGCGGTGCCGGGCCAGCTCGCGGTGGACGGCAGCGGCGGCGCCATCACCCTGAGCCCGCGCAACGCGCAGCGCTACGACGTGCTGATCGCGGGCCTGCGCGCCACCGACGGCGCGCGCATCGGCGCGCTGTACCGCAGCCACTACGCCTGGTTCCAGCAGGCCTACGAGGACCTGGGCTACCCGGGCCGCTATTTCAACGACCGCCTGGTGCACGTCATCAACCACCTGCTGGCGACTCCCGAGGTGCCGTACCCGGTGGCGCTGGCGCAGTCCGGCACGCTTTACACCTACGCCGACCCGGCGCTGGAATCGCTCTCGTCCGGCCAGAAGATCCTGATCCGCATGGGACCGGACAACGCTGCGGTGGTCAAGGCGCGGCTGCGCGAAATCCGCCGCGCGGTCACGAACCAGCCATGAACTGATCGGCCATCGCGCGCACCTGCGCCAGGGTGGACGACCAGGGACGCCCGGCGGCCTCGCTGCCGCCGTCGACCACCAGGTTCTGGCCGTTGACGAACGAGGCGGCGTCGCTGGCCAGGAACACCGCGGCGTTGGCAATGTCGTCGACCCGGCCGGCGCGCGGGATCGGCTGCAGCGCGGCGAACGCCTCGGCCAGGCCCGCCACCGCCTGGTCCGCCCGGCTGGGCGCAAGCCCGGCGCCCTTGCCGAAAATGCCGGTCACCACCGGCCCGGGCGAAATGCAGTTGACGCGGACGCCGTGCTCGCCCAGCTCCACCGCCACGCAACGGCTGAGGTGCACCAGGCCGGCCTTGGCGGCGGAATAGGCGTGCGGGGTCCAGCCGCCGCGCAGGCCGCCCAGGCTGGCCATGTTGACGATGCTGCCGCTGCGCTGGCGCTGCATCGCCGGGGCGGCGTGCTTCATGCCCAGTGCGGCGCCGCGCAGGTGCACGCGCAGCATGTGGTCGAAATCCGCGGCGTCGAGCTCGGCGATGCCGGCCATCGGCCCGACATGGCCGGCGTTGTTGACCAGGCAGTCGAGCCGGCCGAAGCGGTCGAGCGCAAAGCCGACCAGGTCGCGCACCTGGGGCTCGCTTTCCACGTCGGCCCTGAAGTAGCGCGCCGCCGCGCCGAGCCGGCGCGCCACCGCCTGCCCTTCGGCCTCGCGGCGGCCGGCAATCACCACGCGCGCGCCCGCCTCGACGAAGCGCTCCGCGCAGCGCGCGCCGATGCCGCTGGTGCCGCCGGTGATCACCGCAACCTTGCCTTCGAGCATGCCCATCGCCGTATTCATCGCCGATCTCCACGTCAGGTGCGGCGAGCTTCGCGTGGCCGGGCGGTGCGGTCGATTACGCGCGAAGTAATGTGCCGCCGGAGCGCGGCGCGGCTGCGCCGCCTAGCGATTTCGCAAAGATGTCGCGCCGGTGCAGCGGTACCGCGCCGCTTGCAGGTAAAGTAAAGCGGTTCCGGCGCGCCGCTGCGGCGGGCGGCGGGGTCGATGCGCCGATTCGCGGCACCACCCGGTGACGCGGATTGGACCAGAACAATACGGTTGGACATCGGACGGGCGCTGCAGGGGGACCCTATGCTGGCGACAAGGCGTGGACACTGGCTCGCAGCCGGTTGCCTGGCTGCGGGACTCGCCGCGGGCTGCGGCGGCGGCAACGTCCGCAGCGCGCTGCACGACGATGCGCAGCGCGCACCGGCGGGGCCGGCGGCACCGACCGCCGAGCAGGTCGCCGCGGCTTCGGCGGCGGCCGAGCTGGGCCGCCGCTACCTGTACGGCAACGGCGTAGCCCAGGACGACGCGCAGGCGGTGGTCTGGCTGCGCCGCGCCGCCGACGGCGGCAACGCGATGGGCGAGAACCTGCTGGGCCTGTGCTATTTCAACGGCCGCGGCGTTGCCCGCGACGAGTCCGAGGCGGCCAAGTGGTTCCAGCGGGCGGCGGACCGGGGCGACGCTGTGGGCCAGCGCGAGCTGGGCCTGGCTTACGAGTTCGGGCGCGGCGCGCCGCGCGACCAGGCGCGCGCCGCCAGCCTGTTCGAGGCCGCCGCCGCGCAGGGCGACCTGCCCTCGATCTATCTGCTGGGGCTGAAGTACACCAGCGGCGACGGCGTGCCCAAGGATATGGACAAGGGTGTGGCCCTGGTGCGCAAGGCCGCTGACGGCGGCTACCGGCAGGCGCAAACCTCGCTGGGCACCGCTTACTTCCTGGGCCAGGGGATCGCCCAGGATTACGCCCAGGCGATGCCCTGGCTGAACAAGGCGGCGGAGCAGGGCGATGCGGATGCGCAGGCCCTGCTGGCCTATGCGTACATCCAGGGCAAAGGGGTCGCCAAGGACGCCAAGGCCGCGTTCGGATGGATGAAGAAGGCCGCCGACCAGGGTTCGGCCAATTACCTGTACGAGCTGTCGACCTACTACTGGAGCGGCACCGGCGTGGCCAAAGACCACGTCGAGGCGTTCCGGCTGCTGAAAAAATCCGCCGACCTGGGTTATGCCAAGGCGCAGTACCAGGTGGCGCTGTGCTACGGCTCCGGCGACGGCGTGGCGCGTGACCAGGCCCTCGCCGCCGAATGGTTCCGCAAGGCCGCCGAGCACGGCGGCAATGCCGCCGGCGGCTCGGCGCACTGAGCGCGGCCGCCGGCAATGTCGATGACCCTTTGCCGATATCGCGCCGCACCAGGCGCCCGGCGGCGCCATCCGGGCCAGGCCTTGGCGGCGGCCGCCGCGCTCGCCGCCGCTGCGCTCGGGGCTGCGAGCGCGGCAATGGCCGGCGCCGTGCACGCCACCGACCTGCGCGTAGGCCGCCTGCATACCGACATCCAGGTGAATGCCGACGGCTCCTACACCGAAACCACGGACATGGTCGAACAGCTGAATTCGCTGCGCGCCGTGCAGCAGGCCGGCCAATTGCGGATGCCGTACAGCGCCACCCTGGACGACTTCCAGATCGTGGAGGCGGTGACGCTCAAGCGCGACGGCAGCCGCATCCCGGTGCCGGCGGCCTCGATCTTCACCCAGGACGGCCTGATCTCGCCGCGCGGCACCACCTCGTTCCAGGATATCAAGACCACCGTCGTGGTGTTTCCGCAACTCGACGCCGGCGACAGCATCGAGCTGCGCTCGCGGCTGACGCGCCGCAAGCCGATGCTTCCCGGCATCTTCACCTATGCCAACGTGTTCGACAGCGACGTGAAATACGACGATGCCGCGATCTCGATCACCGCGCCGGCAAGCTATCCGCTGAGCATCGAGCAGGTCGGCGTCGACGCCGCGCCGCCGCAAACGGCGGGCGGCTCGGTGCGCTGGTCCTGGACCTACCGCAACGACAAGGCGGAAACGGCCGAGGAATTCGCGGTGGATCCGATCATGTACCGGCCGCGCGTGCTGGTGTCATCGGTCGCCTCGTACGCCGAGCTCGCCGCCGCCGCGCGGGCCGCGTTCGCCGGCAAGGCCGCGGTGAGCCCGGCGCTGCGCGCCACCGCCGAGCAGATCACGCGCGGCGCGCGCAGCAAGCGGGAGCAGGTGCAGCGCATCCACGAATGGGTGGCGCACAACATCCGCTATTTCGCGGTGGAGCTCAACGTCGGCGGTTATGTCCCGCGCAGCGCCGACGAGGTGCTGTCGACGCGCTACGGCGATTGCAAGGATCACGCGGTGATCCTGCAGGCGCTGCTGGCGGCGCGCGGCATCGCCAGCTCGCCGGCGTTGCTGAGCGCCGAGCCGATCTACCAGCTGCCGCGGACGCCGGTGCTGGCCGCGTTCAACCATGTCATCGTCTACGTGCCGGAGCTGGACGTCTACCTGGAATCGAATACGCCCTCGGTGGCCTACGGCGTCCTGCCGTGGCCCGACGCCGACAAGCCGGTGCTGCTGCTGGAGATGGCGCAGCCGCAGGCGCGCACGCCGGCGCTGACGGCCGCGCGCAATGAAGTCCTGCTGTCCAGCCGCATCAGCGTCGCCGCCGACGGCTCGGCCTCGGGTGAAGACGACCTGCGCGCGGCCGGCTCCTCCGGCATGGACTACGAGCCCCTGGCCGATGCCCTGGCCGGCACCGACCCGGTGAACCTGACCAAGTCGTTCCTGCTGGGGGCCGGACTGGTCGGCGAAGGCACCGCCACCGCCAGGCGCCTGTCCAACACCGGCGGCTTCGGGTTCAGCCTGCTGTACGAACTGCGCGACTATGCGCCGCTGGCGCAGCCCGGCAGCGTCCGCCCGGTGGCGCCGATGGACTTCCTCGGCCCGTCGGCGCGGCAAAGCGTCGCCGACGTCGCCCAGCGCACCGTGCCGTACATCTGCATGTCGCGCGACGAGACCGAGAAGCTGGACCTGAGTTTCCCGCCCGGCGTGCAGCTCAGCCTGCCGCAGGGCGTCACCGCCTCGGCGCCCAACCGCAGCTACGAATCGAGCTACCGCCTGGACGGCAGCACCGTGCACGTGGTGCGGCACTACGTGTCGAACCTTGCCAGCCACGTCTGCCAGCCGGAGGAGTACCCGCCGATTCGCGCGGTGCAGGAAAAAATCCTCGGCGACCTGCGCAGCGAAATCCGCTATACGCCGGCGGTCGCGCCGCCGGCGGCTGCGCAATGAGCCCCGGGGGCGGCCGGCCGCAGGGTTCAGATCGAGATGTCGCCGTCGCCGCCCGAGAAGGAATCGTCGAAGCCGCCGCCGTCGAATCCGCCCGCGTCGCCGACATTCTGGAAGCCGGCGTCCGCGCCATAGTCGCCCTGGCGCAGGTCGAAGGCCGGCTGCGGCTGGCCGCCGAATTCGTTGATGGTGACGTTCTCCACCACCGGCTGCGGGTCCATGAAGGCGCCCGGCCCATAGCCGTAACCGTAGCCGCGGCCGCCGTGCAGCAGGTGCTCGACGCCTTCGAACAGGAACTCGCCAGCCGCCACGCCGGCCGCCGTGGTCGCGATCGAGCCCAGCAGGCTGCCGCCGGGGGCCGCACCATAGGCGGGTGCGGCGTAGGCCTGGCCGTAGGCAGGCCCCGGCGGCGGTGCCATCGGCTGCGCCGGCTGGCGCGGCGGCGCGCCCATCAGGCGCGCGAACCAGCCGCGGTCCTGGGTGGAGCCCTGCCCGCCCGGCGCGGCGGTCTGCGCCTGCGCCAGCTGCTGCTGCAGGGCTTCGACCTGGCCGCGCAGCTCGTCCAGCGCGCGCTGCTGCAGCAGGCACTTGATCGTCAGCAGCTGGGCGGCATCCGGCTGCACCTGGAAGGTTTCTTCGATCAGCCGCGCCGCCTCCGCATCCCGCTCCGGCAGCCGGGCGCTGCGCAGCCGGGCGAGAAAGTCCTGCAGGGATGCGCGGTCGGTGTCGTTCATGGGTCGGGCCTGGAGCCTTGTAAGGATGATCGGGATGAATCGTAACTGGGGATTCTGAACCGCCGCTTAAAGGGCTCGGCCTGATCCAGCCCTTCGACGGCGAGCGCGCCGCCATCGGCGGCGGCGTGCCGATGCGCCGGCCGGGGACGGACGGCAACAGCTCGACAGCCTGCACTGGAAGGCCATGCGCCCTTTGCGGCACCGGCGAGGCCGCATCGGGTCAACGCAAGAAGGTTCCTATGCCGGCTGTTTCCGCGATGCGGACGGCCACGCGCTGAACGTCTGCTTTGCCGGCCGGCGGTTCATACCGCCTTCGGGCCGTTCGGCCGGTCCGAAGGCGGGTCGTCGCGTTCCTCGCGCTTGTGCTGCTCCAGGCGGCGGCGGCTTTCCGCCTCGGTCGCGGCGTCCTGCTGCTTCTGCGTCTTGCTGCGTCCGTGCCGGGCGCGGTTCTCGGCGGCCCTGGCCGCGGCTTCCCGCCGGGCCTTGAGCTTGCGCGCCTTGTTCAGGTTGATGATTTCGGCCATGTTGCGACCTCCGCTGACTGCGGTTGCCTG
>JADHNH010000123.1 GCA_016779605.1 Nevskia sp. | reverse complement strand
TCAATGCGGCGGGGGATGTCTCAGAAAGTCTGTGCCTCTTGCGAAGGCCAGATGCGTAGCGATGTCCCTCCACCCCAGCGCTTCCACTTTCGCTGAAGCGCGGAAGGAACCATACAAGCGCAGCGAAGAATCTGGCCAGGTCCTTCGCTGCCCGAAGTAATGACGGGCATGTATGCACTTGAATCGAAAATGCGCTAGACGCCGGGCGGCAGCCCCATAGCTTAATTCTGCGGCCCAGCCGGCTCCGGCGGCGGCGCCTGCGCTTCGGCGCGGCGCTCGCGCGCCTGCTCCAGGCGCCGGGCCAGCGGATGATCGGCGGTTGCGGGGGCATCGCCGTCTGCGGCCTGCCGGGCGGCGCGGCGCTGCATGCGCCGCTGCTGCCGCAGGGCGCGCTCGGCGTGGATGCGCTGCCGCATCGCCGCTGCGCGCGCGCGCAGCGCCTCGGGCAGGTCCATGTGGCGCAGCGCGGCCGGCAGGCCGGCGAGGCGCCGGGCGAGGACGCCGCGCGCGCGCACGTGCGCGCTCTGGCCGGCACCGGTGAGAGACTCGCCGGCGTCGTTGCGCAGGGCAATGGCGCCCTGGCTGACCGAGGCGTACAGGCCGTTGTCCGGCGCCACGCCCTGCTCGGCCTCGTCGGTGCAGTCGTCCTGGCAATAGCGCAGGTCGTAGGCGGTGCCGCGGATGCCGAGGGTCGCAGTCGGCGTCTGCAGCGCATAGTCGTCGTGCTGCAGGTGGCCGATCAGGCCGCTCACCGCCCGCAAGCCGCCCTTGGCCAGGCTGAACACCGCGCTTTCGTATCCCGCCGGCGGCGCGTCGGGCGCCGGCGCGGACGGCGCGCTGCCGGCCGCCGGCGGATCGTGCGACGCCGCGTCAAAATGGTATTGGCGGATCTGCAACTGCGTGGAGGGCCGCAGGATCAGCTCGCCGCCGTCTTCGAAATCGAGCGAGGCATAGCCGCCGGCCGCGGTGCCGACGGTGTCGCCGGCGTACACCGTATCGCCGTCGGCGAGCGCGCGGCTGCGGCCGTCGGCGCCGGTGTCGGTCACCGCGCCAGCCGCCACCAGCACCCGGGCGGCCGGCTCCGGCGCGGCGGCGCCGGCCTGCGCCGCCGCCAGCCCCGGCATGCAGGCGCACAGCAGCGCCATGCAGTACAGCGGCCACTGTCGCCCGGCATCGTTCAAGGTCTTGTCCCCGATATCCCCGGCGCCATTCTGGACACGGCCGCGGGCCAGGGCAACGGCCGGCGGCACCGGCGCAAGGACCGCGCGCTACATCCCGGCGCTGCGCAAGGCGATGCGCACCACCAGCAGCACGGTGAGCACGAACAGCGTGGTGGCGATCACGCCGATGGCGATGAAGCGCGGCGCGCTGCCGCGCTGGAAGTCGCGCGCACGGTTGCGGCTGCTCTGCACGCCGAAGAACGAGGCCAGCACGCTGCCGACGGTCTGGCGCCAGGTGACTTTGTCCTGCTGCGGCGGTTCGGGCGGTTCTGCGGGCATCTGCGTCGGGCGCTCCTCGGGCGGCTTCATGTGCTGCATCGGGCGCGTTCGGCCAGCAGCCGGCGCGCCACCTCGCTGTCCTGCGCGAACTTGACGCGCATCTCGTCGGCAGCCAGCTTTTCCAGTTTGCCTCCGATCAGCGGGATCGGGCAATGCAGCGACCAGCTCAGCACGTTGGCGCAGCCGCCGTCGTCCGGCTGCAGGCGCATGCGCGCGCCGATGCGCAGCGGCAGGTTCCTCACCTCCACGTGCAGCACGCCGGCGCCGCTTTTCAGGTTCCATTCCTCGCACTGGGTCACCTCGACCCGCTCGGCGACGAACTTGCGGGCGAAGGCGGGAATGCGCGCGTCGGCCGGACGATGGTAGCGGCACTTCAGCAGCGAGCGCCCGCCGCCGGTTTCGTGGGCGAGGAACTCGATGCCCCAGGCGCCCTGCAGCGCCAGCTTGCGCTGCAGGAAGGCGGGGTCGCAGATCGCCCCGAGCAGTTGCTTCCGGCTGGCGGCAAAGCGCTGCCGGTCTTCGAATTCCATCGGCTTCCCCGGTCTTGTTCCTGCCCCGGCGCGGTTCATTCCGCGGCGGGCGAGCGCTCCAGCTCGAGCTTGCGCAGCAGCAGCGGCCGCGCCCGCAGCTCCACGTCGAGCATGGCGAGCATCACGAACACGCCGCCCAGGCGCCGGTGCAGGAACACGATCTCGCGCGGCGGCATGCGGAAATACACCGACAGCGCGTTGCGCGCGGCGATGTTGGCGGCGCGCATCGGCAGGTCGCTGGCGCCCCAGCGATAGCCGTTGGCGCCGATCAGCCCCGGCGGCATGCGCGGGTCGTCGGCTTCGTAGAACGGCTCGACGATGAGCTGGCACATGAGGGCGAAGGCATTGCGCACCGTTTCCGGAAACGCGGCCTGCATCAGGCCGATGCGCTCGGCGCCGCGCTCGATGGCGTTGGCATTGCCCAGCACGGCGCCGCGCACGATCTCGCGGTAGGCATTGACGAAGCGCCGCTCGTAGCGGCGCGTGGCGCCGAAGTCCAGCAGCACGATGCGGTCTTCGACCTCGCCGCCGCCGATGCGGATGCGGTAGTTGCCGAAGTGCGGATCGGTCTGCACCAGGGTCCAGTCGAAGAACTCGGTGAGGAACAGCTCCAGGAACGCCAGCCCCAGGCGGTTGCGGCGTGCCAGCGGCAATGCGCGCACCGACTCGTGGCGCGGCGACACGCCCGCCTCGTAGGTGGTGGCCAGCACCTGCGGCCCGCAATACTCGCGCAGCACGCGCGGCACCACGAAGCGCGCGTCGCCGGCCAGGCGGCGGGCGAAGTCCTCGGTGAAGCGCGCCTCGGCGGCGTAGTCCACCTCGCGGTGCATCATCTCGCGCGTCTCCGCGAACGCCGGGCCCAGGTCCATGCCGCGCGGCGCCAGCCGCGTCATCAGCAGCAGCCGCGACAGCGTCTTGATGTCGCTGTCGATGGCCGCGGCCACGCCGGGATACTGCACCTTCAGCACCAGCTCCAAGCCGTCCGACTTGCGCACCGCGCGGTGCACCTGGCCGAGAGAGGCGGCCGCCAGCGGTTCGGTTTCGACCTCCAGCTCGGCCAGCCGCTGGCGGCCGAGGGCCCGCTCCAGCACCGGCGCCACCACGCGCCACTGCACCGCCGGCGTGTCGTCCTGCAGCTGCGACAGCACCGCCACCGCCTCCTCGGGCAGGAAGTACTGGCCGTACAGCGACAGCATCTGGCCGGCCTTCATGACGCTGCCCTTGAGCCGGCCCAGCTCGTCGGCCAGCACCTCGGCCTGGCGCTCGTAGAATTCGCGGTCGGCCTGGCTGCGCCGCACCTCGCCGCGGAAGATGTTGAAGAGCGAGTGGGCCACGATCTGCGTGCCCGCGCCCAGGCCCAGCCTGGTCAGCGCGAAGTTGCGCTCGAATGCGCCGGTTTTCAATCCGGCCATGCTAGGCTTTTTCGCGTCGCCCGAATCCGTGGAATCTCCGGCACTCATTTTCCGATCGTCTGACAAGTGAAACGCGAATCGCCCACCCTGGCCGCCATCGTCCTGACCGCGGGTTCCCGCGACCGGCTCGCCGCCGACTGCGCGCGCCTGGCCGAAAGCCGCATGGCACGCCGCGGCGGCCTGAGCGGCATGGCGGTGAAAGCCGGCCTGGCCCTGCTCAAGAAGGCACGGCCGGACATCCTGGAGCGCGCCACCGCGCGCATGCTGCCCGACATGCTCGCCGCCCTGGAGCCGCTGCACGTCGAATATGCCGCCGACCGGACCGCCCGCCGCGGCGGCTTCGACGCCTATCTCACGGCGCGCGGCGCCGACGCCACGGCGGCGCTGCTGAAGGTCAGCGACGCCCGCGCCGCGGCCAGCGTCAACATCACCGCCAGATCCCTCTACGCAAGGCTGCGCGGCAGCGCCGAGCAGGAAGTGCGCGACGCCATGCCGGAACTGGCGGCGATTCTCGCACGATACGTCGAGTAGCGCCGCCCGCCGCGCGATGCCGGGACACCACCGCCCTCCGATGAAGATTCCGGTCTCAGCCCCACGCCGCCCAGGCGCCACGAACCGCGCGTTGCGCCGTGCGCTGGCCGCCCTGACGCTGCTGGCGTCGGCGGCGGATGCGCAGTTGCGCGCGCTCGGCGCGCCGCCGGTGTGCCCCGCCGGCCAGCGGGTCTGCGCCGGGCCGTTCGGTGCGGAATGCTATGCGCCGTCGACCGGCGCGAGCTGCTCGGCGGGACTGGTGTGCGGCGCCGGCCAGAGGGCCTGCCTGGGCCCTTACGGTGCGAGCTGCTATGCGCCGGCGGCGGGCCAGCAGTGCAGCGCCGGGCTGGTCTGCGGTGCCGGCCAGCGGGTCTGCGCCGCCGGCGGCTACGCGCGCTGCTACAGCCCAGCGGCCGGCGAAAACTGCAATTAGGCAGGAATCACACGGTTCAGCCGCGTGCCGCTACCGGCGCGTAGCGCACCGCGCGGATCTCCAGCTCGGCCTCGCCGCCGGGCAGCATGGCGCTGACGGTGTCGCCCTGCGCGCGCTTGAGCAGGGCGCGCGCCAGCGGCGAATCCACGCTGATGCAGCCCTTGCGCGCGTCGATCTCGTCGGGGCCGACGATGCGGTAGCTGCGCACCGTGCCGTCGGCGCCGGCGATCTCGACCCAGGCGCCGAAGAACACGCGGCGCGGATCGTCCGGCGGCCGCTCCACCACTTTCAGGTCCGGGATGCGGGTCTGCAGGTAGCGCAGGCGGCGGTCGATCTCGCGCAGCTCCTTCTTGCGGTAAATGTACTCGGCGTTTTCCGAGCGGTCGCCCTCGGCCGCCGCCGCCGCCAGGGCGCGCACCACTTCCGGCCGGCGCACGCGCCACAGCTCGTCGAGCTCGCCCTTGAGGCGGGCATAGCCTTCGGCGGTGATGTAGGGCGCGCTGCGCACCGGCGGCGCGTCGGCCTGCTCCTTGTCGGCGTCGAAGTCCTCTTCGCGCCCCCAGCCGCGCGCCATCGCCGTCGGCTCAGTCGAAGCGCGGCAGCTCGTCGGGCACGAAGAAGTCCGGCAGCAGCGCGGAATTCCGCGTGCCGGGCACCGCGGCGTAGCGGGAAAAATCGGTCACGCCGGCCTTCTGGTTGAGCAGCACGTCGTCGATGCAGAACTGGCCGGTGAACTCGCGCGACGGCTGGCACAGCAGCAGGTGCGCGGCGTCGGCCATGATCTCGGGCGTGCGCGACTTGTCCAGCAGGTTCTTGCCGCCGATCATGTTGACCGCGGCGGTGGCGATCAGCGTGCGCGGCCACAGCGAGTTGGCGGCGATGCCGTCCTTGCGGAACTCCTCGGCCCAGGCCAGCGTGCACAGGCTCATGCCGTACTTGGCCATGGTGTAGGCCACGTGCGGCGCGAACCACTTGGCGCGCATGTCCAGCGGCGGCGACAGCGTGAGGATATGTGGGTTGCGCCCGGCCCTGGCGCTGGCCTGCAGGTGGGGAATGACCACGCGCCCGGCCATGAAGGTGCCGCGCGCGTTGATCCCGTTCATCAGGTCGTAGCGCTTCATGTCGGTCTGCAGGGTGCCGGTGAGCTGGATGGCGCTGGCGTTGTTGACCAGCACGTCAATGCCGCCGAAGGTGTCGGCGGTCTTCTTCACCGCGTCGACCAGCTGCTGCTCCTCGCGCAGGTCGCAGACGATCGGCAGCGCCTTGCCGCCAGCCTTTTCGATCTCTTCGGCGGCGCTGTAGATGGTGCCGGGCAGCTTGGGATGCGGCTCGGCGGTCTTGGCGGCGATGGCGACGTTGGCGCCGTCGCGCGCGGCCCGCACCGCGATCGCCAGACCGATGCCGCGCGAGCCGCCGGTGACGAAAATCGTTTTGCCTTTTAGCGTCATAATGTCCCCGAATCCGCCAGAACCGAAAAAGTCCAGAACACCGCATGAAAACAACCGTCAGCGCCGCCCTGCTCGGCGCCGTACTGGCCAGCGCCTGCGGCGCCACCGCCGTCCGCCCGCCGCAGGGCGAAGCGGCAGACTGGCGCAAACTGCACGTAAAAGTCCAGACCCCGGAGCGCTCCGACGCCGGCTTCCTGGCCGACGAGGTGCGCCGCACCGGATTGTTCGGCAAGGTCAGCCGCGGCCCCAGCAACGACGCCTCGGACCTGGTCATCTCGGCGATCGACGAGCATCCGCTGGGCGAGGTCGGCGGTCCGTTCTGCCTGGACTACGCGCTGGCCTACCTGACCGCCGGCATCATCCCGGAAGTGTGCGACCAGCGCTACGAGGTCGTCATCGACATCACCGCGCCCGCAACCGGCCGCGCCTCGCAGCTGCGCACCGAGCTGACCCAGCGCCGCGTCGTCGGCCTGGCCGGCGGCGTCACCTCGCTGTTCGGCGACTGGCGCTTCTTCGGCCCCACTCCCGGCGACCCGACGCTGGCGCGCGCGGCCCTGCTCAACCAGCGCGAGCAGGTCGAGGCGTTGCGCGGGCCCCGGTAGGAAGCTGCGCAAGAAAACGTCGTGGCGCGGTCGCCGCGGCGGCCGCTCAGGATTTGCCGCGGGCTTCGAACGCGGCCTGCTGGGCCGGACCGGCCTGCTTCTGGTACAGCTTCTTCCATTGCGCGTAAGGCATGCCGTAGACGCGCTCGCGCGCGGCTTCGTCGCTCACCTCGACCGCCGCTTCGCCGGCCGCCTGCACGTACCACTTGGACAGGCAGTTGCGGCAGAAGCCGGCGAGGTTCATCAGGTCGATGTTCTGCACATCCTTGCGCGAATCCAGGTGCTCGAGCAGGCGGCGGAACACTGCCGCCTCGATGCGGTCACTGGTGGCTTGATCCATGGTCGATGCGATCCTCGAACGTGATGCGGGCGAATGTATCCGCCAATTCTGGGCACAGGCGCGCCGCCACGGCAACGGCCGGTTCGCGCATCGCACCGACTTGCTGCAAACTGCAGGCATGCCGGAGCAGATGCCGTGAACCTGCCTGAACCGCAACTGGCCCCCGCCGGCGCCCCGCCGCTGCTGCCGGCGCAGCGCCGCTTCGCCTCCCTGGGCGCGCCGTACGTGGCGCAGGTGCCCACCGCGCCGCTGGCTGAACCGCAGCTGGCCCACTTCAATGCCGGACTGGCGGAGGAAATCGGCCTGGCGCCCGGCTGCGCCGGCGAGGCCTGGTTCCTGCGGGCGATGTCCGGCGACGGCGCCTGGGGCGGCTACGCCCCGGCCAGCTCGGTCTATGCCGGGCACCAGTTCGGCGTGTTCGTGCCCCAGCTCGGCGACGGCCGCGCGCACCTGATCGCCGAAACCACGGGGCCGGACGGGCGCCGCTGGGAACTGCAGCTCAAGGGCAGCGGCCGCACGCCGTTTTCGCGCTTCGCCGACGGCCGCGCCGTGCTGCGCTCGTCGATCCGCGAATACCTGGCCTCGGAAGCGATGCACGCCCTCGGCATCCCCACCACCCGGGCACTGTGCCTGGTGGCCTCGTCCGAGCCAGTGGCGCGGGAAACGGTGGAGACCGGCGCCATGGTCTGCCGGGTGGCGCCGGGCTTCGTCCGCTTCGGCCATTTCGAGTTTTTCTACTACCGCGGGCAGTACGAGCGGCTGGCGCCGCTGGCGGAGCATCTCGTCGCCGAACACTTCCCGGAATTCGCCGGCCGTGCCGACCGCCATGCCGCCTGGCTCACCGAAGTCACCGAGCGCACCGCGCGGCTGATGGCGCGCTGGCAGGCGGTGGGCTTCTGCCACGGCGTGATGAACACCGACAACTTCTCGGCGCTCGGCCTGACGCTCGACTACGGCCCTTACGGCTTCATGGACGGCTTCGACGCACGCCACATCTGCAATCACACCGACCAGGGCGGGCGTTACGCTTACGACCAGCAGCCGGCGATCGGGCACTGGAACTGCTCGCGGCTGCTGCAGGCCACCCTGCCGCTGCTGGCCGAGGATCCGCAGGAAGCCGTCGCCATCGCCACCGCGATCCTGGAGCGCTTTCCCAAGGCCTACGCCGCGGCGATGACGCGCGCCTGGGCCGACAAGCTGGGATTGATCGAGCTGCGCGACGGCGATCCCGAGCTGATCAACCGCTTCGTGGCAATTTTGGACCGCGGCCACTCCGACTTCACCCGCAGCTTCCGCGGGCTGGCGCAGGTGCGCAGCGACGGCGAAGCGCCGCCGCCGCTGCGGGACGAGATTCTCGACCTTGCCGGCTTCGACCCCTGGCTGGCCGACTACCGGCAGCGGCTGCGCGGCGAAGGCACGGACGATGCCGCGCGCGCAGCGCGCATGAACACGGTGAACCCGAAATACGTGCTGCGCAACCACCTGGCGCAGGCCGCCATCGAGCAGGCGCAAGCCGGCGACTTCGGCGAGGTCGGCCGGCTGATGCAACTGCTGCGCCGGCCGTTCGACGAACAGCCCGCGATGGAGCACTACGCCGCCGTGCCGCCGCCGGAGGCGGCGCACATCGAGGTCAGCTGCTCTTCCTGAGATGCCGCCGATTCGGGCTGCGGCGCAGGCTCAGGACGACAGGATGCCGCGCACCGCCGGCTCCATCGCCTTGAGACCGGCGGCGCGCCCCGCCGCCAGCGCCTCCTCGATGCCGGCGCCGTGCAGAAGCTTTGCGCGCACCGCGAACAGCGCGCCGACGCGGTTGCCGGACGCGCAATGCACCAGCGCCGGCGCGCCGGCGGCCTGGCTCAGCGCCGCGTCCAGGCGCCTGGCGTTGTCGGCGGTCAGGTCGACGGCACCCGCCACCGGGATGTTGACGTAACGCATCCCCAGGGACGCGACCAGGCCGGGCTCGTCGTAGTCGCAGGGCTCGGAGTGCGGGCACAGGTTGATGACGGTCTTGACGCCGGCGGCCTGCGCCTGGCGCAGGTGCTCGGGCCGCGGCCGGCCGCCGGTGGTCAGCCCCGCCGCGGGGGCCTGGGCGTTGGGCACGTCGACCAGCACGGTCGCCGCAGCGGGATTGCTGTCGGGGTTGTTCATGGGATTTTCTTCCTCCTGGTTGATTTGCGCGCCGACGCGGCCGCCTTGCGCGGCGCGCTGGTACGGCAGAACGCGGCATGGAGCACGCCGATGATCTGCAGGGCGGGGCCGTCCGGCACCCGGTAAAAAATCGCCTGCGCCTGCCGCCGCGTCTCCACCAGGCCGTCGGCGCGCAGCACCGCCAGGTGCTGCGACAGCGCGGACTGCGACAGCTGCACGCGCTGGTTGAGCATGCCGACCGACAGCTCGCCCTCGGCCAGCGAGCACAGGATCATCAGGCGGTGGCGGCTGCCCATGGCGCGCAGCAGGCGCTCGGCGTCCGCGGCATGCCGCTCCAGTTCCAGCAGCGGCGGCGCCGCGCGGTGCGCGGCGGACGGATGGACCAGCTTGACGGCCGTGGGCATTTGTATATTTGATACTGCTAATTTAGTAGCATCTAAAATGTACAGGCGATCGGCGCGGCGGGCAAGCCCGGCGCCCGGCCGCGCCGGATCGGCGCGCGAAGTCGCTGCCGCCGCGCCGGCGAGGCCGCCAGCGGAACCAAGGAGAAATTGCGATGGCGTTGAGCACCGAACCGGCCTTTCCGTGGCATGGCGCCGCGCATCCGTCCGCGATTCCGCCGGTGCGCGCATGAGCGGGCTGGCCATCGCCCTGGGGGCCGCCACCGGCATCGTCCTGGGCCTGACCGGCGCCGGCGGTTCGGTGATCGCCGTGCCCCTGCTGATGGCGGGCTTCGGCTGGTCGCTGCCGCAGGCCGCGCCGGTGGCGCTGATCGCGGTGGCCGCCTCCGCCGCGTTCGGCGCCTACGGCGCCTGGCGCCGCGGCATCGTGCGTTACCGCGCGGCGAGCCTGATGGGCCTGGCCGGCATCGTGGTCTCCCCGGCCGGGCTGTGTGCCTCCCGGCACCTGCCGGTGGCGGTGCTGAGCCTGCTGTTCGCCGGCGTGATGGCGCTGGTGGCGGTGCGCATGTTGCGCCAGTCGCTGCGGCTGCCGGCCGAGGCGCAGGTGGTGCGCGCCGCGCTCGGCAGCGACGCGGAGACGGCGGACCGCCACTGGTGCCGGCTCAACCCGGAAACCGGCCGCCTGGTCTGGTCGCCGGCGACCTGGCTGCTGATCTCCGCGGTCGGCATCGGCACCGGCTTCCTGTCGGGCCTGCTCGGCGTCGGCGGCGGCTTCGTCATCGTGCCGTCGCTGCGCGCGCTCACGCCGCTGTCGATGCAGTCGGCCGTGGCCACTTCGCTGATGACCATCGCCATCATCGCCACCGGAACGGTGGGATGGTCGGCGCTCGGCAGCGCCGCCTTGCCATGGGCGGCGGCGCCGTTTGCCGGCGGCGCGGTCGGCGGGATGCTGCTGGCGCGCCGGGTGGCCGCGCGCATGGCCGGCGCACACCTCGAGCAAGGCTTCGCCGCGCTGCTGCTGGTGGTCGCCGCCGGCCTGGCGGCGCACGCGTTGAAGCTGGTCTGAAGCCGGCAACCGCTGCGGCGCCTCAGGCCCCTGCGGCCTGCGCCTTGTCCGCTGCGTCGGCTGCGGGACGGCGGCGCCACCAGGCGTGGATCGCCATGCCGGCCACCATGCTGGCCACGAACATCAGGGCGGGGAGTGAACCGGCGGCGGCAATCACGATGCCGGGCCCGGGGCAGACCCCGCTGATGCCCCAGCCGATTCCGAACAGGGCGCTGCCGGCAAGCAGCGGCGGCGTCAAAGCGGTGCGGTCCGGCAACGCGGCAGGTCCGGCCAGGGTGCGCCCGCCGCGGCGCAGGTAGGCGAACGCCGGCAAGGTGACGGCCACCGCGCCGCCCATCACTAGCGCCAGCGCCGGGTTCCAATGGCCGGCCACGTCCAGGAAGGCCTGCACGCGCAGCGGATCGGTCATGCCCGAAACGATCAGGCCGAAGCCAAACAGCAGGCCGGACGCGAACGGGATGAGCAGCCCGGCGACGAAATTGCGCGGTGCCATCTCAGCCGCGCCCCAGCACGTGGCGCACGACGAACACGGTGATCGCCGCCACCGCCATGAACGTGGACACCGCCACCAGCGAGCGCAGCGACAGGTTGCCCAGGCCGCAGACGCCATGGCCGCTGGTGCAGCCCGAGCCCATCTGGGTGCCGAAGCCGACCAGCAGTCCGGCGCCGACGATCGCCGGCCAGCCGAGTTCGAGGCGGCCGGGCACGCTGCCGCCGGCGAGCAGGAGCAACACCGGCGCCAGCGCCAAGCCGGCGATGAAGGCGATGCGCCAGCCGCCGGCGCCGCCGCGTCCCTCCACCAGGCCGCCGAGCACGCCGCTGACGCCGGCCACCTGGCCGCTGCCGAGCAACAGCAGCACCGCGGCGAGCCCGATCATCAGGCCGCCCGCAAACGATTGCAGAAACATGGATCCTCCCGTAGTAAGGGCCATCCCCTGCCGACGGCCCGGCCGCAGCGGACACGCGCGGCGAGCCAGATGATAAGGCCGGCGACCGCCTAATGGGAGTACACCGCGGCCACCAGGGCGCGCAGGAGCAGCACCGCTGCAGCTGCCGTCAGCACGCTGGCCGCCCACAATCCATGGCGCACGGCACGTGTTTTGCTCCACAGCGTCGATGCTGCAGCCGGAAATTCCGGGGCAAGGCTGCCGCGCCGCACGCCGCCATTGATATGCTGCGCCTGCCCGGAAACCTCCCACAACGGCTGCGGCCGGATCGGCGTACTTCGCAATGCTCACAAGACGGCGCCGGACCCTGCTCATCGTCGCCATTGCGCTGACCGCCCTGCTGCCGCCCGGCGCGTTCCTGGTCGTCTCCTATTTCGAGACGCTGCACGAGGCGGACCAGCGGCTCGCAGGCTACGCCGCGCTGGCGATCCAGCGCACCGACGAAATCCTCGGCCAGGCGCAGTCGACCCTGGAAACGCTGTCCGGCGGGCTGGAGCCGCGCTGCACGCCGGACACGGTCGAGGCCCTGCGCCGGGTCGCCTACGAGTCGATCTATTTCAAGGAAGCCGGGCTGGTCGCGGACGGCGCGGTGCAATGCACCAGCGTGCGCCTGTTCAACGCGCCGGTGCCGATCCGGGATGCCGACCACGCCGTGCTGCCGCGCCTGGGGATCCATGTGTCCGCTCCCGCGCGCACGATCGAAGGCCCCATCGCCATCATCATCGGCCACGGTGTCGACGACCGCAGCGGGTTCGACCTGCTGCTCAACCCGGCGGTGATCGGCGACCCCCTGCGCAAGCTGTTCGCCGACGACCAGGTGACGGTGATCCTGCAGCGCAGCGACGGCCAGATCCTGGAGCGCATCGGTGCGGCGGACGACGGCCAGGACAGTGCGGCGGCGCACGTTGCGGACCGCTCCCTGCGCTACCCGGTGCGCGCCGTCGCATTCGTTTCGTTGGCCTGGCTGCGCGACAAGTGGCTGCACAACGCGTACGTGTTCGGCGGGCTCGGGCTGCTCACCTCGGCGTTGCTGTTCGCCGCCCTGCAGTTCCTGGCACGCCGCCAGTGGTCGGCGGCGGCGGGACTGCGCGAGGCCTTTGCGCTGCGGCAGTTCCGCGTGCATTACCAGCCGGTAATCAACACCACCACCGGGCATTGCGTCGGCGCCGAGGCGCTGCTGCGCTGGCAGCACCCGCAGCTCGGCCTGACCCTGCCCCAGCTGTTCCTGCCCGCCGCGCAGGAAACCGGCTTCATCGTGCAGCTCACCAACTGGCTGATGTCGCAGGTCGCCGAAGACATGGCCG
>JADHNH010000011.1 GCA_016779605.1 Nevskia sp. | reverse complement strand
TGGCGGTGCTGACCCTGCGCGAAGGCGCCACCCTGGACCCGGCCGAGCTGATCCAGTATTGCGTGCCGCGCATGGCGCATTTCATGGTGCCGCGCTACGTCTGGGTGGTGGACGAGCTGCCGCGCACGCCGACGCAGAAGGTGCAGAAGCACCTGCTGCGCAGCGGCGCCTTGAAGGCGGAGCTGTGGGATCGCGAAAAGGCCGGGGTGACGGTCAAGCGCGAGAAGATCGCGCGCGCCGGCTGAGCCGGCGCAGCTTGAAAATATCCCGATAACAACATTCCAACAATCGGAGACGACGATGAAGGCATACCAGGTCACACCGGGCGAAGGCCTTGCGGGCTTGAAGGCGGTCGAGCGCGCGGCGCGCGCGCCGGCCGCCGGCGAGGTGGTGGTGGGCGTACGCGCGGTGTCGCTGAACTACCGCGACACCATCATTCCGAAGTTCAACTACGCCGGCGAGGCCAAGCCGCTGGTGCCGTGCTCGGACGGCGCCGGCGAGGTGCTGGCGGTCGGTTCGGCGGTGAAGCGCTTCAAGAAGGGCGACCGAGTGGCCGGCATCTTCTTCCAGGGCTGGCTGGACGGCCCCATCGGTCCCGCCGAAACCACTGCCGCGCTCGGCGGCGGCGTGGACGGCATGCTGGCGCAGCAGGTGCACCTGGACGAAAACGGCCTGGTCGCGGTGCCGCATTCGTATACGTACGCCGAGGCGGCCTGCCTGCCGTGCGCGGCGGTGACCGCCTGGAACGCGCTGTTCGTCGAAGGTGGCATCCGCCCCGGCGACACGGTGCTGCTGCAAGGCACCGGCGGCGTGTCGATCTGGGCCCTGCAGCTGGCCAAGGCGGCCGGCATGCGCGTCATCCTGACCTCGTCCAGCGACGACAAGCTCAAGCGCGTGCGCGACCTCGGCGCCGACGACACCATCAACTACAAGGCGACGCCGGAGTGGCAGAACGAGGCGCTCAAGCTGACCGGCGGCCGCGGCGTGGACCTGGTGCTGGAGGTCGGCGGCGCCGACACCCTGAAGCGCTCGGTGATGGCCACGCGCTACGGCGGCACCGTGGCGGTGATCGGCGGCGTGTCCGGCTTCGCCGGGCCGTTCGAGCTGATGCCGCTGCTGATGGGCGCCAAGACGATGAAGGGCATCTATGTCGGCAGCCGCAAGATGTTCGAGGACCTGAACCGCTTCGTCACCGCGCAGAAGATCAAGCCGGTGGTGGACCGCGCGTTCCCGTTCGAACAGGCGCGCGCCGCCTACGACCGCCTGGAGGCCGCCCGCCACTTCGGCAAGGTGGTGATCGAAGTGCCGGCCTGAGATAGCGCAGCACAGGCCGCCGGCCTTACCCGGGCAGGGAGCGCCGGCCGTGCCTGAAGGCAGTTTTGCGACCGCCCCGGCGCATGGCCGCGTCATGCGCCGGGACGGCTCGCATCGGGATCGGTCGCTTTGCGGCAATAAATAGCCTCCGGCTCGTCCGCCAGCCGCGGTGCAATGCCGCGGCCGGGCGTCGTTTCGATCCATCCCCCTGAGCCGGATCGGGCTTTTTCACAAGCCTGGTTCCGCCGGTACGGTGCCGCGCCCGAGACCACTGCCGGGCGCCCGCGGCAATCCCGGTTTCATCGATCTGCAATGTCCCTCCGGTACCTTGCCCGGGCAGTTCACATTGCCGCGGAAGGCCTTGGGCGTCCTTGGCAATCGACAAGGGCGGCGAAGGAGGGAAACGCCGGCGGCTTTCCGCACCAACACGGACGCGGCAGCGTTCCGCCGACGCTTCCGCTAGGGGCGGCCGACTGTGGATTTGAGCGCCCAAGCGACCCGGATTGTCGATGGGTCGCACGTGGAATTCTGGGGATAACGCGCTTTGAGCCGGGTCCGTCTGTCAATAGTGATGGCATGCGCCGTGTCCGGCATCTCCATGTGCCTGGCTGCCGGCAGCGCCCGCGCCGCGCCGCCGGCGGCCAACCCGCCGGCTGCGGCAAAAGCTGCGCCGGCTGCGGCAAAAGCGACGCCGGCCAGCCGCATCGACTTGTGGGAAATCGACGTCGACGGCAACACCGTCCTCGATGCCGCCGCCATCGACGCGATCGTCGCGCCGTTCCTGGGCGAAAGCCGCACCTTCAAGGACGTGGACGACGCCCGCGCGGCGCTCGAGGAAGCCTATCGCGACCACGGCTACAAGACCGTCACCGTGGCCATCCCGCGCCAGACCGTGCACGACGGCGTGGTCGTGCTGCAAGTGACCGAGGAGCGGGTCGGGCACCTGACGGTGGTCGGCTCCAAGTATCACTCCATCGACCAGATCAAGCTGGAAGCGCCTTCGCTGGCCGAAGGCTCGGTTCCGGACTTCAACCGGGTGCAGAAGGACATCGTCGCCCTGAACGGGCAGCCGGACCGCCGCGTGACCCCGGCGCTGAAGGCCGGCGCCACTCCGGGCACCGTCGACATCGACCTGGTGGTGGAGGACCACCTGCCGCTGCACGCATCGGCCGAAATCAACAACCGCCGCAGCCAGGACACCAGCGAGCTGCGCACCCTGGGCACGCTGTCCTACGACAACCTGTGGCAGAGCGGTCACAGCCTGTCGGTGTCCTACCAGACCGCGCCGCAAAACCAGAGCGACGCGCGCGTCCTGTTCGGCTCGTACCTGGCGCGCTTCGGCGGCAGCCGGTTCAGCCTGCTGTTCAACGCGCTGAAGTCGGACAGCAACGTCGCCACCGTGGGCGGCACCAACGTGCTCGGCAACGGCCAGATGTACGGCGTGCGCGGCGTGCTGCAGCTGCCGGGCGGCGAGGGCTATTACCCGTCCGTGACCTTCGGCATGGATTACAAGCACTTCAAAACCCTGACGTCGCTGGGCGGGTCGAGCTTCAACACGCCGGTCGAGTACTTCCCGTTCACCCTGGGGTACTCCGGCCTGTTCCGCGCCGACGGGGCGGTGACGCAGGCGGACCTGAGCATGGTGCTGGCCTCGCCGCGGCTGGGCAGTTCCACCGAGGTCATCCAGCTCAACCGCGCCAATGCGCGCGGCCAGATGTTCTACCTGCGCGGCGACGTTTCCCACACCGAGGACTTCGCCCACGGCGTGCAGGGATTCGTGCGTTTCGCCGGCCAGATCACCGACCAGCCGCTGATCTCCAACGAGCAGTTCAGCGCCGGCGGCATGGATACCGTGCGCGGCTACCTGGAAGCCGAGACCCTCGGCGACTACGGCTTCAACGCCAGCGCCGAAGTGCGCGGCCCGTCTTGGGGCGAGAACCTGAAGCTGGGCAGCTGGGGCAGCCCGGTGCAGGACTTCCGCCTGTTCGCCTTCGTCGACGGCAGCCAGCTGCTGCTGCGCGATCCGCTGCCGGACCAGCAGAGCCGGTTCAACCTGATGAGCGTCGGCACCGGCGTGAACCTCAGGCTGTTTTCGTACGTCAACGGCGTGCTCGACTGGGCCGACCCGCTGCTGGCCGGCTCGGCCACCCGGGCCTGGTCGAGCCGGATCGTCTTCCGCGTTTGGACCAACTATTAGAGAGCGAGTTCATGAAACTTCCGGCGGCTTTGGATTTTGCGCGCTTGGGCAGGATGTTCCGGCGGCCCGCGGCTGCGGTGGCGGCGCTGGCCGCCGGGCTGCTGCTGGCGCCGATGTCGGCTTCGGCGTGGTGGAGCCACGACTGGTCGTACCGCAAGCAGATCACGCTGGACGCCAGCCCCAAGGGCGCCGACCTGAAGGCCGACCTCGCCGACGTGCCGGTGCTGGTGCGCCTGCATGACGGCGTGTTCAAGTTCTCCGACGCCAACCCCGACGGCTCGGATATCCGCTTCGTCGCCGACGACGACAAGACCCCGCTCAAGTTCCACGTCGAAAAATTCGACTCGGTGTTCAACCTCGCCTTCGTCTGGGTGCAGGTGCCGCGCCTGAAGGCCGGCGCGCCGACCAGCCTGTGGCTGTATTACGGCAATCCGAAAGCGGTGGCCGAAGGCGACGCCCGCGAAACCTACGGCCCGGCGCAGACGCTGGTCTACCATTTCGGCGAGCGCGGCACTCCGGCGGCGGACGCCACCGGCTACCGCAACAACGCCACCTCGGCTTTCCAGGTCGACGAAAGCGGCCTGATCGGCAACGCCGCCAAGTTCGACGGGCAGACCGCGATAGGCCTGCCGGCATCGCCCTCGCTGGCGGTGCCGGCCGGGTCGCCGCTGACCTGGTCCGCCTGGATCAAGCCGGCCGCGGCGGACCAGGATGCGGTGATCTACGCGCTGCACGACGGCGCGCGCGCGCTTGTGATCGGCCTGGCCAAGGGCGCGCCCTACGTGGCGCTGGCGGACGATTCCGGCGCGCTGCGCCAGTCGCCCGCCGGCGCGGCGCTGGCGGCCGGCGGCTGGCACCACCTGGCGCTGGTCGCGGCGGCGCCGGCGAGCCCGCAGGCAACTTTGTACGTCGATGGCGAGCCCGGCCCGGTGCTGGCCGGGCCGCTGCCGGCGCTGGCGGCCGCCGCCAGCCTCGGCGGGCAGGCCGGCACGCCGGCGACCGCCGGCTTCCGCGGCGGCATCGACGAGCTGGAGATCGCCAAGGCGGCGCTGGACCCGGCGACGATCCAGCTGTTCGCCGGCAACCAGGGCACCGCCGACAAGCTGGTGCAGTTCGGCGGCGACGAGGCGATGTCGACCTGGAGCTCCGGCTATGTCGGCATCATCCTGCACTCGGTGACGCTGGACGGCTGGGTGATCATCTCGATCCTGCTGGTGATGGCCGCGGTCAGCTGGATCGTGATGGTGCGCAAGGCCGGGCAGATCCAGCTGGTGACCCGCGCCAACCGGGTGTTCATGGAGATGTTCCGCTCCACCGGCGGCGACTTCGGCGCGCTGCGCCACCTGGTGGGCGGCACCGCCGCGGTGGCCGGAACCGAGATTTCCGAGCGCACCCGGCGGCTGGTGGGCAATTCGCCGCTGCTGAAGCTGTTCAACGCCGGCTCGGAGGAACTGAGCCAGCGCCTGAACGCGCGCAAGACGCCGAAGAACGGCAAGGCGCCGGCCGTGCTGTCGGAGCAGTCCATCGAGGCGATCCGCGCGTCGGTCGATTCCACGCTGATCACCGAGACCCAGGCGCTCAACCGCCTGATGGTGCTGCTGACCATCGCCATCAGCGGCGGCCCGTTCATCGGCCTGCTCGGCACCGTGGTGGGCGTGATGATCACCTTCGCGGCGGTCGCCGCCGCCGGCGACGTCAACGTCAACGCCATCGCCCCCGGCATCGCCGCGGCCCTGGTGGCCACCGTCGCCGGCCTGTTCGTCGCCATCCCGGCGCTGTTTGGCTACAACTACCTGCTCACGCGCATCAAGGAAATCACCGCGCAGATGCACGTGTTCGTCGACGCGCTGGTGACGCGCATGGCCGAAAGCTACAACTCGCCCGACGAGCTTGCCGAGCTCGGCGAGCTGGCCGGCCAATAGGACACCGGAGCGCCCCATGCAAGCCCAGTCCGAAGACAAGCCGTACGACGACATCAACATCACGCCGATGCTGGACCTGGCCTACGTGCTGCTGGTGATCTTCATCATCATGACCACCGCGGCGGTGCAGGGCATCAAGGTGAACCTGCCGCAGGCCAGCGACCAGCCGAGCCTGTCCAAGCCCAAGACGGTGGCGATCACCATCGCCAACGACGGCAAGATCTTCATGGACGCGGTGCCGGTGACGATGGACGAGCTGGCGGACCGCCTGCGGCAGAAAAAGGCGCAGGACCCGAACCTGCCGGTCATCGTGCGCGGCGACGGCCAAACCCAGTACCAGAACGTCGTCAACGTGCTCGCCCTGCTGGGCGAGCTGAATATCACCCAGCTCGGACTGGTCACCAAGAAACTCGTGAGGTGATGCCCATGCCTGCAGTACTCGCATTCGAAGAAAAGCGCAGCCCCTGGCGTCCATTCGGCACCGGCCTGTTGCTGCTGCTGGTCGGCGGCGGCGCCGCCGCGCTGATCTACAACCTGGTCACCGGCATGTCGGGCGTGCCGAAGAAGAACGTGCCCGACGTGGTGCAGCTGCGCCTGATCCAGCCGCTGCCGCCGCCACCGCCCCCGCCGCCGCCCAAGGAGCAAATCCAGCAGCCCAAGGAAAAGCCGCCCGAGTTCAAGGCCGAGCGGCAGATCAACCAGCCGCCGACGCCCAAGACCGAGACGCCGCCCGGTCCGCCGGCGCTGGACGCGCAGGGGCAGGGCCCCGGCGACGCCTTCGGCCTCGAGGGCCGCCCCGGCGGCGGCGACTACGTCGGCGGCGACGGCAGCGGCGGCGGCACGCGCTTCGGTTGGTACTCGGCGATGATCGAGAACCACCTGCGCGAAGCCATCGAGCGGCAGCGCAAGCTGACCAGCCAGCCGTACCGCGTTCCGATCGAAGTGTGGCTCGCCGCCGACGGGCGCCTGGAGCGCGTCGAGCTGCTGCGCTCCACCGGCAACGCCGACCTCGACAAGCTGCTGAAGAACACCCTGGGCGGCGCCTCCAGGATCACCACGCCGCCGCCCAAGGACATGCAGCAGCCGGTGGTGCTGACGGTCACCTCGTCGTGATGCCTTGCATCCAGGCCCTGTTTCCCCCGGCGCGCGTGCCGCAGCCGGATTATCGAATCGCAGCTACGGAGCGTTGACGACATGTTCCTTCCCCGGCCCAGGTCCGGCGCTTCGCGCCGGCGTCTACTCGCGCACACGCTGATCGCGTCGGCCGGGTGGGCCTGCGCGAGCGCCGCGCTGGCCGACACGGTTCCTTCCGCCGCGCCGCCGGCCGCTGCCGCGCCAGCCGCGGCGGCGCCGCAGGAGACGGTGACCGAAGAACTGATCCGGCTGCTGGCCGAACACAACGCGCTGTCCAAGGACGACGCCGCCAAGCTGATCAAGCGGCTGCAGGACGAGCAGGCGGCGGCTCGCCAGCCGGCGCCCGCCGCGGCCCCCACCGCCACCGCCCAGCAAGGCGCCGCGCCGGCGCCCGACGTCAAGGGCCGCGTGCGCGTGATCTACCTGCCGGAAAGCGAAAAGCAGAAGATCCGCGACGAGGTGAAGCAGGAGGTGATCGCCACCGCCAAGGCGGAAAACTGGGCGCTGCCCAACTCCTTCCCGGAATGGGTCAAGCGGCTGAGCTTCTACGGCGACCTGCGGCTGCGCGAGGAGTTCGACCTGTACGACTCGCAGAACAACCCGTTCCTGATCAATTTTTCCGCGATCAACACCGGTGCGCCGTTCAACGTCAGCCAGACCGCCACCAACCAGCCGCTGCCGCCGCTGTTCGACACCACGGTCAACCGCGAGCAGCCGCGCATCAGTCTGCACGTCGGCATGGACGCCAAGGTGGCCGACGACCTCACCGCCAGCCTGCGCTTCTCCACCGGCAACAACGTCAACCCGGTGTCGACCAACCAGACGCTGGGCAACGACTTCAACAAGTACACCTTCGTGGTGGACCGCGCCTACCTGAGCTACCGTCCGCTGGACGGCCTGGTGCTGATGGGCGGCCGCATGCCCAATCCGTTCCAGTCCACCTCGATGATGTGGTACTGGGACCTGGGCTTCGACGGCTTCGTGGCGCAGTACCACTACGAGCTGACCGACGACCTGCGCCCGTACGCCACGGTCGGCGCCTTCTCGGTGGAGAACACAGCGCTGGACTTCCCGCAGACCGATTCGGTCAAGGTCGGCAGCCGCGACAAGTGGCTGTTCGCCGCGCAGCTGGGCGCGGACTGGAGCGTTGCCGACAAGCTCAAGGGCAAGGGCGGCGTGGCGTTCTACGACTTCTACCACCTGGAAGGCGAGCTGTCCTCGCCGTGCCAGGCGCCGACCAGCGCGTTCTCGTGCAACTCCGACGACAGCCGCTCGGCCTTCATGCAGAAGGGCAATACGCTGTTCGCCATCCGCAACCTGCTGCTGCAACAGCCCACCGACCCGCAATTCCAGTATTTCGGCCTGGCCAGCCCGTTCCGCATCGTTAACGCGGTGGTCAACCTCGATTACGGCCTCGGCGGGCCGCTGCACCTGGTTGCCGACGCCGATTTCGCCGACAACATTGCCTTCAAGAAAGGGCACGTGCTGTCGCTCAATCCGGTCAACAACTACGGCGGCTGCAGCGGCAGCGGCTGCCAGGCGCCCTACATCGGCGGCAACCAGGCCTACCTGGTGCAGGTGCGCATCGGCTACCCGGCGACGATCGAGCGCTGGCAGTGGGCGGTGACCGGCGGCTACCGGCACGTGGAGTCCGACTCGGTGGTGGACGCCTTCAACGATCCGGACTTCTATATCGGCGGCACCAACGCCAAGGGCTATCACCTGGTCGGCAACCTGGGCTTCACGCACAACGCCTGGTTCAGCGCGCGCTGGTTCAGCGGCACCGAGATCGCCGGGCCGCCGCTGGCGATCGATGTGGTGCAGCTCGACCTGAATTCGCGCTTTTAGCAAGCGCCTGCGAGGATGGCTGACGTGAAACTGTTCATGCATCGCGCCTGCCGGGTGCTGCTGCTCGGCGCGGCGCTCGCGACCAGCGCGCCGGCGCCGGCCCAGACCGTCGAGGAGCGGCTGCGCGACCAGTTGCGCCAGACCACCCTGCAGCTGCGCCAGGCGCTGGACGACAACGCAGACCTCAAGGGCAAGCTGGACGCGCAGGCGCAGCAGGCCGCGGCGCAGCAGGCGCAGGCCGAAGCCGCCAAGCCCAGCGCGCAGCAACAGCAGCAGCTCGCGGCGCTGCAGCGGGACCTCGCGGCCAGCACCCAGCAGGCGGCGACCCTGCAGCAGCAGCTCGATGCGGCCAGGCAGGCGCTGGCGCAGTGGCAGAAGGGCTACCAGGATGCGGCCGAAGCGGCGCGGACGCGCGGCGCCGACGCCAAGAAGTTCGAGGCCCAGTTCCAGGACGCCGACACCCGGCTCAAGGCCTGCAGCGCCGACAACGCCAGCCTGGTCGACATCAGCAACGAGCTGCTGCAACGCTACAAGAGCAAGGGGCTGTGGGGGGCGATTGCCGACGCCGAGCCGGTCACCGGGCTGCACCGGGTGGAGCTGGAGAAGGCCGCGCAGGCGTATCATGGCCGCATCGTCGACGCCACGGTGGCGCCGCCCGGCGGCGCACCGGCTCCGGCATCGGCGGCCCACTGACGGACGGGGTGCGCAAGGCGGCCATGAGCGAGTCCACGATGATTCCCGCGATCGTTTCGGTGAGCGCCGAGGAGCTGGCGGCGGTGCTGCAGAAAGCCGGCTACCGCGCCACCGTGGTCGAGCATGAGCAGCATCCGCAGGTGCGCAGCGCCTCGCAGGGCATCGGTTTCTTCCTGGTGCTAGGCAACGCGGCCCCGGGCGCGCCCGGGCGCTTCCTCGATTTCTCCTTCCACTGCCGCGTGGATCTGCAGGGCGAGCTGTCGCCTGCGGTGGTCGAGCAGTGGAACCAGAACCGGCGCTTCGCACGGCTGTATTGCCGCGACCGCGTGCTGGTGCTGACCATGGACACCCTGGTGGCCGGCGGCGTCAGCGAGAACTTCCTGCGCGGACAGATCGAACTGTGGGATCACGTCCTGCGCGATTTCGTGCGGCACCTGCAGCAGCCTGCGCCGGCCGCCGCCGCGGCAAGGCGCAGCGCGGCTCCCGCCGCGCCTCCGGGCTTGCAATGATGGCGGGCCGGGTGCAGCGGCGGCTGGCGGCACTGGCGGCCGCCGCTGCGTTGCCGCTGGCCGCGCTCGCCGGCGGCGCGGATTCCGCTGCAACGGCTGCCGGCGGCCGTGGCTGCGTCAGCGTCGAAGCGGCCGGGCACCGCGGCCCCGACCTCAACTGCCTCAACGCGCAGCTGTCCGCTTCGGCGGACCAACAGGCGCAGCGCAACGCGGCGCTGCAGGCGGTGGTCGACGGATCGAGGCCGGCAACGCCGGCCGGACAGGGGCTGTATACCCAGGCCGCAACGCGCGAGCGCCTGGGCGATGCGTTCGGGCACTCGGTGGTGCCGCAGCGGCCGCAGGTCCAGTACAACAATCCGCTGATTGCGCCTGCGCACCACTAGCATTCGCGGCGAAGCGCAGCGCGCCTGCGGGCGTCATCGGAACGTCAAACGTCTGTAACACGGCGTGGCGGAAAATCAGCGTCCAAAGGACGCCTGCGGCGTGGCTGTGTCACGACTTGCGGTAGCGCCGAGCCCAAGGGAGACCGCAGCATGACCCGATTGCCCGCCCCCCGCCGCCAGGCCGGGGCACAGCCCCAGACCTTGGACGCGCGGCTGTCGATGCAGGGGCGCCTGCGGCGCTATGCCCTGCTCAGCGGCATGGGCCTGACGGTGGCGGCAGCGTCGCTCGTTCCCGGCGCAGCCGCCGCGGCGCAATTCGGCAGCACCGCCTGGTTCGCGGCGCGCAGCGCCAACATCGGTGTTGCCGCGATTCCTTCGTCCACCCCGGCCAGCTCCGGCGTGCCGGGCGCGGTCACCACGCCGCAGCAGGCGCTGATCCAGGCGCGGCGTTCCATCGCCGACCTGAGCCGCGCGGCGCAGGTCATCGCCGCCGCGCAGGCGGCGCAGGCGCTGTCGGCGCAGCAGGCGCTGCAAACCGGCGCGGATCACCTGGCGCCGAACCTTCCGGACGTGCCCGACGGCCTGGCCAGCAACGGCCTGCAGGTCGCCCCTGGCGTGGGAACCGACCCCAGCCTGTGGCTGAACGCCAAGACGCCCACGCAGGCCACCGCCAACGGCACCACCACCGTCACCGTGGCGCAGACCGCGCAAAAGGCGATCCTGACTTGGCAGACCTTCAACGTCGGCAAGCACACCACGGTCGACTTCGACCAGAGCCTGGGCACGCAGAGCAACGGCAGCAACAACTGGATCGCGCTCAACCGCGTGCTGGACCCCAGCGCCAGCCCGACGCAGATCCTCGGCCAGATCAAGGCCGACGGCTCGGTCTACCTGATCAACACCAACGGCATCATTTTCGGCGGCTCCAGCCAGGTCAACGTGCACTCGCTGATCGCCACCTCGCTGCCGCTGTTCAGCGGCGACGTCGCCGCCAGCAACCAGTTCTTCCTGACCAAGGGCATCGGCGACGCGGTGGGCTCCAGCCAGCCGCTGCTGGACGGGTCGGCGCTGGCCAACGCCGGCACGCTGCCGGGCTCGATCGCGATCCAGGCCGGCGCCAGCATCGACACCGGCGACCAGGGCTTCTCGCTGATCGCCGCGCCTAACGTCAGCAACGCCGGCACTGTCACCGCCAGCAACGGCCAGGCCATCCTCGCCGCCGGCATCACGCTGCAGCAGCCGGGCAGCCTGAACCAGACCTCGAGCTCTTCCTCGCAGGACCTGGCACCGGTGCTGACCTATGCACCGCCCGCCGGCGACACCCTGGCGGGCTTCGGCGCGCTCAGCAACACCGGCCTGGTGGTGTCGCCGCGCGGCAACATCAGCCTGCTCGGCGGCAACGTCGTCGACGACGGCGTTCTGGTGGCCACCACCAGCGTGTCCACTCCGGGCAGCATCAAGATCCAGGCGCAGGACGGGCAGGCCGGAACGGATATCGCGCGACTGGGCTCGGTGCAGTTCGGCGCCGACTCGCTCACCGCGCTGCTGCCGCAGGAGGACGGCCAGACCACCACCTCCAGCGCCGCCGCCACGCAGACCTTCCAGACCGGCACCATCGCCATCAGCGGCGGCGCGGTGACGTTCAGCGCCGGCGCGCAGGTCGAGGCGCCAGGCGAGAACCTCAGCGTCACCGCGATGATCCCGACCGCCGCGACCATCGTCTCGGGCATCACCGACGGCTCGGTGATCGGGCGGGTCTACCTCGACAACAACACCTCCATCGACGTGGCCGGGCTGGCCAACATCGAGCTGCCGATGTCGGACAACCTGGTCGACGTCACCCGGCTGGGCGGCAACGAGCTGGCCGACTCGCCGGTGCAGCGCGGCAGCGTGCTGTTCGGCACCTCCATCGTGGTCGATGCGCGGGACTCCGGCACCGGCAGCGACGGCACCTCCTGGGTCGGCACGCCGCTCGCCAACGTCAGCGGCTACGTCCAGCAGGTGCCGCGCAAGATCGACCAGCTGCTGCAGAACGGCGGCTCGGTGGCCCTGGTCGGCCAGGAGGTGCTGTCGCACGCCGGCTCCAGCATCGACCTCGACGGCGGCTACCTGCACTACCTGGCCGGCTCGATCGCCACCACGCGCCTGATGACCACCAGCGGCGGGCTGGTCGACATTGCCGACGCCGACCCGAACACGGTCTACGCCTGCCTGGCCGGTGTGAGCACGCAGGCCCAGTCGCGCTGGAACCTCAGCACCACTTACACCAACCCGCTGCTCGCCGGGCTCGGCGGCTACGAAACCGACTACATCAGCGGCGGCAACGGCGGCACGCTCAAGGTGACGGCCAGCACCGCCGTGCTGGACGGCGGCGTTTCGGCCCAGGCCTTCGCCGGGCGCCACCAGGTGTCGAGCGGGCAGATGCCGTCGGGCGGCACATTCTTCGCCGGCGGCGGCGCCGGCGCCGTGTTGCCTTCCTACATCATCGAGGACTCGATTCCCGACCTCGACAAGCTGGTGGCCGGCTTCGGCGCCGACACCGCCTTGCCCGACCAGAAGCTGGCGGCCACCGATCCGGACAACCTGCAGTACTGGACGCCGCTGTCCGGCGTCGCCCTGTCCAACGCCGGTTTTTCCACGGTGACGATCCAGGCGGACAATCCCGGCCAGAGCGGGCAGGCCGGGCAGATCGTGGTCGCCGCAGGCAGCGGCCTGCAGGTGCAGCACGGCGGCACCATCAACCTGACCGGCGCCGCCGTCACGGTCGAGGCGAACCTCAGCGCGCGCGCCGGCGCGATCAACCTCACCGCGGTCAGCAACACCGAGGCGGTGCCGACGTTCGGGCCCTTGCCGGCCTCCGGCCAGCCGCCGGGCGGCAACATCGTGGTGCGCTCCGGCGCCACCCTGGACGCCAGCGGCCTGTGGGTCAACGACGCCGGCCTCGACGTCGATCAGCAGACCGGCGCCGCTTACATCAACGGCGGCCGCATTGCCCTGCAGGTGCTGCAAAACTCGGTCGCCGTACCGGCCGGCACGCCGGCCTGTGGCGCCGCCGCCGGCTGCGTGCTGGATACGACCGGCTCGGTGATCCTGCAGCAGGGCAGCCTGCTGGATGTGTCGAGCGGGGGACGGGTTCTGCCATCGGGGCAGTTCCAGGCCAGCGCCAACGGCGTCCTCTCCGGCAAGGGCGGCAGCATCGCCCTGGAGACCTATGTGCCGAACAACGGCACCGGCTTCGGCTCCGAAGGCCTGCCGCTGCCGACGGCGATGCCCACCGGCGGCACCCTGCAGCTCGACGGCACGCTGCGCGGATTCGGCTTCGACGGCGGCGGCACGCTGAGCCTGCGCGCGCTGGGCATCCAGATCGGCGGCTCCGGGACCGCCGCACCCGACTGGGCGCTGCAGCTCCCGGCGGATTTCTTTGCCGGCCAGGGCTTCGGCGCCTACGTGCTGACCGCCGAATACGACGCCGCCATCACCGCCGGCACGGTGGTGACCCCGACCCAATCCAGCCTGGTCGGCAACGTCGACGCGCTGGCCGCCGCGGCGACCGGCACCGGCTTGTTCGGCACGCGCACGGCCAGCCCCAGCGGGGCGCTGGTCACGGTGGGCCAGCTCGACGCCTACGACCGCCAGGCCACCGGCTTCAGCCTGTATGCCGGCGACTACCTGTCATGGCGCACCACCAGCGGGGCGGCCCCCGATTATGCGGGCAGCGCCAGCCTCGGCGGGCTCGATGCGGTCAACGGCACGGTGCTGCTCGGCCGGAACGCCGCCATCGATGCCGATGCCGGCGCGGCGGTGACGCTGGGCTCGCTCAACCAGGTCACGGTGTACGGCTCCATCGTCGCCCACGGCGGCTCGATCACGCTGACCGCGGACTCGGCGCAGGGCGGCCTGGCGGCGATTCCCGGCCAGACGGCGACGCAGAGCTATTCCAGCGGCAGCAAATCGGTCTGGCTGGGTCCGGACAGCCTGCTCGACGTGTCCGGCATCGCCCTGATCAATCCCAACGCGGCGCCGGTGAACGTCGACGGCACATCCGCCGTGCCCGTGACCGGCAAGGTGCTCGACGGCGGCACCGTCACCCTGACCGACGACACCGGCTACGTCATCGCGCTGAGCTGCATCGACGCCGGCACCTGCACGCCGGGCGGCGATCGCGGCGCAAGGATCGACGTGTCCGGCGCCAAGGCCATTTTCGACCTGCCGTTCACCGGCAGCTCGTCGCGCTACAACCGGCGCGAGGTCTGGAGCAACGCCGGCAGCATCAACGTCGGCGCCGGCGGCGGCCTGGTGTTCGACGCCAGGCTGTCCGCCAAGGGCGGCAGCGACAAGGCCGAAGGCGGCACCCTGTCGGTATTCGCGGAGAACGCGCTGCCCAACAAGCCGGGCAACGGCTTCGGCGGCGCCAGGAACCTGGTGGTGCTGAACGGCCGCGGTGCGCTGCCCGCCGGCGCCCTGCAGCCGGGCCAGTCGATCGAAGGCGGCGCGGGCGCGCCTTCCGGCACGGTGCGCTTCAACGACGCCGTGCTGAAGAACTCCGGCATCGACAACCTCGTGCTGGGGGTGGATCCGGCGCTCGGCAACACCGCCGCCCCGGTGCCGGTGGACTTCGCCGCGAACGTCGACCTCAGCCTGGGCCGCTCGATCACGATCAACGCCTCGGCCCTGAGCGGCATCGTGCCGGCTTCCGGCACCTCCGACGTGGTGCTGGACGCGCCCTACGTGGCGCTGCACGGCTACGCGCCTTCGGGCATCTACCATAAGCCGGCCACGCTGCAGCCCACCGCCGCCGGCGTGACGCTCACGGTGCAGGCCGACTACATCGACCTCGGCGGCCAGTTCGAGCTGCGCAACTTCGGCGAGGCCAGCTTCGACGCCAGCCACGACATTCGTTTCGTCACCCCGTCGGCTTACGATTACTACAGCCCGAACAACACCACGCCGCAGGTGGCGATCCCCGGCTTCCTGCTCACCGCCGGTAACCTCACGTTCCAGGCCGCGCAGATCTATCCGGCGACGGCCAACACGTTCATCGTCGAGGCCATCGACACCGGCGGGGCGCAGACCACGGTGACGTTCCAGTCCAACGCCAACTCGGCGTCGGCGCAGACGCCGATCTCCGCCGGCGGCAGCCTGATCGTGGACGCCGACCAGATCGTGCAGGGCGGCGTGCTGCGCGCGCCCGACGGCCAGATCCTGCTGGGCGTGGGCAGCGCCTCCGATCCCGCGGCCGCGTCGCTGTTCAGCTTCCAGACCACCGGCAACGGCGGCCAGGAAACCACGGTGCTGCTGCCGGTCACCTCCACGCAGTCGGTGGAGCTGACCGCCGGCAGCGTCACCTCGGTATCGCTCGACGGCATCACGGTGCCGTACGGGCAGACCGTCGACGGCCAGAACTGGCTGTACAACGGCGGCGTCAATTCGGGTTCCAGCACCACCGCGACGCCGGCCGACCTCACCGCGCCGCCCTCCAAGCTGGTGATCGTGGACGCGGCGAGCGTCAGCCTGGACAAGGGTGCCACCGTGGACCTGTCCGGCGGCGGCGACCTGCAGGCGCAGGAGTGGGTGCCCGGCACCGGCGGCTCGCGCGACGTGCTGTCGCAGTTCAACACGTCTTACGCCAGCGGCACGGCGCAGCAGGTTGCGCTGTACGCGGACGCCCGCGGGGTCTACGCCATCATCCCCGGCTACAGCGGCCTGGCGCCGTACGATCCGAGCATCGTTGCGGGCGATCCGCTGGTCGGGCAGGCGGTCTACCTGTCCGGCGCGCCCGGCCTGCCGGCCGGCGTCTACACCCTGCTGCCGGGCAAGTATGCGACTCTGCCGGGCGCCTATCGCGTGGTGCAGGACACCGCGGCGACCGACATGGTGCCGGTGGCCGAGCAGACGCTGGCCGACGGCACCCTGATGCTGGCGGGCCGGCTGGTCGACTCCCTGGACGGCGCCAAGTCGGCGCGCAACCTCACATTCATGGTGCAGTCGTCGCCGGTGTGGCAGCAGTATTCGCAATACACGCTGACCAGCGCCGACAACTACTTCACCCAGCTTGCCCAGCACAACGCCAGCGTGGTGCCGCAGCTGCCGCAGGACGCCGGACACCTGGAGCTGGCGGCCTCGGCCACCCTCGCCCTGGGCGGAACGCTGCTCGACAGCGCCGCGCCCGGCGGCGTTGGCGCGCAGGTGGACATCGCCTCGCAAGACCTGCAGATCACCGGCATCGGCGCCACGCCGCTGGCGGGTTACGTGCAGGTCAGCGCGGCGGCACTGGACAGCCTGGATGCCAGCAGCCTGCTGCTGGGCGGCACCCGCCTGCGCACCGCGGGCGGTGACCAGATCACCACGCTGGCCGACAACCTGGTGTTCGACAACGGCGCCGATGCGCTGACCGCTCCCGAGATCGTCGCGGTGGGCAGCGCCGGGGTGACCGTCGACGCCGGCAGCATCGTGCAGGCCAAGGGCAGCATCGCCGCGGCCGCGGATGTGCCGATCGTCATCGGCAGCACCGGCGGCGCCACCGGCAACGGCGCCCTGCTGCGCGTGTCCGACGGTGCGTCCGTCACCGTCAGCCGCGTCAACCTCGGCGGCTCCGGCGCCGGCCTGCTGAGCATCGGCGCCGGCGCGCAGATCGGCGGCGGCGCCGCGCTGACCTTGGACTCCAGCGGCAACACCGTGGTCGACGCCTCGGCGCAGTTCGCCGCGCCCGAGATCGACGCCGACAGCCAGCTGATCACCTTCGGCGGCACCGGCGCCGGCGTGCCCGGGCTGGTGGTCAGCCCGCAGCTGCTCAAGCAGTTCGCGCAGGCCCAGGTGATCGACCTGAGCAGCCGCGGCGCCATGGACTTCGTCGGCAACGTGGACATCAACCTGGCCGGCAACCTCACGCTCAACGCCGGCTCGTTCTCCGGCGACGGCGGGGCGGTCAGCATCCAGGCCGGCATCCTCACCCTGGGCAACGCGCTGGCGGCGCCCACGCCTGTGGCAACCGCCGGCACCGGCACGCTGGCGCTGCAGGGGCAGCAGGTCGATTTCGCCGCCGGCGCGGCCTCCACGGCAGGCTTCGGCAGCGTCACCGCCACCGCGGCCGACGGCATCGTGACGCAGGGCCGGGGCAGCTTCGACTTCGGCACCGCGGCGGTCACGTTCAAGGCGCCGGTGCTGATCGCCGACGCCGGCTCCGCCTACGCGCTGGGCACTGCCGGCACGCTGGCGGTGCTGGGCCAGACCGGCGGCGCTGCGCTGGCGGAAACCCCTCTGGGCGGCTCGGTCAGCCTGACCGGCGGCACGGTGGACCTGGAAACCGCGGTCGAGGCCCTCGGCGGCAACGTCAAGCTGCACGCCACCGCCGGCGACCTGAGGCTGGGCGCCACCGGCAGCATCAGCGTGCACGGGCTGGCCAAGACGTTCTACGACACCGTGCAGTACGCCAATGCCGGCGCCATCAGCCTGGTGGCGGATCACGGCCAGGTGGTGGTGCCGGCCGGCGCCACGCTCGACTTCGCGGCAGCCGCCGGCGGCAACGCCGGCAGCCTGGAGATCGCGGCGCCGGAGCATTCGGCACAGCTCGCGGGCACGCTCAAGGGCGGTGCCGCGGCCGGCTACCTCGGCGGCTCGTTCAGCCTCGAGGTCGGCGGCAGCGCCGACCTCGACGCCCTGGTCGCCCTGCTGACCGCCGGCGGCGTGACCGACAGCGTCGATGTGCGCACCGGCGCGGGCAACCTCACGCTGTCCGCAGGCAACAGCCTGACCGCCCGCAACGTGACCCTGGTCGCCGACGGCGGCGGCGCGCCGTCCGCGAGCGACGGCAATGTCGCTATCCTCGGCACCATCGACGCCTCGGGAGCGGCCGGTGGCAACATCTCGCTCTACGGGCGCAGCGGCGTCGATGTCGAGGGCACGCTGAACGCCGCGGGATCGGCGCCGGACCAGCTGGGCGGCAACGTCGTCATCGGCACTTCCGGCAGCGACCCGGGCGGCGCGGTCAACGCCACCTATGGCTATGAGAACATCGCCGCGGCGAATTCCGGCACCATCGCCATCGGCGCGGGTGCGCGCATCGACGTTGGCGGCGGCTCCGCCGGCGGCCTTTCTGGCGGTACCGTGCACCTGATCGCGCCGCTGCTGGAAAACGGCGAGGTCAACGTGCGGGTGGATCCGGCGGCGCAGATCGGCGGCCAGCGGGAGTTCACGCTGGAGGCCTACGCGCAGTGGAGCACCACCGACGCCAGCCAGGGCGCGCTGCACTTCGACGGCATCGTCGATCCGGCCGGCGCATTCGACGCCGCCGGCAACGCGGTCGCGTTCAACGCCGACCACTTCAATTTCTACCAGACCACGCTGGTCGACTTCGTCGAGAACGGCGGCGCTGCGTTCGCCTTCGACACGCGGCTGTCGCAGCTCGGCATCGCCCACTTCACCGCGCGTCCCGGCATCGAGCTGTCGAACCCGGCGGGCAACATCAGCGTGCTGTCCAACTGGAACCTCGGCGCGGGCACCTCCGACACCCAGCTGTTCTACCGCTACCAGGGCGGTATCGCGCCGGTGCTGAGCTTGCGCGCCGCCGGCAACGTCGCCATCGAAGCCAGCATCAGCGATGGCTTCTGGCAGTACAGCAACCCGGTGGGCGACAGGACCACCAGCGGCGGCAACTCGATCTCGCCGCTGGACAGCGGCGGCAATCCGCTGTCCCTGCTCAGCGCCAGCCTGAACGGCGCCGGCGCGGATTCGACGTCTTACCGCATCGTCGCCGGCGCGGATTCGGCCAGCGCCGATCCGCTGGCGCTGTCGGGCGCGGCAACGCTGGCCGGCAGCGGCGACGTCACCTTCGACGGCCACAGCGCCGACACCATCGTAGTGAACAAGCGCACCGGCGCCAGCGTGACGATCTACACGCCGACCCTGCTGCGTACCGGCGTGGGCTCCATCGACATCGCCGCGGCGCATGATTTCGCCCTGCTCGACACCGTCGCGCCCGGCGTGGTCTACAGCGCCGGTAGGCCCGACGCGAACGCGCCGGCACCGGCCATGTCCAGCGCGCTGGTCGCCGCCACCGGCAAGCTGCCGTACCTGATCGACTCCGGCACCGTCAACGCCGACGGCGCGGGCAACGTCTCGATCCAGGCCGGCAACGACATCACCGGCATCGAGCAGGTGCTCGACGACGGCAGCCGCACCGGCACCGCCGGCACCAACCTCAGCCAGTACTGGTGGCCCTGGCTGCAGTCGGCCTGCGTCTTCAGCGGCGCCAACTGCGCGGCGACGCCGAGCGGCTCCTCGATCAATTTCGGCAACTTCGACCAGGGCGTGATGAGCGTCGGCGGCAACGTCGACATCGCCGCCGGCGGCAACATCCGCGACCTCGGCGTATCGCTGCCGACGAGCTGGTACCTGAGCTCCAACGGCAGCGGCGGCAGCACCGTCGTCACCGTCGGCGGCGGCAACCTCAGCGTCACCGCCGGCGGCAGCATCCTGTCCGGCACCTACTTCGTCGCCAAGGGCAGCGGCACCATCGTCTCGCACGGCAGCATCGCGGCGGACATCGTCAATCCGCAGGGCGGGCAGGTGGCCACGCTGTTCGCGCTGCAGGACGCGCAGCTGCAGGTCAGCGCGGCCAGCGGCGCGAACGTCGGCGGGGTGTTCAACCCTTCCTACCTGTACGCCGGGTTCGATTCGCAGAGCTACAGCGCTAGCTCCTCGTTCAGCCTGTCGACCAACGGCGGCGACATCGCCTTCGACACCCTGGCGCTGCCTTCCGCCGAGTTCTCGCTCGGCTCCGCGCGCCTGCGCAGCCTGACCGGCGACCCGTTCATCCTGCCGGCGACGCTGGAACTGACCGCGCTCAACGGCGGCATCGCGGTGGAGCAGGCCGGCGAACTTTATCCCTCGGCGACCGGCGAGCTGAGCCTGATCGCCGACCAGACCGTGCAGATCTACCACACGGTCAATCCGTTCCAGCAGACCAGCTTCTTCGGCCTGATCGACGCGCCGGCCTCGGTGCTGCCCTCGCCCTTGAACCCGATCACGGCGGGCAACCTGCCGGGCAGCTACATCCAGGATCTCAACACGCTGACGGCGGGCGAGTTCAACCCGCAGACGCTGAACTCGGCGACGCCGCTGCACGCCCAGGACACGCAGCCGGCGCGCATCTACAGCCTCGCCGGCGACGTCGTGGACGGCAATGCCGCGCTGCAGCAGCCGGTCACCCTGGTCAGCGACAAGCCGATCCAAATCCAGGCCGGACGCGACGTCGTCAACCTGAGCCTGCGCGGGCGCAACCTGTACGCGTCCGACATCACCCTGGTCGCCGCCGGGCGCGACATCTACGACGCGCCGCTGTCGGCCGCCAACCCGGTGCCGCTGATCGCGGTGGGCGGCATCGGCAACCTGCTGGTCGAGGCCGGGCGCGACGTGGGCCCGGTCGCCTCGGCCAACGAGGCGCTCGGCCTGGGCCTGCTGCCGGCGGGCAGCAGCGCGATTTATCCGGGCATCGACACGGTCGGCAACCTCTACGACCCCTACCTGCAGCGCGCCGGGGCGAACATCACGGTGCTGTTCGGCATCGGCCCGGGCATGAACTTGAGCGGTTACCAGTCCGCCGGCCAGACCGTCACCGGGTTCGAGCAGGCCTACATCGACCCGGCCAACCGCGGCTCCGGCGCCGGCCAGATCCCGGTCGAGGGCATCACCCGCAACGCCGACGGCAGCTACAGCTACGTGGCGGCGTCGCCGGTCGATTCCGCCGGTGTGCCCGACTACAGCTACGCGTTCACCGCCGGCGGACTGGCCATCGTCGGCCAGGACGCGCAGGGCAGGCCGGTCACCGCGCCCGCCTCCAGCACCGGGCCGCAGCTTGTCGCGTTCGTGGAGCAGTACCAGGCCGACCAGCTCGCCCAGAGCGGCCAGGGCGGCACCGCGCCCTACCTGTCGCCGGCCGCCGCCTGGAGCGTGTTCCAGGGCCTGCCGGCGGTGCAGCAGCAGCTGTTCGCCGGCAAGGTGTTGCTCGACGTGCTCAACCGCACCGGCCTGGACTTCAACAACGCGGCGCTGCCGTACGCCGGCCAGTACGCGCGCGGCTACACCGCGATCAACACGCTGTTCCCCGCGGCGCTGGGCTACACCGCCAACGACCTGACCGGCGGCAGCAACGGCGCCAAGGCGCCGGTGGCGACCGGCTACCTGGACATGCGCGGTTCCACCATCCAGACCCAGCAGGGCGGCAACATCGACATCCTGGGCCCGGGCGGCGAAGTGCTGGTCGGCAGCACGGCGGCGCCGCCGCAGGTGGCCGCCAGCGTCAGCACCTCCGGCATCGGCCCCAACGACCAGGGCATCCTGACGCTGGAGCAGGGCAGCATCAGCATCTTCGCGGACCAGAGCGCGCTGCTGGCGCAGAGCCGCATCTTCACCGAGCAGGGCGGCGATGTCCTGATCTGGAGCTCCAACGGCGACATCAACGCCGGCAAGGGCGCCAAGACCAACTCGGAAATCCCGCCGCCGCAGTACATCTGCGACCTGGACCACTACTGCGTGGTGGACGCCAAGTCGCAGGTCAGCGGCGCCGGCATCGGCGTGCTGCAGACCAAGCCCGGCGTGGCCTCCGGGAACGCCGACCTGGTCGCCCCGCGCGGCACGGTGGACGCCGGCGAGGCGGGCATCCGCGTGTCGGGCAGCCTGAACGTGGCCGCCTTCCGCGTGGCCAATGCCAGCAACATCCAGGTGCAGGGCAAGGAGAGCGGCGTGCCGACCGGGGTGGTCGACACCGCCGCCCTGAGCGTGGCCAGCGCGGTCAGCGCGGCGGTGGAGCAAACCGCCACCCAGGTCGCGGCCAGCCAGCCGCCGGCCACCGCGATCACCACCATCTCGGTGGAGACGGTGGGCTTTGGACAGCCCACCGGCGAAGAGACCGACCAGATCCGTTAGGGCGGCATCGGCCGGGCAGCGCCCGCGGGCGCTGCCCGGCCGCCTGGAGATCGCGCTTCGGACGGCGGCAATCGAGGCTGCCGAGCGATGCTCTTGGCGCCGAGTGGAGTTGTCTTAAATCCTTAAAGCGATTGAAACGAAGCCCCTTTAGAGTGCACGCGCTGCCTAAAGCGGCAGAAATTTTTTGGGGATCCCTTTCGCCGATTTGCTTGTGCGCTTCGCCTATAGGAGAAGTCATGTCTTTCAAATTGAAGTCCGTCACGACCGCGTCCCTGGTGGCCGCGTTCATCGCACCGGTGGCGCTGGCCACCACCTACGCGCCGGTTGACCCGGTGCCCTCCACGCCGAGCGCCACCCTGTACGGCGGCGGCGCCACGCTGCCGGCGATGGCCTATGTCGGCAAGTCCTGGATCGAATTGAATTCGACCACGGCGCGCAGCCCGGCCAACCGCTTGAGCGACCCGGCCGACACCGGCTCGCTGTTCGGCGCGTTCACCGCCGGCGTCAACACGCCGAAGGTCATCACCAACGTTGCGTTGGCGATCTCGTCGACCACGGCCCTGCCGCTCGCCGGCGCGCACTATGCCGTGGGCGACGTCCTGCAGCTCACCGGCGGCTCCGGCTCCGGCCAGACCCTGATCACGGTGACTTCGGTCAAGACCACCAAGACCTCGACCACCGGCCCGATCACCGGCTTCACGCTCAGCCAGTCCGAGATCTATACGGCCCTGCCGACCCTGCCGGCCTCCGGCTCGGGCGACGCCACGGTGGATACCACGGTGGGCTCCACCGGCACCGGCGCGCGCTTCACCTACACCAGCGGCCCGGCTCCCGGCTACGCGGCGTATCCGGCAGTGTCGTACTGCCAGACCGGCTCCGGCGGCGGCCGCAACATGCTGGAAGGCACGTTCACCTGGAAGGATCCGGCCAACGGCAACGCCGTGACCGCCAGCGACGCCACCGGCCAGTGCGGCGATTACGGCTCCAACACCACGGCCGCCAACGAGTCGTCCATCGTCGAGGGCTTCAGCGCCGCCACCCACTACCCGCAGTACGCGGCTTCGGATGCGCCGCTGGCGGCTTCCGACATCGTCAACTTCCAGGGCAACACCGCGCTGGCCGCCCAGGCCACGGAGACCGTGCAGATCCCGACGGTGGCCGCGTCGATCGCCGTCGGCTACCAGAACGCCTACGCGCCGAAGGGCTTCACCCTGTCCGAGCAGCAGATCTGCGGCATCTTCGCCGGCACCATCACCAACTGGCACACGCTGAACAGCGTGTTCCCGAGCCAGCCGATCACGGTGGTGTACCGCAGCGACGGCAGCGGCACCTCGTTCAACTTCAGCAACCACCTCGCCAACGTCTGCCCGACGGCGCTGGGCCCGAACGGCGCCACCGCCACCGGCCCGTCGTTCTCGGTCAACCAGACGTTCTACGGCAAGGGCATCGCCGGCACCGCCAACGCCAACGCCCCGGCCGGCTCCATCGGCTCCAGCGGCAACGGCGGCGTGGTCGGCACCCTGCAGTCCACCGCTGGCACCATCGGCTACGTCGAGTCGTATGACGTCGCCACGCGCGCCGCCCTGGGCGGCGGCAAGATCGGCCTGGCCAAGGTTTCGCTCGCGCAGGGCAACAACCCCAGCAACAGCAATCTGCCCTATGTTGCGTTCGATCCGCTGACCAGCTTCAAGCCGACCTACACCCTGCCAACCGGCGCGGTGCTGACCGACACGGTGCTGAACACGGACAGCAACGGCAACCTGCTGTCGCCGGCGACCCTGGCGATCGGCAGCACCGGCTCGCCGTCGACCACCGCCGCACCGGCGCACCCGGGCTGCATGAACCTGGTCATTCCGTCGAGCATCGCCACCCCGGCGCTCACCGCCACCGGCGACTACCCGAGCTACCCGATCGTGGCCGTGACCTACCTGATGGGCTACAACACCGGCAACGGTGCCGACGCCGTCAACCTGCAGGCGCTGTTCGCCATGCCGTACATCCCGGCCACGCAGCGCACGTCGGTCACCACGGTCGGCTCCAAGACCGGCTTCGCCTGGCTGCTCGGCTTCAACCCGACCAAGTCGGTGTCGGGCTCGAAGACCATCGCGCAGTGCATCACGCAGTAAGCAGGACGGCCGGGGAGCCGCTCGGCTCCCCAACCGTATAGCAGATCGCGGCAACCTCGCCCCCGCTTCTTTAGGAAGCGGGGGCTTTTTATTTACCCATTCGCGTTTGGCGCGCCTGGATTTCCCGTTCGATTCCGCGCCGCCTAAACCCTAAACTATCCGGGTGTGGGCCTACTTACGCAGCCAGCCGCGCAAGCTTTCCTTTCTCCTGTGGCCGGGCCGCGCGCTGGTCGCCATCCTGCTGACCTGGCCGCTGCGCCCGCTGCTGGAACAGTGCTGCGCCGGGGCGATTGAAATCCTGCGCGGCGAGATGGACGTGGGCTTCTACCTGCGCCAGGTCGCCACGCCGCGGCTGCGCCGCAGCGCCGCGCGGGCGCCGCAGCTGCACTACCTGCTGCTCGGCCAATACCTGGACTATTCGCCGCAGCCGTCGTTCGACGCCCGCTACTACCGGCTGACCAACCGCGACATTCCCGGGCGCAGCTGTCCGTTCCTGCATTACGTCCAGCAGGGCCGCGCCGAAGGCCGCCCCGCCCATGCGGCCGGACCATCGCCGCCGCCCGGTTCCGTCGCGCGCGCGGCCGCGGGGGATGTCGCGCTGCTGCTGGAACACGGCCGCGGCGGCGGCAGTTCGCGCTTCCTGGATTTCTATGCCCGGCGCCTGCTCCTGGCCGGCGGCGCGGTAGTGCGCATGCGGCGTGCGGCGGGCCGCAATCCGTTGTACGTGATCGATCCGCCGGCGAGCCTGGCAGTGACGCCGCGATGGTTCGAGCCGTTCGCCGGCGACGAGGCGCTGGCGGCTTTCGCGCGGCAGGCCGGGGTCGGCAAGCTGGTGATCAACCACCTGATCGACCTGCCGGAGCAGGCCTTCGCATCGCTGCCGCGGCTGGCGCGCAGGATCGGGGCAAGCTACGAATTGCTGCTGCACGACTACTACTACCTGTGCCCACGGGTGGACCTGGTGGATACGGACGGACGTTACTGCGGCGTGCGCACGGCCGCCGGCTGCGGTGCCTGCCTCGGGCAGGCGCGCGCGCCGCAGCGCGGGATCGACGCGGCGCTGTGGCGCGCCCGGGCGGGGGAGCTGCTGCGCGGCGCCGCGCGGGTGGTTGCGCCGAGCGCTGACCTTGCACGGCGGCTGGGCGCATATTTTCCCGGGGTGGCAATCCAGGTGCTGGAGCCGGAGGACGATGCGCAGCTTCCGCCGGAGCGGATTCCCTCGATCGATCCGAACGCGCCGCTGCACCTGGCCGTGATCGGGGCGCTCAACCGCGCCAAGGGCTATGACGTGGTGACCGCGCTGGCGCGCCTTGCGTCGCATCGCAAGGCGCCCCTGCGCCTGTCCCTGCTTGGACATTCGATCGACGACGGGCGGCTGCGGCGGCTGGGGGTTGAAGTGACCGGCCGATACCTCGAAAACGAAGCCGAGGACCTGCTGCGCGCAAGCGGTGCGCATGCAGCATTCATCCCGGCGATCTGGCCGGAGACCTGGTCCTTTGTGCAGACCATCGCCTTGCGCCAGGCGCTGCCGGTATTCGCCTTCGACCACGGCGCCGTCGCGCAGCGGCTGCGGCGCCTGCGGCGCTCGACCCTGTTGCCGCCGTCGCTGAGCGCGGATGAAGCCGCGCTGCTCCACGCGCTGCTGGCGTTCCGTGCATCCTGGCTGGCAGCGGCCGGCCGGCCGGCGTGATCGGCACCTTGCCTGGCCTCGCACGGATGCCGCACGCCGGCGGGCCGCCGATCCGGCCATTTGTGCGCGTGATCGCGGTGATCGACGGCGCAAACCCTTCGTTCGACTATTACCTGGCGCCGCGGCTTGCCGCTTGCGGCGGGCTGGAAGTGCGGACGGCAATGTTGCGCACAGGGCCGGGCCAGCTGCCGGCCGCACAGTTCGACGACGCCCTGGTCCTGTTCTGCCGGTATGCCACGCCGCGCTGGCTGGCGCAGCTCGAACGGCTCGGCGGGCGCGTCGCCGGCGTGGCCCTGTTCCTTGACGACGATCTGGCGGCGCTGAGCCGCGATCCGGGGGTTCCCCGGCTGGCGCGCCTGCGCTACTGGTGGCACGGCACATGTCACTGGAAGCGACTGGGGCGGCTGGCCGGAACCCTGCTGGTGTCGACACCGGCGCTGGCGCAACGCTATCGGCAGGCCAATCCGCGCGTGCTCAAGCCCATCGGCGGGAGCGCCGGCGCGGACGGCGACTCCAGCGCCGACGGTCCGTTCGTCGTGGCATACCACGGCAGTTCGATCCATCGCGCGGAACACCGCTGGCTGCAGGCGGTCGCCGCCCAGGTTGTGAAGCGGTCGGCCGGCAGGGTGCGCTTCGAGGTGTCGGCCCACGGCGGGATCGCGCGCAGCTGGCGGCGCTGCCCCGGCGTGGTGGTCGGCCCCTGGCTGCCATGGCCGCAATATCGGGCACAGGCCGACCGGCGGGTGGATCTGTTGCTTGCCCCATTGCTGCCTTCCGCCGCCAACGCAGTACGGTCCTGGACCCGGCGCATCGACGCCGCGCGGCTGGCCGCGGCGCTGCTCGTATCGGACGTATCGGTTTACCGCGTCGCGCCGGAGGAACGGGCGCTCGGCATGTATGCGCCGCTGTGCCCGGAGGTATGGACGGAAACGATCCTGGAGCACGCCGCGCAACCCAAAAGGTGTCGCCTGCTGGCCGCGCTGAACCGCCGGTGGCTGGCGGCCGAGGCGATGCTGTCGCCCGCCGAGGCGTTGTGCGTGAAGCAACCGGCCACGGCACGCTGGCAACTTCTGCTTGCTCCGGCGACGCCCGGTTGAATCATTAAACTGTCATCGATCGCCTTACAAAATACACGCCCGCGGAGCCGCCGGGCGCCGTGGGATACCTGGCTGCAATGGCCGGTGGCTTTTTGTCTCGCACCCGGCTGGTACGTCACTGTCGGGGGATCAGGCGGGTGCACAAGGCTTTTGCGGGACGGAAGTCGGTCCTCGTGACCGGAGGCTGCGGGTTCATCGCGGCGAATCTCCTGCGGCGGCTCCAGGACCTCGGCGGTTACCGCGTCAGGGCGTTCGACAACGAGAGCCTCGGGCGCCGGGAGCACATCGCCGGCCTGGGCGCGGAATTCGTCAAGGGCGACATCCGCGACGCCAAGGCGCTGGATGCCGCGCTCGAAGGCGTCGACACTGTGGTGCACCTGGCCGCGCATACCCGGGTGCTGGAGTCGATCGACGAGCCGCAGCACAATTTCGAGATCAACGCGGGCGGCACCTTGCAGGTCCTGGAGGCGATGCGGCGGGCGGGTGTGCGGCGGCTGATCAACGCCTCGACCGGGGGCGCCATTCTGGGCGAGGCCGAACCGCCGATCCACGAAGGCATGCTGCCGCGCCCGATTTCCCCATACGGAGCCTCCAAGCTGGCTGCGGAAGCCTATTGCTCCGCCTATTGCGGCAGCTTCGGCATTCGCACGCTGTCGCTGCGCTTCGCCAACGTGTACGGCGAGCGCTCGTCCCACAAGGGCAGCGCGGTGGCGGCGTTCATCAAGCGGGTGCTGGCCGGCCAGCCGGTGACGATATTCGGCGACGGCAGCCAGGTGCGCGACTTCGTTTTCGCCGCGGACTTGTGCGACGGCATCGTGGCCGGAATCAACTCCGACGTTACCGGTGTCATCCAGCTCGGCTCCGGCGTGCCGGTCAGCATCAACCAGTTGCTCGACGAACTGGCGCGGGTTGCGGCGCCCACGCCCGTGCGACGCACCTGCGTCGCGTTCCGCGAAGGCGAAGTGCGCTCGACCTATTGCGACATCAGCCGGGCCCGCGCCGAGCTTGGATTCGAGCCGCGCACCAGCCTGGCCGAGGGATTGGCACGGACCTGGCGGTGGTTTGCCGCGCATGACGCCCCCGCGGTCGAGCGCCCGGAGCCGCTGCGGAGCCGGAATCCGCCGCTGGCAGGGGCCGACGCGGACTTCAGCCGTCTTGCGATCGGATAGCTGCGCGCCGCCGGAGCCGGGCGCCAGGCTTCATTCCGGGCGGGCCGCAAGGTGGACAGACCCCGCCGTGGCGCCGGCTGTTCGCGCTTTCCGAGGCATGCAGGCCTTTGCGGTGCCGCGCGGGAATTCCCGCGCCTGCGCCCCGGTCACGCGCGGCCTTGGTGTTCGGCCAGCAGTGCCGCGAGCTGCCGTTGCGCGAGGGCCAGGGTTGCCCCATTGCCGCTCAACCGGGCGCTGAAGCCGGCATCCACGCGCTTGATCCCAAGCCGCAGCAACGCCTGCATGGATGCAGCGCCTGCGCCGCGCAAGTCGATCGGCGGCAAATTGGGCAAGTGCCGCAGTGCGGCATGCGCCAGGCGGGCCGGTCCAAGCCGGCCGCCGCCCAGCAGCAGCGTGCCCCAGCCGGGCGGTGCGGGGCGCGCCAGCCGCACCGGTCCACCGCAGAGCAGGCGGTTGCTGTCCGCGTGCCGACGCACGCGCGCGACATCCAGTGCGCTGCGCGCCGGCGCAAGCGGATCGCGCGCAATGAAGTCGTGGATGCGGCGGCGATAGCCAGGATGCAGGCGCTCCATGGTGCGCATGGCCTCGGCAATACGTGCCCGGCGCTCGGCACCGAAAGATGCGGCGCCGCGATGCCAGACGAAGGTGTCGGCAGCCGCCACGTGCCGCCAGCCGAAGCTGGCGGCGCGCAGGCACCAGTCGTTCTCCTCGCCGTAGCCGCGGCCAAATGCGGCATGGTCGAACAGGCCGGTCCGATCCAGGCAATCGCGGCGCAGGTACATGCAGAATCCGACGGCAGTGGGGATTTCCACCGGTGGCTGCGCTTGCGCCGCCGCCAGGCGGTCCAGCTCGCGGGCGTCGAGTTCCAGCATCTGGGCGTTGTCCAGCAGGGGATACGGGTAGCTCAGGATGGTTGCCGCGTTGGACAGCGGCGTGGCCGAGCCCACGTCGGCGGCGGAGTGTGCGGCCGCGCGCAGCCGGTCCAGCCAGCCGTCGAAAACCTGCGTGTCGGAATTGAGCAGCACCACGTCGGCATCGGCACTGAGCCGAAGACCGCGATTGGCGCTGGCCACGAAGCCGAGGTTGCGCGGGTTGCGCAGCAACAGCAGCAGGCCGTCGGCGGCCAGCGCCTCGAGCGCACGGCTCATTCCCGGCTCCGGGGAGCAGTCGTCGATCGCCACCAGGCGATACCCGCAGCGGTTGCGTGCCGCCAGGACGCGGTGGATCGCCCTGAGCGTGTCGTCCAGGCCGCGGAACACCGGCACCACCACGTCGACCGGTGCGCGGCCTGCGGCGCGCGGTTGCAGCCCCGACCATCGCGGGTCTGTCGCCATGTGTGTGCCGGAAACGGGGCGGGGCATGCGGTGGGCTGGCCGGGGTGGCGAGCCGGCGTGGAAGTTCGAACGCCTGCGCATGGTAACCGCGGAGCGGCCGGTTCGCTGCGGAATCCACCCTGCAATCGACGGATCAGACTTCCGGATTGCGCCCCGGTAATAAAAATGACGCAAACGACACCGAAAATAGCTTGTTTCCATTCATCCGTCTGGCGCACAACACACTAAATGCCGAAGGGGAAGCCCCGCTTCCGGGGCGCGTTCAAGCTGGGTCTGATCATCGGGACTTGCGGCCTGTTTGCGGGCGGGTGTTCGCAAATGCCGGTGAATGGGCCGATGGCGCAGGAAGTGGTCGACCCCGATTCCGCCCGGGACAACACCTACGTGGTGATCGACCTTACGCCTTCGATCGTACGCAAGCTGCAGAACCAGCAGCCCCGCACGCTGTCGCGGGCGTTTGGCGATATCGCGCCGGCGGCGCCGCAGCGGATCGGCATCGGCGACACGGTGTCGGTGTCGATCTGGGAGGCCGGCAGCGGCGGGTTGTTCTTCAACCAGGCGGCCGCCGCCCCCGGCCAGGCCGCGGCGGGTTCTTCGGCCGGCGGTGCCGGTGCGCCGGCAGCGGGCGCCCGCTATGTCACCTTGCCCAACCAGATGGTGGATCTCGACGGCCAGATCACCGTGCCTTATGCGGGCCGCACGGTGGTCAATGGAATGGATCCGGCGCAAGCGCAGGCGAGGATCGAGGCGGCGCTCAACAGCAAGGCGCTGCAGCCGCAGGTCCTGCTCAGCGTGGTGCAGACCCAGAGCAATGTCGTCACGGTGTCCGGCGACGTCGGCCAGCCGGGCCGGATCCCGCTATTTCTGCAAGGCTCGCGGATCCTCGACGTGATCGCCCAGGCCGGCGGCTCCAAGTGGGCGGCGTACGACACGACCGTGCAGCTGACCCGCAACGGCGTGAGCCGGCGCGTGCCGTTGGGCGAGATTCTGGCCAATCCGGCGGAGAATATCTTTCTGCAGGGTGGCGACATGGTGCACCTGCTGCGGCAGCCGCAGACCGTGGCGGTTCTGGGATCAACCAGCACCAATGCACTGGTGCCGTTCGATACCGAGCACCTGACGCTGGCCGAGGCCTTGGCCAAATCCGGCGGCCTCAACGACAACCAGGCCGACGCCAAAGGCGTCTTCGTGTTCCGTTTCGAACCCGCCGACGTCGTGCGGGACCTTATCCCCCAGACGGGGCAAGCCAAACTGCCGGAGCTTACGCCGGTGGTGTTCCGCGCGAACCTGGGCCAGGGCGGCACGCTGTTTCTCACACAGGCGTTCGCCATGAACGACAAGGACGTCGTTTACGTGGCCGACGCCCAATCGGTGCAGCTGATCAAGCTCATCGGGCTGCTGCGCAACACCGCCGTGATTTTCCAGGCGCGGGGAGCCTTCGTCACCAACTGAACCCGCCCATGGTCGCAGCACGGTTTGCGCGTCGGCGGCGGCGTGCGATCCTTGTCCCAGCCATCTGGGTGACCGGCGGATGCAGCCTTCGATTTTTCCGGAACTGAACCATGTCGACGATCAAAGCAATCAGGAAGATGGCCATCCGCGGCAAACCCGCGCCGGCGCCCCGCCCGGTGGTGGGGCATCGTCCCAGGGCGCGCCGGGCGCCGATGCGGCACGTCCGGCTGGCCGCGCCTTTCGACGGTTTGTTCGGACCGCTGCCGCCGGAGGTTGCGGCAATCCCGTCGATGATGACGGAGCACGAGCGGCGCTTTATATTCAACCTGGCCCGCAACTATTATCTCGGCGAAGGCCGGATCGTCGACGCCGGCCTCTTCCTCGGCGCCTCGACCTGTTGCTTCGGCGCCGGCCTGCGCGCCAATCCGCGGTCCTGCGACATCCTCGCGCACTGGCCGCGGCCGATCGTTTCCCTGGAGCAGGGCACCGTCAACCCCGGCATGCTCGCCTTTTTCAAGCGGCATTCGGTGGCGTCCGGCCTGAACGTCGGCGAGTCCTTCGTGCCGGTATTGGAAAAGCACATCAGTCCGTGGCGCGACCTGGTGGATTTGCGCGTCGGCGATATCCGCGCTACCGGCGCCGTCTCGGAGCCGGTCGAGATCCTGTTCCTGGACGTGCTGAAGCTGCCCGCGATCAGCGAATACGCAATCAGGCAGTATTTCCCGCGGCTGCTGCCGGGCCGCTCGGTGGTGGTGCAGCAGGACTACCTGATCGACGAACTGCCGTATATCCGGACCCACCAGGAATTCTTCGGCGCGCATTTCGAATTCCTCGGTGAAATTGCGTCCAGTGCCATCTTCCGCTGCACCGCTCCAATCACCCAGGCCGATATCGAGGCACTGTTCTCCAGCCCGCTCAGCGTCGATTCGCAGCTGCGCCTGGCCACGGCGGCGATGCGGCGATCCCTAGATCCCTATCGGCGGATGATGCTGGCGCTGTCGCGCGTGCGCATGATCCACCAGCTGCAGGGTATCAAGGTGGCGCAGCGCTACCTGGATGCGCTCGAGCGGCAATATGCCCGTCAGATCCAGGAAATGCAGCTCAAGCGCGTGCACAATGCCCTGCGCGCGGTGCGCCAGCTGTGCCAGCGGCTGTAGCGGGCAAGACGTGACGAGCATGAGAGCCATATCCCGGATTGCGGGGCGCAAGCCGGGTGCCGCGGCGGCGGCGGACGACGGCCCTGCAGCCCCACGGTCGCGCGGCGCGGCGCCGCCGCGGCGCCCGGCGGTATTCACGGAAAAGGGATACCTGAATTACCTGCGCGGCCTGCTCGAAGCCGGCATGCCGGACGCCGCCATCAGGTACTACGTCGAATCGCTGCCCGACATTGCGGCGTCCAACACCAACCTCAAGGAAAAATTCAATCACGCCCTGTTTCCGGCACGGCTGCTGGAGCGCGGCGCCACCGCCAAGTATGGCTACCACAAGCTGCTGCGCAAGTTTCAAAGCATCGCCACGCATCTCGCAGGCAGCGGACCACTGCCGCCCGGCGCCTTCGTCGAGCTCGGCTGCGGTGCGCACGACCCGCTGACCCTGGCGGCGTGCTTTTACCTGAACGGCCACGATCCGGCGTTCGGCATCGACATCAAGCCGCCGCGCAACGAGCTGTACTCGGCGCTGTCGATGTACGACGTGCTGGCCAACATGCACCTGTTTCCGGAGCGCTACTGCTTCCCCTCGACGCCGGTGGACGAGTTCCGGCGGCGCCTTGGCCACTTCGACATCGCCGCGTTCGAGCGCGGCGATTTCCGCGAGGGCTTTGCGCCGCTGGCCGGTGCGATCAACTTCGAGGCGGTGGATATCGTGCAAAGCTCGATCGTCGGCCAGAGCGTCGCCCTGCTGGTGTCGTTCGCCGTGCTCGAGCACGTGTCGGACATCGACAACGTGTGCCGCCACCTGTACCGCATCCTCAAGCCCGGCGGCGTCGTCTTCCACTTCGTCGATCTGGCCGATCATCGCGTGTACCGCGGCGACAAGCGTTTCAACGCGTTCAGTTTCCTGCAGGAGGAGCAGCCGCCCGCCTCGCTCAACCGCCTGCGTGCGCACCAGATCACGGCGGCGCACGAGTCTGCGGGCTTCGCGGTGGTCAAGGATGCGCGCGATACCCTGCCGATGACGGAAGAGGAGCACGCGCAATTGCTGCCGCAGTTCAGGCAAATGCGCCTGGAAGACGTCAGTGCGGTCAAGCAGCGCCTGATCCTGCGCAAGCCGCGCGACTGAAACGCGACTGAACCAGGGGGAGCCGCTGCAGCACGCCAGCGCGGTTCGTTCAGTCGCAACGGCCGAACGCCACGCAGGCGATCTTGCGATTCACGTCGGTGGCGCAGCTTCCGCCCTGCCCGGCGCCGTTGCGCCAGAACATCACGCCGGCCAGGCTGCGCGCAAGGATGAACTCGCGCACGGCGCGTGCGTCCGCCAGCGAGGTCTGCCCGAGCTCGAATACCGCCAGCAGGCGTTTGGCCGGCGCGTCGCGGCTGAAGCCCAGCAGGCTCAGTTGCGCCGCGGCGCTGGCCTTGACGTCGTTCTGCCGGTTGCGGTGCCACAGGAACAGCGCCGAGCGGTCGAACAGCGCATAGAGGCTCGCCGCATTGGTGGCGTCGATGCCGCTGTGCGGGGCCGACGGCGCGTCCCAGGGATCGATGAACAGGATGGCCTGCCGGCCATGGGCGTGCACCAGCGCCGCGAAGCGCCGCAAGAACGCCAGCGTATGCGCCGGGCTGCGGTCGTCCGCCACCTCGTAATCCAGCACGATGCCGGCGGCGTCCGAACGCAGCGGCTGAACCGGCAGCGGGCAGACGTCGACAAGGCGCTCGCCCCGACGCAGCGCCGGCACGCCCGGGCCGTTCGCGTACGCGCGCACCTGTGACTTGGCCGCCTCCGCTACCGCCTCGGCCTCGGATGCGCCCAGCGCCCGCGTGGCCTGGGCCAGGGTGCAGGCGTCCGCCTGCTCGTGTCCGCTGAAGTAGGTGCGCGTTTCGCCGCCCGGACCGCGCAGCGGCGGAAATACGACGTTGCCCTTGCGCGCCCAGCCGCAGCCGCCGCCGCGATCGGCCGGCTGGCAGCGGTTGGCCCACAGAAAATAGTACATGCCGATGCCGCTTGCCGCGGCGGCGTTGATGCGTGCCAGGTCCATGCTGGCGGCCGCGCTGAGCGGGTAATAGTCGTAGCGGGCTTGCGCCGAGGCCGGCGGCGGCGCCTGCTGGAAGACTTCGAACTGCAGCGAGCGGTTCGACGCGGCGTCGAAGCAGGTTTCGGCATGGGCCGGCAGCGTTCCGCAGGCGGCCAGCAGCGCGCCGCCCCAGGGGCGCAGCCATTTTCGCCGCGCCGTTTCTGCGGGCAGCGCCATTCAGGCTCCGCGCCGCGGCGCCACCCGCTGGCCGGTCGCGTAGAGCGTCCCGCGGGCCAGCGCGACGCCGGTATCGGCCATCACCACGTCGATGCGCCGCGTGACGGAGTCGCGATAGCGGTCGTCGAGCCGCAAGTGGAAGCCGTAGTGGCCGGCTCCGATGCCGGCGGCGCGCAGGTCCTCGCGCGAACGATCCGCCGGCAGGCGCGCGAGCAGACGGCCGTCGACGAACACCGCCACGTCGATGACCCGCTCCGGCGCATCAGGGGCCCATACCCAGCCTTGAACGACGCCGTTGTCGCTCGGGTCGCAATAGCCCTGGAAGCCCGAGTGGCGGATTGGAAGTCCGGGTGCGGCGACGGCCAGTGCCTCGATCAAGGGGGTATCGACACCCGCCGCGCGCAGGCAGACGCGGCGGTAGCTGATTCCCAGCCGCCAGGGCAGCAGCGGCGAAAACACCGGGATCACGAAGCCGTGGCCGGCGACCGCGCTGGCGGCCGACGCCGCCAGCGGCAACTGGGCGTCGGCGCATACGACTCGCCGAGGCTCTCCGCCGTGGACCAATTCCACGGTGACGAACCGCTCCGGGTGGTTTTCGTCGTTCACCCAGCCGTAGATGGTGCCGTTGCGCACCGCAAGGATGCGGCCGCCGACACCGCCGCTGCGCGGCAGCACGATGCCGCGCGACAGGATCGCCGGCAGCGCCGGCGTCTTCCTGGCGGGCGCCTTGGCCGCCGCGTTGCGGCGCGCCGCGGTCGCGGGTGCCGGGCCAGCCGCGGTGGCCCGGGCCGCGGGAGCGGGACGTTGCGGAGACTTCGGCAGCGCTGTTTTCGCAGCCTGCTGGGCGGGCTCGGCGCCGTTTCCGCTGTCGAACCACGTGAGGATGCGCCGGATCAGGCGGCCTTCGTTGGCGCCGTCCATCGGCAGCAGCCCGCCGCGCAGGCCGGGCGGCTGCTGCCGCCCGCCGCCGCGAGCCTGCAAGCCCTTGCTCAGCAGCAGCAGGTCGCTCAGGGCCGGCGGCGTGCCCGCGAGCAGCGGCCGGATGGCTCGGAAACGGCTGACCGATGTGTCGTAGCAGCGCTGTTCCAGCCAGGCCGGATCCCACGGCCGCACGCTGCCGAGGTTGACCATGGCGGTCTGGCAATTCAGTCCGGCAAGCTGTGCCCGCGCCACCAATTCGCGTTCGTGGCACAGCACGCGGTAATCGGCGGTGAAGCCGCCCAGCCGCAGGAACGCTTGCCGCCGCACCAGCAGTGGCACGGCGCTGATGTCGTCGTGGAAGAAAGCGTCGGAGACACTGCCGATGATGGCGGCATTCAGCGGCGCGGCTTCGTGATCCGCTGCGGTACGTGTCATGCGGTGAAAATAGCTGAGTACGTCGGCGCCGGAGGTGCGGCGGGTTTCGAGCAATGTGCCCAGGCCCTGTTCGACCAGGGTGGAGCCTTCCCACAGCAACAGCAGCAAATCGCCGGTGCACCGCTGCGCCAGGCGGTTGAAGGCCGCGCCGGCGTCGAGGTCGAAGCATTCCACCGCCCGCCACGACGGGCCCAGTTCCGCAAGGCGCGCGTCGAGGCGCTGCAGGGCCGCGGCGTCGTCGCTGTCCACGCCCACCAATACCTCGTCGGCCGGCGATTTCTGCGCGCGCATCGAATCAAGCGTCGCGTTCAGGGCCTCGTCGTCGCCGGTGTAGTACAGGCATACCGACAGCGTTTCACGAGCGCCGCCGTCGCCTGCGCCGGGGCGCTGCAGCAGGTGCTGCAACAGGCCGCGCGACAGGTTGATGTGAAACTCCCGCCAGGTGCGCAGGTTTTCGTCGTTGTCGAAGCTGGGGCGGGCGATATATCCGCCCAGCCGCATGGCCTCGGCGAGCTTGTCCGCCAGGGCGATGGGATGCGCCTGGCTAATGACGTGCGGGTGGTCGATTTCCGCGACGAGCTCGGGCGTGCCGCCAACCGCCGTGGCGACGAACGGGATGCAGCACATCGCCGCCTCGTACACCGCCAGCGAGGAATTTTCCATCACCGACGGCATTACCGCCAGGCGCGGCCCGTCCAACAGATACTGCAGCGCCTCGTGCTGCTGGAACTCGGTCAGCACTTCGACCCTTGCGGGCCACGCACGGGTCTGCGCGGCGATGAATTCCAGGATCGTTTGATGGGGCCGGAACGGCAGGCGCGCGCCCGGCTTGCCCATGAAGGTGATGCGCGCCGGCAGCGGCGCTCCGGTGCGGATCAGCCGGTCGATCGCCTGGCAAAACGCCACCACGCCTTTGCGCGCCTCGAGCCGGCCGAAAAACACGAATTCGTCGATCGGCGTGCGCGTTCCGGGCTTCCCGCGCGGCCTTTGCAGGAGGTCGTCGAGGCCCTCGAAGCTGACCACGTTGGGCTGCACGAACGTGCGTGCTAACGGTACCCGATAACCGTTGCTGAGCATCCACTGGATCAGGTGCAGGCTGCCGCCGACCACCATGTCCGCCAGCTCCACGCTCTGGCGTTCCGCATGCACCTTGGCCAGGTCGTCGGCGCGCTCCAGCGGCTGGGCGCCGTAATAGCGATTCCACAACCAGGGCGACGATGTCTTGACCACGAACAGCGTGTCGCGGAACGCCAGTCCCTGGCGCTTGGCCAGCAGGCTCAGGTATGCCGAGCCGCGCCACTCCGAGACGTGCACGACGTCCATGGCATGGTCCTGCAGGTAGCGGAACATGTTGTAAGGCGCGCGCAGCCAACGGTCGGAAGCGGAGCGGAAGCGGTCAACCGCCGCATAATCGGGCGCCGGTACGAACTTAACGCGGAAATCGGCGTAGTACTTCACCCATTGCTCGAGGCTGCCGTTCTCGATTTCCTGGCCGCCCAGGTAGAGGATGGTCACTTCCTGGCCGAGGCTGGCCAGAAGCTTGGCCAGCGCCGTGTAAGTCGTGCCGATGCCGCCGTTGCGCACCGGGCCCACGATGTCCTCGGTGGCGATACAAATGCGCAGCGGGCGGCCGGGGCCGGTCGGCTGGGGCAGCGCGCGCAGGTCCGGGAAGCGCGCGTTCCAGCCGTCGGGATCGCGCTGCATCAGGCCTTGCGCGCCCCCGGCCAGCATTGCATCGGCCAGGAGTTCGTCGATGGAGGTCAGTTTTGCCATGCAGGGGTCATCATTGCTTGCGCGGCCGGCGGAGGCATTTTCGCGTCTCCCGATCGGCCGGATTCCGCGGCGGCAGAGATGCGCCGGCGAACCCAATTAAAAAAGCGATAGCGGGGTGCCGGATTCCATGGACCGCGGCGGGCCAAGTCTGATCGAGCCGGCACCTTGCACTGGAAGACCCGCGGCATTGCGCGGTTTGGCAACTAGGCGGCATCCGGCAGTGTCAGCCGGCGCTCCCGCGCCGCCAGGAACCGAATCCCTTCGTCCAGCGTATCGAACAAAGTGCCCCCGCCGTTGTCGAGCACCAGCGCCGCGTCGCAGAAACGCCGCGCCGTGCGCAGGTCGCGCACCGCCATGATGATCCCGCATTCGGCTGCGCGGGCTTCGAACATGGCGATGCACTTCTCGCGGAATTCCGCTGTGCCCGCGGCAATGAAATTGTCGAACAGGTAAGTGTCGAATGGTATGGCGTAGGCCATTGCAAAGCGCACGCTGGCGAGCTGCTGGCCGCCAAGTCCGCGTAGCGGCGCATCGAACGCATCGCCCAGGCCGACGATGCCCTCGACGAATCCGACGACCTCGTCGACATCGGCGCCGTAAATCCGGGCGGCGTAGGCGAGGTTTTGCCGCGCCGACAAGTGGTACTTGAGGCCGCGTCCGTAGCCGACCGGAAACGACACCCGCGCATGGCGCTCGATGCTGCCCGTGCTGGGTTCCTCCAGCCCGGCGAGCAGCCGGATGAAAGTGCTCTTGCCGCAGCCGGCCGCGCCCAGCACTGCCAGGCGCCGGTCGCTGGGCAGGTGCAGGCTCAGCCCCTGGAATACCGTGCAGGCCTCGGCGCCGCTGCCATAGTGCTTGTCGACCCGATCCAGGACGATCATCGGATTGCTAGGCTCCACTTTGCAGCAGGGGCCGGAAGCGGCGCTCAAGGCACAGGCCGACCGTCAGGGTCGCCAGCACGCACCAGCCCAGGTAGCCGGGGTTCAGCGTAAGTGTAGGATAAAAGGGGTAAAATGCGGTGCGAAACCAGTTCACTGCGTGCAGGATTGGATTCAGGGCGAACCAGCCGCGAATCCGCGGCGGCAACGAATCCACGACGTAGTAAATGGCGGAAAAGTGCACGGACGCGCGCGACAGCGCCGGCCACGCCAAGCCCCAGATCGGCAGCACGCGCCCGAGCACGGCGTTGAACAGCCCCATGCCGACACCCAGCGCGTAAATCATCAGCAGCGCGGCGAGCGCGCGCCCAGGCTCGTAGGGCGATGCCTGACGCTCGCCGATGAAGTACAGGATGCAAAAGAAGGCAATCGCCACTGCGGCACTGGACAGGGCATGAAGCGTGGCGTGGGCGACCACGTTGTCGATCGGCAGCTCCAGCGTGTAGCGGCCAAGGTGGGCCGACTGCAGGGGTTCGTGAACCTTGCCCGCCGTATGGATGAACAGGTAAACGGGGAATACGCCCGTGGCCACGAACAGCACCATGCTGCTGCCGTAGATCGGCGGGTGGTTGATCAGCCAGAACAGCAGGCAGATCGCTCCGATGATGATCAGCGGCTCGAGCATCCCCAGTGCGAAGCCGAAGTTGAATCGACGCCCATGCCGCGACTCCGATTCGCGGCGCACCAAAGCCGACAGCACCTGCCATTGGGCCAGCAGGGGATTGCGTCCGCGCGTTCGAACAGGCGTGCGGGGCGTTGCCGTTGCCGGCCGCAGGCTGTGGCCGGCTTCAGCGCCCATGCTGAACGACGGAATTCGCGATCAGGATGCCGATGATCCAGATCATCAGCCCGGCGAGAATGACAATGAGGGTGGACAGCAGCCGCCGGGGGTAGGTGGCGCTCTCCGGCTTCAGCGGCTTTTCGTAGAACGATACGTACAGGTGCAGGGCGTCGGCATCCGCCTTGGCCTGCTGCAGGCCCAGCACGCAGCCCAGCAGCACCTGCTCCGCGGCGGAGCGCTCGAGGTCGAGGTCTTCGAATTCGCCAACGACCTGCGCCAGGCCGGTATTGCCGTTGAGATGGCTGCCGATGGTGGCGTCGACCCGTTGCAACTGGCGCTGCGTCGCCGCCAACTGGGCCTTGAGCACCTGGATTTCCGGCGCATCCGGATTGCGCAGCTGCTGCGCCAGTGCGGCGATGCTGGTCTCGATCTGCGCCTGGTTGGCGCGCAGATTGTTGGACAGTGCGACGTTGCCCGCCACCACGCTGTTGCCGCTGCCGGGATCGATGACCTGCTCGCGTTCGCGCAGCAGCCTCTCGCGGCGCCGCAAATCCAGCACTTTCTGCTGTGCCAGGTCAAGCTCGTGCTGTGCCACCTCGACGGTCTTGCGGCGCGCGTCGCCGCCGATCCGGTCCACCAGCTCGACGATGCTGTTGGACAGGCCGTTGGCGATGACGAAAGCATCTTCCGGCGTGAAGGCGCGCACGCGCACGATGGCCAAGCCGGTATAGGGGTCGAAGCTCGAATAGACCATGCGCTGCCAGTATCGCTCCAGCTGTTCTGCCGGCACGTCGGGTGCCAGACGGGACCAGCGGTCCACCGCCGGGCGGCCGAACATCTTGCGCAAGTCGACGCTGCGACCGACGTCGGCGAGGGCCTGTCGGCTCAGGACGTAGTCGGAGACGGTGTAGTTGTCCAGTACGTCCACCCCGCCGGGGCTGGAGCCGAATGCGGCCGACATCAGCGATGGCGAGCCCTGCGCGGGGCCGTTGCTCTGGCCGCTGAAGCTGGCGCTGCCCTGCTGTGAGCGCACCGAATAACGCAACTCGGCGGTGTACTGTCCCGTGGCGATGAAGCCGAAGTAGCTGGCGGCGATCAGCCCGGGGATCGCCACGGCGACGGCAAACCAGATCCAATGCGCAACAGGGGTGCGTCCGCGGCTGCGCGGCATGATGGAAATCAGCCCGGGACGTTCGCGCAGCGCGGCCACGGTGTCCAATCGCGCGCCACGTGCGGCGGACGGCATTTCCGGAGCGGACCACTCCGCGGCGGACCGGCCATGATCTTCGGCGGCGCCTTCCTGGTTCGGCGCGGCGTCGGCATCGGCCATGCTCGATTCGGTGTCCGGCCGTTGCCCCTCGCTTTCCGGGCGCAGCGGTGGTGGCAGCACACGCGGCGCGCCGCCGCTGTAGCGGGCTTTCGGCATCAGCAAATCGCCCGTCAACGGGGGAGGGGCGCCATCCGGCCGCTTATCTTCCACTTGAACCTCAAACCTCCGCCCCTCGGAGCACTCGGATTTCGTGCATGGGCTTTATTGGGTCATGCCGTCAGCGCCGCCACGCACCCTTGCGACCGTCACGACATACATGGGCTTCACGCCGTCGGGGGTCATCAAGATCCCGACGGATTCCTGTTCGGGAGGCGGCGACGGCACAGGGCAAGCCGACGCAAATCTTCCGCAAACCCAGGTCAGCACACGATCGAGAGCACGGGTAATACAAGTTGCCTGATATCGGGCCGGCGTCGACCGGATGTCGCCTTACGCGGCCGCCGGGGCCTGCCGGTCCAGCTTCCTGATTTTGCGCAGCGCCTCGGTGACCGCCATCGCGATCAGCTCCTTTTCCGTTTCGTTCGCATCAGTTTCGAAATAGGCCATCACTTCCCGGACAATTTCGGGAAAGCTCAGCGCATAGTGCTGGCGCCGCACCTGCTTGGAACGGTTGAAGGTTTCTATTGCGTTATCGATCTCTTCCAGCTCGGCTTTGGTGAATTTCACCTTTTCTTCAAGTTTCCGCTCCAGCGTGTTCTTGAAAAAAGTACCGACGCGCGTTCTCGTATTTTTGCCGTTCGCATCCGGTGTAACCCGTATGATCTTGATAATGTTCGGCTGATCGACAAAGAACATCATTTTTCCGGCTCCTGGATAAGCGTTGGAGGGTAATACCAAAAGATGACAGACTCATTTCAGGACATCCGCGCGGACCGGGGTGCCCGGGAACCGCCTTATGTCGAGTTACCACCGGCCCATGACAGCAAGAGCAGCTCCTTGCTCTACTCCATCCCGGACGCGCTGACGTGGACGCAGCCGCTGCGTGCCGGGAACCGCCGTGCTGGCGGGGCTGTTGTCCCAGGGTATATCGCCTGCTTCCCGGCCGGCGCCGCCTTGGGTCGGTGCAGCGGGGTCTTCAGCGGCCCAGTTGTGCGCGGACTATGCCGTCGGCGCAAAGTCGGCGACCAGCCCGGGATGCGCCGCCTTGCACCACTGCGCTGCGCCCTTGGCCGGGTCAGGCAGCGGCCGACATCGGCGGCACCAATTCCGTCGGGGTGGGTCCGTTACGCCACATCGACACGCACGGAATCTTGTTCATATCGCAGCGGTGCGCGTATCGCCTGGCGATCTGCGTGACCTCGTCGAGCAGATTTTCGCGCAGGCGCGTCGGCGCCAGCCCGAGGTTCAGCAGACGCTCGTTGAGCGCCTCCAGTTCGTTGTCGGACGCTTCGTTGCGCGGATTCGCCACCATGCGGTAGGGCGTGCCGGTCAGTTCGGAAACCATCCTGGCAAGGTCGATGACCCGGTGCGTTTCGGTCATCTGATTGGCGATGTTGACGCGGGCCCCACGCTGCGGCGGGTTGGCGATAGCCAGCTCGATACAGCGCACCGAGTCGCGAAGGTGGATGAACGCACGGGTCTGCCCGCCGGTGCCGTGTACGGTCAGCGGATGACCGACCGCGGCCTGCATGAGGAACCGGTTGAGCACGGTGCCATAGTCGCCGTCGTAATCGAAGCGGTTGATGAGCCGTTCGTCGAGCGCGGTCTCCCTGGTCTGGGTGCCCCAGACGATGCCCTGGTGAAGGTCCGTGATGCGCAGGGCGTCGTTTTTCGCGTAAAACTGGAAAAAGAGCTGGTCCTGCGCTTTGGTCATGTGATAGATGCTGCCCGGATTGGCGGGGTACAGGATCTCCTGCTCTGCGGCGCCGCACGGCGTCTGGATTGAAATCTGCAGATAGCCTTCGGGCAGCTTCATCCCGGCGGTGCCGTAACCGTAGACTCCCATGGTGCCCAGGTGCACCAGGTGGGTATCCACTGCGCTTTCGACCATGGCGCAGAGCACGTCGTGCGTTGCGTTGAGGTTGTTGTTGACCGTATAGCGCTTTTCCCGCGGCGACTTCATGGAATAGGGCGCGGCGCGCTGTTCGGCGAAATGCACGATCGCGGCGGGGCGGGTCTGCCGCAGCAGGTCGACGAGGCAGCGGTAATCCTGACCGAGCGTCAGGTTGCGGAACCCGATGCTCTTGCCGGTCAGTTCCCGCCACGCACGCAGGCGTTCGCCGATCGGTGCGATCGGCGTGAGCGACTCCGCTTCCAGTTCGACGCCGATCTTGCGGCGCGAAAGGTTGTCGACGATCACAACTTCGTATCCGAGGCTGGAAAGGTGGAGCGCCGTAGGCCAGCCGCAAAAGCCGTCTCCGCCCAGAACGATTACCGTGGACATGCTGTTGACCCCCACCTTGTGCAGGCATTGTTAGTGCGGCGTGTCGCCGCGAATTCGGCATCGCCCGGGTGGTCGCCGCGAATCGTGCGCTGCCGGTCGTGCCGGCTCATCGCCGCTGCGACGGGTCAGCCTCCATGGTTCCCCAGCGATTCCGTCAGCGTCCCAATCGGCGGGCTGCCTGTCTTTCAAGGCGGCGCCGTCTTTAACGTGTTCCAGTGCTTCTCGTGCGGTTTGCGGAAAATTCAGCGCGCGATGCCGCAGGCGCGCATTGATATTGGCCCGATAGATACCGATGGCGACTGCTGCAGTGTTGCAACCGCCGGGTATGGTGCTGGATCCGCGCCCCACTTCAGGCATTTTTGGCGAATTGGGCCGACCGCCTGCGCAGCCGTCCAGCCTGTCCGGCTCCCGGCGACGCTGATGATCGTGATGAAAGGCGCCCCACCCGGAAAAAGCATCGGAATCTCCCAGCACCGCCGCCGATCGTACCGGCACAAAATGACAGATCCATTTCATCCGCATGGCTGCACCCGACAATGCCGTGACGCCCCTGGCCATTAACGTGCGGGCGGCTTCCGCCTGCGCATGCGATCGGGGATCATAGGTCGCATGAGGCTCTTCCCCGTTCTCCCGCTGGTGCGGCGCACGTCGTGCCGCCTGGGTCGCTACGAAGGTCAAAGGGGATCGATGCTCTGCGGCTGGGCATTCGACCCTTCGGCCCCCGACGTACGCCAGCGTGTCGTCCTGCGCGGGGCCAGCGGGATGGAACTGCGTGTCACCGCGGACCGATTCCGCGCCGACGTGCATCTGGCCGGTCACGGCGATGGCCATTACGGGTTCAGTGTGCCGGCCGGACGCCTGGGCGACATTGCGCTGGTGCGGTGCCGTTGGGCCGACAGCGGCGTTCTGCTGGAGGGCAGTCCGCCTCGGGCTGACGGCAGCGCGCAGCCGTTGGCGCTCATCAGGCGCGGCCGATGGCGTCTGCGCGTAGATGCGCCGTCTCCTGGCGACTGTCGCCTGTCCGGCTACGCCGTTGATCTGGCACGGCCCGGCATCCGGCTCCGGCTGGGTCTGTCGGGGCCAAACGGCGACCTCGACCGGGCGCGCGCCTGTCTGTACCGCCCCGACTGCGAATGCCCAGGCAGCGACGGATTCCATGGATTTGTGTTGCGTTGCCGCGTCGCGGCAACGGCGCCGTTGCACATCGTCGATCTGGACGCGGGTATGCCGCTGGCTGCGATCAACTGGATCGCGACATGAGCGGCTTGCAGGTGTGCCTGCTCTTGCCAGGCGCGGACGACAATGCCTGGTATGGGGCAAACCTGCGGTCCGGCTTTGCGGCTTTAGGCAATTTGCTCGTACGGGCGGGTTTTCGGCTGATCGTTCCACGAATGCGCGGCGAGGCCGATGCCGAAGAAGCGGACGACTGGCATCCTCAAATCCTGCGACCGATTATCGAACCTGCGGGCGTGGCGGTGGTGGCCGGCCCTGGGCCCGGCTCAATGACCGAGGTGCTGCGGCGGGGATACTGCATGGCGCAGTACCTGAAGCGCGAGCCGCCGGATATCGTCCTCGCCCCGCTTTCACGGGGCATGGCGCAGCCCCTGCTGATGGCACGCGCCACCGGAGAGGGTTTCGCCGAAACCGCCGTTTGCATCTGGGCCGACGCGCCAGCGCATGTCCGCTTGCGTTCGGATGATGCCGCGGTCACCGATCCTTCGCCGCTGGTCGACGATGCTATGGAGCGGGCCGTCTTGCGTTATGCCGACACGATCATCGGAGGCAGTGGGCGCCGGCTGGAGATGGCGCTGCAAACGGCGCGGGCCGGGGGCAAGAGCGGTATCGCACGGCTTCCTGCCCCGGGCTGGGCGGTCCGGGGCGGTGACCGCGGCGGGATTGCGCCGACCCGTGAATTCGCACTCTGCGGCTGCGGCTCCCGTGGCCATGGGCTGCCGGCATTCCTGGACGCAGCCGAGGAACTCGCGCGTTGCGGCCAGATGAACGGGCGATGCGTCAGCTTCCTGGGCCCGCTGCGCACGGATGCCCCGGGATTGAGCAAGACGCTCCTGGGCGTGCGTGCGCAAAGCTGGCCGTTTGCCTTCACCGTGCCCGCAGTGACGACTCCGCTGCAAGTGTGGCGGTATCTGCTCCGGCCGGGCGTGCTGCCGGTATTCGCCGGCACCATGGTTGACGACGACGTCCTGATCGCCGCACTGGTCGCGGCAGATATTCCCTTCGTGATCGCTTCCGGCCACCCGCTCGCGCAGACCTTGAAGTGCGGGGGGCACCTCTGGGACATGCAAAGCGAACCCCTGGCCCAGGCCCTGCAGCGAGCCGCCGTCGCACCGGGCGTGCCGCAGTTCGCCGCCGCAGCGGGTGATTGGCCCGGCTTGCTGCTCCAGGCGCATCGTCAGCGCGGCGCCCGCAATCGCCAGGAACGCCCGACTGCGTCCATCGCCGTCTGCGTCACGCATCGTGAGCGGCCCGACTGCCTGCGCCGCGCGCTGGCCAGCGTCGCCAAGGACCGCGACGCAGCGGCGGAGATCGTGGTTGTCGACGACGGCAGCACTTCCGTGCGCGTTCAGGCCGTGCTGAACGGCTTGCAGTCCGGGTCCGGCTTTCAATTGATCCGCCTGGCGCAGCCGGTCGGACAGGCGGCGGCATACAACATGGCTGCACGGGCCGCCGCCGCCGAGGTGCTGGTGTTCCTGGACGACGACAACGTCGTTGCACCGCGCGGCCTTTCGCGGTTCGCGCACGCTTTTCGCGACAGTGCGATCGACATCGTCGTCACCTGCCTGGACCTTTGCGACGACGCTGGCTGCGCACTGCCTTCGGCGCGTCTCGTGTTCATGGGCGAGGCGGGCTCCGCCGGCCTGTTCTTCAACGGCTTCGGCGACACGGCGCTGGCGATCCGCCGGCGCGCGTTCCTGGATCTGGGCGGTTTCGACGCTGATTCGGCGTCGGCGCCGGCCCTGGACTGGGTGTTCCTGGCCAAGGCGCAGGCCGCGGGCTTGCGGATCGCGGTCTTGCAGGAGCCGGCGATCCGCTATGCCCGCGATCTGCAGGCAGCCGACCGCAAGTGGCGCAAGCGCGACCAGGAAGGAGCGCGCAGCGCCGTGCTGCGCGCCTACGCCGGGCGTTTCGACGCGGAACTGGTTGCAAGGCTCGCACAGGGTTCGACGCTGCACACGTTCATCGACTGAGCGGGCCGGCGCGGCGCCGTATTTGCGCCATGCGTGCAGCGGTGGCGCTGAAAGTCAAAAACGTGGCGCACGCGATCATTAATCCGTACCTGCTCCGCGTATAGAGTCGCCGCACCATAAAAATCGGCTTGGCCGCGCGCTGTTTGCGAGCGGCCGCGGCAATCAACAAAGGCGCCACTCAGGTTGCGCCGCGTGACGGTTTGAATACGCGGCGCATGGCCGGGAGTCGGCGACAGCAGGGGAGGAAAGAAATGCGGTGTACAAGCAGACCAGGTGGCGCAGGGCGGCTGGCGCCGGTCTGTCCTTGCTGCCGCCGGCGACCCGCCGATGTTCCATGCGATCGGCAAAGCCTTGCCGATGATTGCTGACAGGTCCATGCATTCCCGGTTTGCCTGCCGCCGCGCGGGTGCTTTTCGCGCGTGGCGGCTCGTTGCGGATACTCATACATAAAGGAGAAACAGCGATGCGCATCAAGAAATACGACTTCGACTACGGGCGGCGTGCGCTGCTCGAAAAGACCGCCAAGGGCATTTCCACGGCGGGCGTGCTGGCGCCGCTGTGGCCCTTGATCGGCAACACCGCCGACATCACCAAGGCCTACCCGGACGAGTTGCTGTCGATCGAAGCGCTGACCAAGGGCAGGATCAAGCCCGGCGACGTGATCACGGCGGACAACGTCGACGTGGTCAAGGACATGCTCGACCCGATCGCGTTCCAGCAGGTCAAGACGATGGGGCGGCGCATCAACATCATCGACTCGACCAAGGATGCCACCAAGCTGTTCCCGCACAAGTACATGCAGGCCACCCTGAAGAACAAGGGCCGCGCCAAGCTCGACGACGCGGGCAATGTTTTCACCGACACCGGCGAGCCCTGGATCGGCGGCAATCCGTTCCCGGAGCCCAGGAACGGCAACGAGGCGATGTCCAACCTGACGCTGTCCTGGGGCCGCCATACCTATTCGCAGTACGCCATCCCGGACTGGGACATCGGCCCGGACGGCGAAGTCGCCTACCAGTACAGCTTCGTGTGGTCGGAGCTGAACGTCACCGCGCGCCCGGACGGCCAGGTGTGGCAGGGCAAGAAGGATCTGCTGCGCCTGCAGTCCGTGTGGTTCACCGCGCCGCAGGATGCCGCCGGCAGTTCGTTCCTCAACACCTGGTACTACGACCAGCGCAAGTTCCCCGACCTCTACGGCTACCTGCCGGCGTTCAAGCGCGTGCGCCAGTTCCCCACCAACCAGCGCTTCGAGCCGCTGGTGCCGGGCATCACGCTGTTCCTGTCCGACGCCTGGGCGGCGGGTGACCCGATGCTGACCTGGGGCAACTACAAGATCGTCGAGCGCAAGCCGTTCCTCGGCGCCATCGGCGGCATCAACTGGCGCGGCGGCTACGACGACAACTGGGGCCACACCGCGCACGGCGGACCCAAGGGCCAGACCTTCTGGGAATCCTGGTTCGAGCTGGTGCCGGAAGTCATCGTTCTGGAGGCCGAGCCGGTGGGCTATCCGCGTGCGCCGGTGTCGAAGAAGCGCATCTGGATCGACGCGCGCAACGGCATGTTCGTCGCCTACATCACCTTCGACCGCCGCGGCGAGATCTGGAAGTCCTTCGAGCCGGCATTCGCGCAATACGCCAACGACAAGGCGGTGCTGAAGGATGCCGACGGCAACCCGGACTGGTCCTGGGTGTACGTGATGAGCCACGACATCCAGAGCAACCGCATGAGCCGTTTCTACAACGGCAAGCAGTGCGCCGGCGGCTTCAAGACGCGCTTCGCCGAGGATGGCGAGGACGTCTACAACAAGTATCTGACGGTGCAGGCCATCGCGCGCCTCGGCTCGGCCTGATCCACGCGCGCAATCAACCTTGGGGAGAACAATGGTCAACAAAACCAGGCTGTGCTGGCTGGCGGGGCTCGGCCTCGCCGGCGCCGTGGCCGGATCGGCCAATGCGGAGATCAACTACAGCTTCGACGGCTTCGTCCGCTCGGAAACCGCGTTCAAGGCCAACGAGACGGAAAACGAGTTCAACAACATCAAGGGCGGCAATCCCTTCATCGGTCATGGGTATTGCGGGCCTACGGTGGTGGCGTTCGTACCCGCGGGAACCTACTGCACGTCGCAACTCTCGGACAACCCGGGCGGCGGCCGCAGCGGCCAGCGGGCCAACAACGTCATCAACATGCAGATGTTCCGCGTGGAGCTGGAGTCGCAGGTCAAGTTCAACCAGTACTGGACCTTGCAGGCCAAGCTGCGCGGCGTGGTGGACCCGGGCTGGTACGATCAGTTCAGCCCGGGCCAGGTACACAGCGCGGTTGAAAATCCGGCCAATGCGCCCGGCGGCGACCCGGGTGGCCTGTCCGCCTCGCGCTCGAATCCGGGCGGGCTGTACGGGCGGCCGAATTACTTCAAGTACCAGGTCGACGGGCTGCACAATCCGCAGCCGATGGAGTGGACCGGCCGCAACTACCAGGTCTACTTCCCGGCCTTGTTCATGGAGTACAACGCCGGCCCGCTCGACGTGCGCCTGGGCATGCAGCAGATCGCCTGGGGCCAGGCGCTGTTTTTCCGCGTCCTGGACGTGGTTGACGGCCTGGACCTGCGCCGCCACTCGGCGCTGGATCTGGGCGCCGAGGAGTTCTCCGACAAGCGGGTGCCGGCGCCGGCCCTGCGGATCAACTACCAGATCAACGACAACATCCTGGCCGATGCGTTCTTCCAGAAATTCCAGCCGAGCGTGCTGCCGAACCCGAACACGCCGTACAACGTGATCGCTTCGGAGTTCACGGTGCACGACAAGTACGCCGACTACGACAACCGCGGCGACTACGGCCTGCGCCTGAAGGCGCAGTTCGGCGACCTGAGCATGCAAGCCATCGCGGTGCATCGCTGGAATCCGGATGGGGTATTCAAGTGGACCCGGTCGGGTGTTCACCGCACCTTGAACCCGGCCGGCGGGCCGGACATGGCCGGCACGGCGTTCCAGCAGGATTCCACCGGCACGCAGGCGGCGCAGGAGTGGTTCCACTTCGCGGCGGCTTCGCGCCTCAACGGCGTGACCGGCTTGAACACGGCGATCACGAATTTCCCGGATGCGATGGCCGCCGGCGCATTTGCCGTGAACTCCGCCAACTGCGCGGCGGTCGGCGCGCTGCCGGCCGGCAACGATGCCGACAATTCGCACAGCCTGGACGCCTACAACTGCGCGACCAAGGAGCTGAACTCGTTCTTCGCCCTGTCGGGCGGCTTGCGCGGCCATCTCGACCGCGACTACCGCGCGGAGAACGACTACGGCGGCGGCATCGGCTACGTGATCTCGGCCGAACCCGGCTCGTTGCTGGACCAGTTGATCATCAACGTCGAAGCTACCTACACGCCCAACCGTACCTTCACCGCCCCGGATCTGGATCCGAACAACTACGTCCACAAGCATGAATGGGTGACGGCCCTGGTGATGGAGAAATATCAGCGCTTCTTCATCAACCTGCCGGCGACCTACATGGTGTTCCAGTGGGAGCATCGCACGCAGAGCGACTTGTACGGACGGTATGCGGGCGGGGATCACGGCGGCGGCATGGGCGGCAGCGATGCGCAGGCCGCCAATGGCCAGGGAGGTGGCAACAACTACCTGGTGTTCGCCTTCCAGCAGCCGTTCCCGAACCTGATCTGGCGCTTCGACATGTCGATCCTGGGGGACGTCCGCGGAGGTCTCCTGGTGCAGCCGGCCCTTCGCTGGAAGCCGGACGGCAACTGGACGGTCAACGCGTTCTACAACTACCTGAACGGCAACCTGGGCGGCCGGAACAACAACATCGTTTCCACCGTCGACTACGACAAGGAAGTGACGCTCCGCATCGGCTACCAGTTCTGAGCATTCTCAGCATTCTCACCGGACCCCTGACGTGTCCTTGATTTCCGTCTCTCCTGTGGGCACGTTGCTTGAAGCCGGTGGCGCGTCATGCGCCACCGGTTCTTTTTTGCGGCAAGCCCGGAGGACAGGCGCACGCAACGGCGCCGCCTGACGGGCCGGGACCCTGGCGGTTGCTCCGCGTTGAGGGTCAGGCGGCGTTGCGCTTGCGGAACTGCAGGGGAGGCAGGCCGGTCCAGCGCTTGAAAGCCCGTGAAAAGCTGGCTGTCTCGGCGAAGCCCAGCGTTTCCGAAATCCGGTCGATCGGCAGTTGCGAGCTCTTGAGCAGTTCGCGTGCGCGCTTTTCGCGGGTCTGATCCACCAGCTTGCCGAAGCTCAGCTCCCGTTGCGCCAGTTTTCTGTGCAGCGTGCGCTCCGACATCGCCAGCAGCCGCGCCACTTCCGCCGCCGAGTGCACGCCGGTTTCCTGGCGCAGCAGCAGGCTGGAAACGCGCTGGACGAAGTTATCCACTGCGCGCGCCTGCTCGACGATTTCCATGCATAGCCTGGAGTAGGCGGCTTCCAGCATCTGGCTGGCCATCGGCAGCCGCAGGGCGCCGGCGCCCGGCTGGAACAGCCAGCGCGTGGCTTGCGCGTTGAAGATCACGCGGACCTGCAGATGATCTTCCCACTCCGACCAGTTGCGCGGACGCTCGAGGTTCGATTCGATGTACTCGAGCGGAAACGGATGCTGGAGCAGGTCGTGGAGCAGCATGGTGGCGGCGGCCAGATCACGCTGCTGGGAGAATTCGCGGAAGCCGTCAGGCAGTGCGCTGCTGTCCGCTTCCATGCCGCGCAGTTCGCCGGCTTCGTAAAAGAGCTGGTAGTTCGCCAGCGAGTATGTGAGGTCCTGCAAAGAGCCGCTGACGCGGTGCAGGGCGGTTTCCACCGTTTCCGCGGCCAGCGTGAGCAGGCCCAGTGGGCCGAACGACGTGGCCCGGTAACGCAGGCCGGTGCGGAACCACAGATCGGGAATCGCCCTGGTGGCCTGTGCGAAGGCTTGCTGGAAATTGAATTCGTTCAGACCGCTGATGCGGCCTTGCGGATCTTCGACCACTGCCGGATCGATGCCCGCTTCCGCCGCCAGCGGCAGCCAGTCGATTCCTTCCTCGTCCAGGACGTCGCACATGATGCGGACGCTTTGATTGGTCAGCCGGATGGACGCAAGCGAATCGAGTTTCATTCCAGTGCCGAGTTGCCGGTCCGCGCATCACAGGCCAGGGAACCGGAAGCGCCGGTTCTCAAGACGCTGGCGGACGCCCGATTGTAGCGTTGTTTCGGCGACAATTGAAATCGGCTGAGATCATATGCAAATGAAGTTTTTGCCGTGCCACGGGCCGCCCCACGTACGCGCCGGCCGAGCTGCAACCGGTGCGCCGCTCAATCGGGCAAAAAGCGCCGCAATCGAAGCCATACACAGGCCGGCGTGCCTGCCGCCCTCAGGCGTGTAAGATCATCGCCGGGGACTCGGAACCACAGGAATGGCAGTGACGCAGGACAAGCCCGAAAGCCGCAAGGCGACGTTCAAGCTCCGGCTGCAGCGGATATCACGGATCTCCTGGCGTGATCTGGCCGGGTCGCTTGGCCTGGTGCTGCTGCTCAGTGCGGCCGCCATCGCGGTGGCATTTCACTTCGTGCGTCCCGCGCCGCCGGATACCCTGACCATCGCCAGCGGCCCGGAAGGCAGCACATTCCATTCCGCGGCGGAGCGATACCAGAAGATCCTGGCGCGCAGCGGCGTCAAGCTGATGATCCTGCCCTCGCATGGTTCGCTCGACAACCTGAACCGCCTGACAGATCCGAACGGCAGTGTAGACATCGGTTTCGTGCAGGCCGGCGTGACCGGCGCCGGCGATACGGGCGACCTGGTTTCCCTGGGCAGCGTGTTCTATCAGCCGCTGACAGTCTTCTATCGCAGCCGCAAACCGATCCACCGCCTGTCGGAACTGCTGGGCAAGCGTATTGCCGTCGGCTCCGAGGGCAGCGGCACGCGATTTCTCGCCTTGGCGCTGCTCAAGGCCAACGGGATCGACGGGCGGTCGCCCACCCAGCTCTTGGCGCTGGAAGGGGAGGCGGCGCGCAGCGCGCTGGTCGCAGACCAGGCCGACGCAATCTTCCTGAGCGGTGATTCGGCCGGTCCCGCCACGGTCAGGGAAATGCTGCACACCAAGGGGGTGCGCCTTTACGGCTTTCCGCAGGCGGATGCATACCAGCGCCGCTTCCGTTACCTGAGCAAGCTGGTATTGCCGGCAGGCGCCTTCGACCTGGGCGAAAACCTGCCGCGCGAGCCGCTGACCATGCTCGCGCCGACGGTGGAATTGGTGGCGCGCTCGGAACTCCACCCGGCCTTGTCCGACCTGCTGATCGACGCCGCACGCGAGGTGCACGGCAAAGCCTCGCTGCTGCAGGATGCCGGGGAATTCCCCACTCCCCTCAAGCACGAGTTCCCGATCAGCGACGACGCCGCCCGCTACTACAAGTCCGGCAAGAGCATCGTCTACCGCCTGCTGCCGTTCTGGCTCGCCAGCCTGGTCAACCGCGCGTTCGTGGTGTTGGTGCCGGTCATCGTGGTGCTCATTCCCGGCCTGCGCCTGGTTCCGGCACTGTATCGCTGGCGCGTCAACAGCCGCATATACCGCCGGTACGGCGAACTCATGGCGTTGGAGCGCGCCGCTCTCGAAGACATGTCGCCGGAGCAGCGCGCCGCCTTGCTCGATCGGCTCGGCGACATCGAAAAGTCGGTGATCACCGGCAAGATCCCAGGCGCGTACGCCGACCAGCTCTACATCCTGCGTCAGCACATCAAGTTTGTCCGGGACAGGCTGGTGCCGGCGGCGGGTGCGCCCCGTGCGTAAGCCCCCCTGAATCCCACGCGCCGCCCGATGATTCCCGTCAGACCCAACGACCTGGCGCACGACGCCGTGGCCGGCGCGGTGACGGCCGTCCTGCTGATTCCGCAGGCGCTGGCCTACGCGCTGCTCGCCGGGATGCCGCCCGAGGCCGGGCTCTCTGCGGCAATGGCCCCGCCCCTGATCTATGCGGTATTCGGCACCAGCCCGGCGCTGTCGGTCGGCCCGGTGGCGGTGGTGTCGCTGATGGTTGCGACGACGCTGGGCCCCTTGCACGCGGCCGGCAGCGCGGAATATGCGCATGACGCCACGACCCTGGCGCTGCTGAGCGGCGTCATGCTGCTCGCGCTGGGTCTGCTGCGGCTGGGTGTACTGGTCAACTTCCTGAGCTTCCCCGTCATTTCCGGATTTGCGATGGGCGCTGCGCTGCTGATCATCCTGAGCCAGCTGCCGCAGATGCTGGGCCTGCATCTGGCCGCGTCGGGCGGCGCCTTGCACCAGGGCCGGCAACTGCTCGAAGCGCTCCCTAGCAGCTCGGCCATTCCGCTGGGGATCGCCGCAATATCCATCGGCAGCCTTCTGGCCGCACGCGGGCCGCTGACGCGCTGGCTGCTGGCGCTGGGCGTGCCCCGGCGGTTCGCGGTGACGATTCCCAGTACCATGCCGCTGCTGCTGGTGGTTGCGGGCTCGGCCGGTGCCATCGGGCTGCGGCTGGACGGTCACGGCGTGCAACTGGTCGGCCACTTGGCCGGCGGACTTCCGGCACTGCGGCTGCCGGCCGCCGACTGGGACCAGTGCCGTACGCTCGCGGGGCCCGCGGCCCTCATCGGGCTGGTGGGCTACCTGGAAGGCATCTCGATCGCCCAGCTCCTGGCTCGACGGCACCGGCACGAGGTGCGCGCCAATCGCGAACTCGTCGCCATCGGCCTGGCCAACGTCGTCGCCGCGCTGACGATCAGCATGCCGGTGGCCGGCAGCCTGAGCCGTTCGGTCGTGAACGACTCGGCCGGCGCCCGCACCCGGCTTGCGGGGGTCATCGCGGTCGGTTTCATCGCCGTTTCGTCGTTGACGCTGACGCCGCTTCTCGAGCATCTGCCGCGCGCCGTGCTGGCGGCGATCATCATGGTCGCCGTGCTGCGCCTGCTGGATTGGCGGGGTCAGCGGCAGGTATGGCGCTAAGACCGCGCCGACGGCATGGCGTGGTGCGTCACCGCCTTGGGCGTACTGGCGGTCGGTGCCGAGGCCGGTCTCGTCGCCGGGCTGGCGGTGTCGCTGCTTCTGTACATCTGGCGCACCGCCAATCCGCATATCGTGGAGGTCGGCAACCCGCCGAACTCGGACTTGTTCGTGGAGGTCGAGCGCCACCACGAGCTGAACATCTGGCCCCAGCTGCCGCTGGTGCGCATCGACGAAAGCCTGTTTTTCGGCAACGCTTCGGCGGTGCAGAACTTTCTGGTGCACAAGATCAGCACCCGCCCGAGCGTGACCGACATCATCCTGATCTGCAGCGCGGTCAATGCAATCGATGCCAGTGCCTTGCACATGCTCGAAGACCTGGTCGATTCACTTGGACAGGGCGGGGTGGTGGTTCACCTGGCCGAGGTGAAGGCTGCAGTCAGGGACCGTCTGGAGAGCACCCGGCTGCTGCAGCAAGTCGGGCGCGGGCGCCTGCATGCTTCGGCGGCAGCCGCGATCAGTGCGATCGCCTCGCGGCCAATTTAGTCTGCGCCGGCAGGTAGTTCTCTAATTCAATTTGTAAATCACAAATTGAGTGATATTGACCCGTTTGTGACGCAGGGGTGGGCGATGGCGAGAGCGACGAGAGGAGCGAAAGTGTCCAAGCAGACACGACTCTGCCTGCGCAAGACTAGTGTCATGAGTTAGAAGTTCGTTGACAAAACCGTTTAATCGAAGCCAGGATGTCGTCGGCGGATTTTGTCCAAGCGAATGGCCGCGGATTTTTATTGTAGGTATCCAGGTACTGGCGAATTGCGGTTTCCAGAGCC
>JADHNH010000010.1 GCA_016779605.1 Nevskia sp. | reverse complement strand
AATTGCCGTTGCGGTAGTCGCCGTGCACGATCGACAGGCGGTCCACCGGCGGCATGTTGGCGCGCATCCAGGCCGCGGCCAGCCGCACCATCGGGATGTCCTCGTCGAAATCCTCTTCCCAGACGCGCTCCCACCAGTTGAGCTGCCATTCCACCGCCTGGATGCCGGGGGCGGGAACGTCGAAGGCGGACAGCCCGCCGCCGCCGAAGTCGCGGGTGTGGATGCGGCTCAGGTGGTCGACGAACTGCGGCGCCAGCAGCGGCCGCAGCTCCGCGCCGAAATTGGTGCCCAGGCCGGAAACGCGGGTCGGCGCGCGGGTCGGCTTGGTCACGCCGCGGGCGAAGCCGTAGACCAGCGCCGGGTAGGGCAGGTGCTCGCCCTCGGCGTCCACCCAGTAGACCGGCGGCACCGGCACGACGCCTTCGAAGGCCTTGATCAGCTGGAACTCGCGCAGGCGGCTGGTCTCCACGATCGAGGCGGCCGGCTCCATGCGCACCACCATGGGGGTGCGTTCGGGGCCCGCGCCCGGACGGTTCCAGGCCAGGGTGAACGACATCTGCAGCTTGGAGGCGCCGCCGGAGAGCCAGCGGGCTTCGGATATCTCGAACGGCGCGCGCAGCTGCGCGCGGATCAGCGACTCCACGCCCTTGCACAGGGTATCCAGCGGCACCGGCGCAAAGCCCGGCCCGGAGCGCAGCCGCAGCTTGCGCGTCAGGATGCGGTCGATTTCGCGCTCGCAGGGAAAGCGGCTGCGGATCTGCTCGATCCACTGCGGCGACGGCCGGTCCTTGTCGATGCCGCTCATGTGATGCTGCCTCCAGACCATCTGGTGTATTTTTACCGGGCCGCGACCTTTCGCCTGCGCCAAAACCGAGCGGGCGCAAAAGTCCTCGACGGCCTGTCCACGACAGTGTATCGAACAATATAGTATTGTTGCATACTATTGCAACGGTCACGGCGCCAGTCTTACGGAGGGGCAATGGCGGGCTTATATCTCGAGCAGTTCGAAGTGGGGCGGGTGTTTCAGCACGAAATCCGGCGCACCGTCACCGAGAGCGACAACATCTGGTTCTGCGCCGCCACCTACAACCCGGCGCGCGTGCACATCGACCACGAGTACTGCAAGGACACCGAGTTCGGCAAGCCGCTGGTGAACTCGGTGTTCACCCTGGGCCTGGTGATCGGCCTGTCGGTGCAGGACACCACCCTGGGCACCACGGTGGCCAACCTGGGCATGAGCGACGTGCGCTTTCCCCATCCGGTGTTCCACGGCGACACCATCAATGCCGCCACCACGGTCATCGACGTGCGGCCAAGCCGCTCGCGGCCCAATGCCGGCATCGTCACCTTCAAGCACGAAGGCTTCAACCAGAGCGGCGAGCAGGTCTGCGTGTGCCTGCGCCAGGCGCTGATGCTGCGCCGGCCGGCCGCCTAACCCAGCACAACGGAGCAGTTCAATGGATTTCGCAGTCAACCCCGACCACCAGTCGATCCGCGACGGCATTGCCTCGATCATGAAGCGCTTCGGCGACGACTACTGGCTGGCCCGCGACGAGGACGGGCAGTTCCCCTTCGAGTTCCACCGCGCCATGGCCGAAGGCGGCTGGCTCGGCCTGACCATGCCGGAGGAATACGGCGGCTCCGGCCTGGGCGTGTCCGAGGCGATGGTGATGATGCACGAGGTGGCCAGCCACGGCGGCGGCCTGGCGGCCGCCTCCACGGTCCACATCAACCTGTTCGGGCCGCACCCGATCGTGGTGTTCGGCACGCCGGAGCAGAAGCAGCGCTGGATCCCGCCGCTGGTGGCCGGCAAGGCGCAGTGCTGCTTCGGCTTCACCGAGCCCGACGCCGGCCTGAACTCCACCGCGATCAAGACCTTCGCCGAAAAGGTGCCGGGCGGCTACAAGGTGCGCGGACAAAAAGTCTGGACCTCCACCGCGCAGGTCGCCAACAAGATCATGCTGCTGACCCGCACCACCAGGCTGGAAGACTGCAAGCGTCCGACCGACGGCATCACCATCTTCTACACCGACCTGGACCGCAGCCGCATCGAGGTCAAGCGCATCCCGAAGATGGGCCGCAAGGCGGTGGACTCCAACGCCATCTTCATCGACGACCTGTTCATCCCCGAGGAGAACCGCATCGGCGAGGAGGGCAAGGGCTTCAGCTACATCCTGCACAGCCTCAACCCGGAGCGCGTGCTGATCGGCGCCGAGGCCATCGGCATCGGCCAGGACGCGCTGCGCCGCGCCTCCGAATACGCCAAGGAGCGCGTGGTGTTCGGCCGGCCGATCGGCATGAACCAGGGCATCCAGCACCCGCTGGCGGAGCGGTGGATGCAGCTCGAGGCGGCCTTCCTGATGGTCAACAAGGCGGCCTGGCTGTACGACAACGACCTGCCCTGCGGCGCCGAGGCCAACTCGGGCAAGTTCCTCGGCGCGCGCGCCGGCTACGACGCCTGCCTGCAGGCGGTGATGACCTTCGGCGGCTTCGGCTACGCCAAGGAATACCACGTCGAGCGGCTGTTGCGCGAAGTCACCATCACCCGCCTGGCGCCGATCACCGAGCAGCTGATCCTGTCGTTCGTCGCCGAGAAGGTGCTGGGCCAGCCGAAGTCCTACTAGAACCCATCTCAAAAACTACTGCGCTTGGCATTTGGCGCGCCGGCGGTGCTCGGAATCCTCACATATTCGTATATATGCTCCGGTTCCTGCGCTCCGGCGGCGCGCCAACTGCCTGCGCTCGCTACGTTCTTGAGATGGGTTCGAAACATAGGCTGACGCACGGGCCGGGCGCCGCCGGAGGGCCAGCCTTTACAGCAGTAGTATTGTAGCGTACTATTTTTCGATATAGCGTCACGAGGATATCCATGTTCGAGCGTCGGCTGTTCCGCGAGGAGCACGAGCTGTTCCGCAGCGCGGTGCGCAAATTCATCGAGAAGGAAATCGCCCCCTACCACGCGCAGTGGGAAGAGGCCGGCCAGGTGCCGCGCGAGCTGTGGCTGAAGGCCGGCGCCGCCGGCATGTTGTGCTGCACGATCCCGGAGGAATACGGCGGCCTCGGGCTGGACTACCTGTTCGACGTGGTCGTCTTCGAGGAGATGGCGCGCGGCGGCTACAGCGGGCCGGGCTTCATGGTCCATTGCGACATGGTGGCGAGCTACATCCTGCACTTCGGCACCGAGGAGCAGAAGCGCCACTGGCTGCCGAAGATGGTCACCGGCGAGGCGATCGGTTCGCTGGGCATGACCGAGCCGCACGCCGGCTCGGATCTCAAGAACATCCGCACCCGCGCGGTGCGCGACGGCGACGATTACGTCATCAACGGCCAGAAGGTGTTCATCTCCAACGGCCAGCTGTGCAACGTGCTGGTGCTGGCGACCAAGACCGCCGGCAACGAAGGCGCCAAGGGCATCACCCTGTTCCTGGTCGACACCAGCCTGCCGGGCTTCAAGCGCGGCCGCAACCTGCACAAGCTGGGCATGAAGGCGCAGGACACCTCCGAGCTGTTCTTCGAGGACCTGCGCGTGCCGGCCTCGGCCATGCTGGGCGGCGAAGGGCAGGGCTTCGCGGTGATGATGAAGCAGCTGGCGCAGGAGCGCCTGGCGCAGGCGATCCGCTCGGCGACGGTGGCCGAGACGGTTATCGACTACACGGTGGAATACACCGCGCAGCGCAAGGCCTTCGGCCATACCATCGCCGATTTCCAGAACACCCAGTTCAAGCTGGCCGAGCTCAAGACCGAGGCGACCCTGGGCCGGGTGTTCACCGACCACTGCATCGAGCGCTTCATGGAAGGCAAGCTCGACGAGATCGACGCGGCGATGGCCAAGCTGTCGCTGACGACGATGCATTGCAAGGTGGTGGACGAGTGCCTGCAGCTGTTCGGCGGCTGGGGCTACATGTGGGAATACCCGGTCGCGCGTGCCTACGCCGATGCGCGCATCACCAAGATCGCCGGCGGTTCGGTGGAAGTGATGAAGCACATCATCGGCCGCTCGCTGGTGCGCGGCGTGCGCCCGGATGCGGCGGTGCGGCCGATACCGGGCACCAGGTCCAAGCCCGAAGGCGGGCCCGCAGGAAGCGCGGCGGCGGCCTAGGGGCCGCCCGGCGGCTGCCGCAATCAAGCTCAATGGAGGAGGTGCGCGGCATGAGCGATTACCTGAAGTATTACGCGCCGGTGGCGGTGCTCGCCGTCGCCTACGCCGGGTTCCTGCTCGGCGGCGACTGGATCTGGCTGGGCATCGCTACGTTTCCCGGGCTGGCCATCCTGGATTCCTGCTTCCCGCGCGACTTCAGCGTGCGCCGCATCAACAGCGCCTTCTGGGCCAACATCCCGGTGTGGATCTCCACGCTCGGCCCGCTGCTGCTGTACCCGCTGTTCGCCTGGCGCATCGCGCAGGGCGGAATGACGCCGTGGCAGCTCGCCGGCGGCGTGCTGAGCTGCGGCTGGATGTCGGTGATCCCGCTGATCCCGGCGGCGCACGAGCTCTACCACATGCGCCACTGGCTGCCGCGCACGGTGGGCCACTACGGCCACCTGTGCATCCTGGACTGCACCCGCGACATCGGCCATGTGGTCGGTCACCACATCGACGTGTGCACGCCCAAGGATGGCGACACCGCGCCGCGCGGCGCGTCGCTGTACACCTTCACGCCGCGCGCGGTGGTGGAGAGCACCCTGTACGCGTTCCGCAAGGAAGCCGACGCGCTGCGCAAGAAGGGCTTGAGCCCGCTCGACATCCGCCACCGCATGTGGCGCGCGATCGCCGCGCAGATCCTGTTCCAGTGCCTGATCTTCGCCATCGGCGGCTGGAAGGGCGTGGTCTTCGCCCTGTGCGCCATGCTGCTGGCGCGCTTCTGGGTGGAAACCTTCAACTACTTCCAGCACTACGGCCTGATCCGGGTGGAAGGTGCGCCGATCGGGCGCCGCCACGTCTGGAACCACCTGAACCCGCTGTCGCGGCGGGTGGCGTTCGAGATCACCAACCACGCCGACCACCACCAGAACAGCTACCAGCCGTTCTACAAGCTCGAGCCGCACAAGCCGGCGATCTGGATGCCCAGCGTGTTCGTGTGCTTCCTGGCGGCGCTGGTGCCGCCGCTGTGGCAGAACCTGATCGCCAAGCCGGCGCTGCGCAAGTGGGATTTCGAGTGGGCCACGCCGCAGGAGCGCGAGCTGGCGCGCGCGCAGAACCGCGCGGCCGGCTGGGAAGACTGGCTGGGCGAAGGCCAGGCGGTGCCAGCCAACACGGCCACGGCCGGAATCTAGCGGAGAACACGATGGCGTATGAATCGATCGAGCTGACGGTTGCCGACGGCCTGGCGCGGCTGACGCTGAACCAGCCGCAGGAAGGCAACCCGTTCAACGCGCGCTTCTGCCAGGACATCAAGCTGGCGGCCAACGAGCTGTCCAGCCGCGCCGACGTGCGCGCGGTGCTGCTGCGCGCCAACGGCAAGTTCTTCAGCGTGGGCGGCGACGTGCGCATGTTCTCGCGCAACCTCGACGAGCTGCCGCGCCTGATCAAGGAATGGACCGCGGACCTGCACGTCGGCCTGGCGCGGCTGGCGCGCATGAACGCGCCGATCGTCTGCGCCGTGCACGGCACCGCCGCCGGCGGCGCGGTGGCGCTGGTCGCCTCCTGCGACCTGGTGTACTGCGCGCGCTCGGCCATGCTGGGCGCGGCCTATTCGCAGATCGGCTACAGCTGCGACGCCGGCTCCTCGTTCGCGCTGGCCTCGCGCATGGGCATCGCGCGCGCGCGCCGCTTCCTGATCCTGGGCGAGATGCTCACCGCCGAGCAGGCCGGCCAGGCCGGCCTGGTGGACCAGGTGCTGGACGACGAGACGGTGGTGGCCGAGGCGGAAAAGGCGGCGCTGCGCCTGAGCCAGGGCCCGACGCGCGCCTACGGCGAGATCCGCCGCCTGCTGGCGCGCTCGCTGGGGCGCGAGCTGGAGTCGCAGCTGGAGGAGGAGGCGCAGGCGCTGGCGCGGGTGGCGGCGAGCCAGGATGCGCGCGAGGGGATCACGGCTTTCGTGGAGAAGCGCCGGCCGCGGTTCCGCGGCGAATAATTACGTTGCGCGGTCTTTGACCGCGAGCCAGAACGGACACCCTGCCCATGTGGCTTTACGCCGATATCCGGAACATCGCGGACATTGCCCGCTACCACGCCCGCCACGCGCCGGCGAAGAAAGCCCTGGTCGAGCCGCGCCGGGCGCTGAGCTTCGCCGGCCTGGACCGCGCCAGCAGCGGCGTGGGTGCCGGCATCGCCGCCCGCGGCATCGCCCCGGGCAGCAACATCGGCTTCGCCGGCAAGAACTCCATCGAATACTTCGTGGCGCTGTTCGGCGCCAACAAGGCCGGCTGCGCCATCGCGCCGTTCAACTGGCGGCTGTCGGTGCCGGAGCTGGTGGCGATCGTCGACGACGCGCAGTGCCCGCTGGTGCTGGTGGACCGCGAGTTCGCCCAGACCCTGCAGGCGGTGCAGGCGCGCTGCGCCCATCGCTTCGAGATCGTCGTGTTCGACTCCACGGCGGACGCCGCCGACGCGCTGCCGGCGCACCTGGGCGCGGCCGGGCAGGCCGACCCGCGGGTGGAAGCCGCGCCGCGCGCCACCGCGCTGCTGATCTACACCTCGGGCACCACCGGCCGGCCCAAGGGCGTGCAGATCAGCCACCTGGGCCTGTCGTACATGCGCCTGTGCGAGCACATGGAGCCGGCGCTGCAGTGGCGCGCCGACGACGTGATCATGATGATCATGCCGAACTTCCACCTGGTCGGCACCGGCCTGTCGCTGCAGGGCCTGTACAACGGCTGCACGGTGTCGATCCTGGCGGCGATGGACGCCGGGCGCCTGCTGGAGATCATCCAGCGCGACCGGCCCACCATCTGCCCGCTGGTGCCCACCGCCATCCAGATGCTGCTGGACCACCCGGCCGCGTCCGCCACGGACTTCTCCTCGCTGCGGCTGGTGATGTACGCCGGCGCGCCGATCGGCTCGCAGCTGCTCAAGCGCGCGATGCGCGAGATGAAGTGCCGGTTCATGCAGTTCTACGGCGCCACCGAGACCTCCGGCGCCGCCACCCTGCTGCGGCCGGAGCAGCACGACCCGGACAACGAGGCGCGGCTGCGCTCCTGCGGCACGCCGCTGCCGCTGATCGAGATCAAGATCGTCGACGGCGCCGGCAACGAGGTGCCGCCCGGCGCCACCGGCGAGTTCCTGATCCGCTCGCCCTCGCTGTTCGAAGGCTACTGGAAGCAGCCGGAAGCCACCGCGGCGGTGCTGCAGGACGGCTGGTACCGCAGCGGCGACGCCGGCTTCCGCGACGCCGAGGGGCTCTACTACATCATCGACCGGGTCAAGGACATGATCGTCACCGGCGGCGAGAACGTGTACTCGGCCGAGGTCGAGCAGGCCCTGCAGAAACACCCGGCGGTGAAGATGTCGGCGGTGGTGGGCACGCCGGATCCGCGCTGGGGCGAAAAGGTCACCGCGGTGGTGGTGCTGGCGGCCGGCGCGGCGGTCACCGCCGAGGAACTCATCGCCCATTGCCGCGCGCACATCGCCGGCTACAAGGTGCCCAAGGCGATCGAGTTCGCCGAGATCCTGCCGATGACCGCCACCGGCAAGATACTCAAGCGCGCCGTGCGCGAGCGCTACTGGCAGGACCGCGAGCGCGCCATCGGCTGAACCAGGCGCCGGCGCGGCGGGCGGCTACAAACGTTGAAAGGGGGAAGGCCGGTGTTCAATCCGCTGCAGAAGACCATGGTGGGGCATGCCGCGCTGGTGATGGTCGTGGCGATGTGCGCGGGCGTGGGCTTAATGCTGAGCCTGCTCGGCGGCATCGAGCTGGTGCCGGGGCACATCACCGAGTTCGCCATCCCGGGCAACACGCCCGCCTGGGCGCGCGCCCACGTCGGCGGCATCCTCAACAGCCTGCTGGTGATCGCGCTGGCCCTGGTGCTGCCGGGCCTGGAATTTTCCGGACGCGCCGCCGCGCGCCTGGGCTGGCTGTTCGTCGGCACCGGCTGGGCCAATACGGTGTTCTACTGGGCCGCGCTGTTTGCGCCCAACCGCGCGCTCAGCCTGGGCCCCAATCGCTTCGGCGAAAGCAACCTCGCAGCGGTGATCGGCTTCGTGCCCGCGCTGCTGTTCGCGGTGCTGGCGCTGGCGGCGATGGCGGTGATCGCGCGCAAGGCGTTTTCCGGCCGCGGCTGATCAGCCGCACGACCGCGCCGCCGGAGAACGCTCCGGCTGCGCGTGGCCTGATGCACAATACGCGCATGACTCCGCACGACGAATTCCTGCAGGCGCGCGATTTCCTGCTGCGCCACCGCGACGATTACCAGGCCGCGTATGCCGGTTTCCGCTGGCCCCAGCTTGCGCGCTTCAACTGGGCGCTGGACTATTTCGATGCTTTTGCGCGCGGCAATCCGCAGCCGGCGCTGGTGATCGCCGCGGACGGCGAGCCGACGCAGCGCTACAGCTTCGCGCAGTTGAGCGCGCGTTCCGCCCAGGTCGCCAATTTCCTGCGCCGGCACGGCGTCAAGCGCGGCGATCGCGTGCTGGTGATGCTACCCAACGTGGCGGCGCTGTGGGAGCTGATGCTCGCGGGCATCAAGCTGGGCGCCGTGCTGAGCCCGGCCACCACCATGCTGACCGGGGCGGACCTCGCCGACCGCATCGAGCGCGGCGGCATCGCCCACGTCGTCACCGACGCCGAGGGCGCGCCGCGCTTCGCGCCGTTCGCCGGCACGCTGACCCGCATCGCGGTCGGCGGCGCGGTGCCCGGCTGGATCGACTACGCCGAAGCCGGCGCCGCGCCGGCGGAATTCTCCGCAGACGGCCCGACCCTGGCGGGCGATCCGCTGCTGCTGTATTTCACCTCCGGCACCACCAGCAAGCCGAAGATGGTGCTGCATACGCAGCGCAGCTATCCGCTGGGTCACCTGTCGACGATGTACTGGATCGGCCTGCGGCCGGGCGACCTGCATTTCAACATCAGCTCGCCGGGCTGGGCCAAGCACGCCTGGAGCTGCCTGTTTGCGCCGTGGAGCGCCGGCGCCACCGTGTTCATTTTCAACCAGCCGCGCTTCGACGCCGCCAACACCCTGCGGGCGATGGTGGAGCACGGCGTCACCACCCTGTGCGCGCCGCCGACCGCCTGGCGTGCGCTGATCCTGCAGGACCTGGCGCGATTCCCGATCAAGCTGCGCGAGGTGGTGAGCGCCGGCGAGCCGCTCAACCCGGAAGTGATCGAGCAGGTCGGCAAGGCCTGGGGCCTGACCGTGCGCGAAGGCTACGGCCAGACCGAGTCCACCGCCATGCTGGGCTGCACGCCGGGCCAGCCGGTGAAGTCGGGCTCGATGGGGCGGCCGCTGCCGGGCTACCGCGCGGTGCTGCTGGACCCCGAAGGCGCGGAGGCGCGCGAGGGCGAGGTCTCCATTGTGCTGGCCGAGCGGCCGGCCGGCCTGATGGCCGGCTACGCCGACAGCGCCGAGCGCACCCGGGCGGCGCTGGGCGGCAGCCACTACGGCACCTCCGACGTGGCCACGCGCGACGCCGACGGCTATTTCTGGTTCGTCGGCCGCAGCGACGACGTGTTCAAGAGCTCGGACTACCGCATCAGCCCGTTCGAGCTGGAAAGCGTGCTGGTCGAGCACGACGCCGTGGCCGAGGCTGCGGTGGTGGAAAGCCCGGACCCGAAGAAGCTGTGCGTGCCCAAGGCCTTCGTGATCCTGCGGCCGGGACTGGAGCCTTCGGCGGAAGTCGCGTTGTCGCTATTCCGCTTCACGCGCGAGCGGCTGGCGCCGTACAAGCGCATCCGCCGGCTGGAGTTCGCCGAGCTGCCCAAGACCATCTCCGGCAAGATCCGCCGCGCCGAGCTGCGCCGCGGCGAGGCCGAGCGCGTCGCCGCCGGCCAGCGCGGCGCGCACGAATACCGCGACGAGGATTTCCCCGAGCTGCGCGCCGGATGATGGGTGCTCAAGCGGGTCTGGTCGAAACGCGCGCCTGCAAATGCGCGGCGACAGCGCGTCCACCATGCGCAGGAGGCTGAACGATGGCGGTTGAAACCCTCAATCTCGCGGACCTCGAGGGATTGCCCGACGAAGGCCCGGTGACGATGGTCAACCTGGTGCGCCTGCGCGAGCGCGCCGCCGATGGCGATGGCTCGGGCTGGGATGCCTACAAGCGCTACAGCGCGCTGACCCTGCCGATGATCAAGGCGCGCGGCGGCACCATCATCTGGGCGGGAACCGCCGAGGCCGTCGCGCTGGGCACCCCGGATCAGGCCGCCTGGGACTTCATCGTGCTGGTGCGCTATCCGTCGCGGGCCGCATTCGTCGACATGATGACGTCCGCCGAATACGAGAACCAGGCGAATCCGCATCGCTTGAACGGTACGGCGGATCACGTGATCGTCGCCGCGCGCGAGTCCTACAGCAAGTTCAATGGACCTTGAGGCGCATGGTGTACGACTACGCGGTCATCGGCGGCGGCATCGTCGGCATCTCCGCGGCGTGGAACCTGCTGCGCGAGCGGCCCGGCGGCCGGATCGTGGTGATCGAAAAGGAACGCGGCCTGGCGCAGCATCAGACCGGGCGCAATAGCGGCGTCATCCACGCCGGCGTCTACTACCAGCCCGGCAGCCTCAAGGCCAAGCTGTGCAAGGAAGGCGCCGAAGAGACGCTGCGGCTGTGCCAGCGGCGCGCGATCCCGGTCGAGCGCTGCGGCAAGCTGATCGTCGCCACCAATGAGCTCGAGCTTGGCCGGCTGGCAGCCCTCGAGCAACGGACCCGCGAAAACGCCATTGCGTTCGAACGGCTCGACCAGGCGGAGCTGCGGCGCCGCGAGCCGCGCATCAGCGGCCTGCGGGCGATGTTCGTCCCTTCCACCGCCATCGTCGACTATTCGAAGGTGACGCAGGCACTGGCCGACGAATTCGTCCAGGGCGGCGGCGAAATCCGCACCGGCGAATGCGTCAACGGCGTGCGTGAAGAAAAAGAGCATGTCGCCATCGACACCAGCCGGGAATCGCATCGCGCGCGCCGGGCCGTCGCCTGCGCGGGCTTGTTTGCGGACCGCGTGGCGCGCTGGTGCGGCGTGGGCGACGATTTCCGGATCGTGCCGTTCCGCGGCGAGTATTACCGCTTGGGAACGGATAAGAACAACATCGTCAGCCACCTCATTTACCCGGTGCCGGACCCGGGCTTGCCGTTCCTGGGGGTGCACCTCACGCGCATGATCGGCGGCTATGTCACGGTGGGGCCCAACGCGGTGCTCAGCTTCAAGCGCGAAGGCTACGGCCGGCTTGCCTTCGATGCCAGGGATGCCGCCGACACGCTGCTCTATGCCGGCTTCTGGCGCCTGGCGCAGCAGAACCTGCGCTCGGGCGCGGGCGAATTCATGAACTCGCTGCTGAAGCGCCGCTATCTGGCGCAGTGCCGGAAATATTGCCCCGAGCTCACCGTCGGCGATCTTCAAAGCCACCCGCCCGGCGTGCGGGCGCAGGCGGTGATGGCGGACGGCAGCATCGTGCACGACTTCCTCATCCGCAGAACGCGGCGAACCATCCACGTCTGCAATGCGCCATCCCCGGCGGCGACATCGGCGCTGCCGATCGGCCGCGAAGTCGCCCGGCAGGCGGCGGCCCTGGATGCTTGAAGCGCGCGCCGGTATTCAGCCCGCCTCCGGGTCGCCGTGCGTCAGGTACTCCCACATGCGCTCGTAGACGCGCCCGGCGGTGACCTGGCGGGCCACGGTCTCCTCCTGCGTGAGCAGGGTCTCGGGACCGTCGGCGCGTAGGCCGGTCACGCCCACTTCCACCCGCGCCGCCTCTTCGAGGAACCAGGCCAGCGCCACCGCCTCGACCAGGTCCACGCCCGCCGTCACCGCGCCGTTGGCGCGCATGACGATGGCCTTGGCCGGGCCCAGCGTCGCCGCCAGGCGCGCGGCCGCGGCGTCGTCGCGCAGCAGGCGCGGGTCGTCCCACAGGGGCGGGGCAGGGGCGAAGTAGGCGCCGAAGCCGTGGCGCGGCCGCGGCGTGCGGCGCAACAGCGACAGCAGCATGGTCTGCGGCGGCATGATCCGGCACACCGCGCCGATCTCGGGCCGCGCGCGGTAAATCGCTTGGTGGATGCGCACCTCGCCCAGCACGCCGTCCGGCAGCGGCCCGTCCACCGGGATCACCGTGCCGGCTTCGCCGGCGGCGATCGTGCCCATCGGCCGGGCCGCGCAGACCAGGAAGCTGGCGGCGTCGATGCGCGCGCTGCAATGGCCGTAGGCGTGCACCAGCTGGCCGCGCGCCAGCGCCCGCGCCGCCAGCCGTACCGTGCGCTGCAGGTCTTCGGTCATGGCGTGCACCGCGCCTGCGCGCTGCCGGTCGGGCGCATGCGGGCGCTGGCAGCTCTATGGGTTCTCATCGGCGCTCCTCCGGAGTAGTCGGGCTTGCCGCAAGTGTCTGCACGTCTTGCCGTGCAACGGTTCCTGCACATTTACAAGCCGTCTGGACTGTTTGTGTATTGATATGCTACGTTACCTCCGCAGCGGCTGTCGAGTGCGCGGCATGCCGCCGCCGCAGGTGGGCGCGGGCGGAACAAGCCGCACGACGCACCGGCCACAATTCGATCACAGGTTCTGGGTTTACCGGATATCGCAATCATGAGCGTGAACCAAGCTACACCGTCCGGCGCGGAGCCGCTGGTGCGGGTCGACGCGGCGCGCAACACCTTCAAGGTGTCGCGCCGCAGCTTCGTCGATCCCGGCATCCTGCGCGCCGAGTACGCGGAGATCTTCAACCGCTGCTGGCTTTACCTCGGGCACGGCTCCGAGCTGGAAAAGCCCAACGATTTCGTCACCCGCACGGTGGCCCGGCGCACCATCCTGTTCACGCGCGACGCGCAGAGCCGGGTCAACGCCTTCTTCAACGCCTGCCCGCACCGCGGTGCGCAGGTGTGCCGCGAGCGCAGCGGCAACGCCAAGTCGTTCCAGTGCTTCTACCACGGCTGGGTGTTCGGCGCCGACGGCGCCCTGCGCAGCCAGCCGGGCAAGGAATGCTACGCCGCCGACTTCAACAGCGAAGGCGCGGGCAACCTGGTGCGCGTGCCGCGGCTGGAGGGCTACCGCGACTTCTGGTTCGTCTGCTTCGACCGCGACGCGCCGCCGCTGGCGGACTACCTGGGGCAGGCGCGCGAATGGCTCGACGTGGTCTGCGACCAGTCGGAAGCCGGCATGACCCTGGTCGGCGGCACCCAGGAGTACACCATCCGCGCCAACTGGAAGCTGCTCACCGAGAACAGCATCGACGGCTACCACGCGATCAACACCCACGCCACCTACGTCGACTACCTGCGCAACTCCAACGGCAGCATGTCGCCGGTGCCGTTCGAGGGCCAGGCCTACGACCTCGGCAACGGCCATGCGGTGATCGAGTACCGCGCCCCCTGGGGCCGGCCGGTGGCGCAGTGGATCCCGCTGTGGGGCGAGGAGGGCAGGCGCGAGATCGACGCCATCTACGGCCGCCTGGAGCAGCGCTTCGGCGCCGCGCGCGCGCGCCGCATCGCCTGCTCCAACCGCAACCTGTTCATCTTCCCCAACCTGGTGGTCAACGACATCATGGCCATCACCGTGCGCACCTATTACCCGACCGCGCCGGACGAAATGCAGGTGTACGGCTGGGCACTGGCGCCGCGCGAGGAGAACGCCTGGGCGCGCAAGTACCGCCTGCACAACTTCCTGGAGTTCCTGGGGCCGGGCGGCTTCGCCACGCCGGACGACGTGGAGGCGCTGGAGCAGTGCCAGCGCGGCTTCGAAAACGCCGGCGAAGCGCCCTGGAGCGACATCTCCAAGGGCATGGGCAAGGCCCAACCCGCCTACGACGACGAGCTGCAGATGCGCGCGTTCTGGAGCCACTGGAACCGCTGCGTCGGCGCGGCGCGCTGAGGACAACCCGACATGGCCAACGACAGCGTGACCCGCGACGCGGTGGAAGACTTCATGTTCCTGGAGGCCGAGCTGCTCGACGAATGGCGCCTCAAGGAATGGCTCGGCCTGTTCACCGCCGACGCCCACTATTACGTGCCGGCAACCGACGTCGCCCCCGACGCATCGCCCGACACCAGCCTGTTCTACGTCGCCGACGACCGCTTCCGCCTGGAACAGCGCGTCGAGCGCCTGCTCAAGCGCACCGCGCACGCCGAGTACCCGCGCTCGAAGACGCGCCACCTGGTCAGCAACGTGCGCATCCGCGCACGCCGCGGCGACGAACTGGACGTGGGCGCGGCGGTCGTCACCTACCGCACCAAGGGCGGCCTGACCGAGACCTACATCGGCAGCTACCGCTACCGCCTGGCGGTGACCGCCGAGGGCCTGCGCATCCGCGAGAAGCGCTGCCTGCTGGACATGGACGGCCTGCGGCCCAACGGCCGCATCAGCATCATCCTGTGAGCCACCGATGAACGCACCCGTGAAATTCCCGTTCCGTTACCGCCGCCTCGGCTACGTCGCGCTGAACGTCAGCGACGTCGAGCGCAGCCGGCGCTTCTACAGCGAGCTGGTCGGCCTGGCGGTGAGCGAGGCCGGCGAAGGGCCGGTGGCGCTGCGCTGCAGCCGCGACCACCACTGCCTGCTGCTGTACCCGTCCGCCCAGCCCGGCGTCAAGCGCGTGGCGTTCGAGCTGGAGAGCGCGGCGGACGTCGACGCCGCGCGCGCCCATGTTGAGGCCCTTGGACTGGCGGCGGAAAACGTGGACCCCGCCGAATGCCGCGCGCTGCGCATCGGCCCGGCGTTCCGCTTCCGCCTGCCGCACTGCGGGCTGTGCGTGGAATACTATTCGCAGATGATGCACATGGCGCTGCCCTGCGAGCCGGGCGTGGCCTGCATCGAGCGGCTCGGCCACGTGGTGTTCAACCTGCAGCACCTGGACCAGGCGCTGGCCTTCGTCACCGGCCAGCTCGGCTTCAAGGTGTCGGACCATGTGCCGGGCTTCGCCGCGTTCCTGCGCTGCCACCCGAACCCGCTGCACCACTCGATGGCGCTGCTGGCCGGCGCCGACGATCACCTCAACCACGTCAACTTCATGGTGCGCGACATCGACGACGTCGGCCGCGCCATGAACCGCATGAAAAAAGCGGGTGTGGAGATCGTGTTCGGCCCCGGGCGGCACCTGCCTTCGGAAAGCATCTTCATCTATTTCCTGGATCCGGACGGCATGACCGTCGAATACAGTTTCGGCATGGAGAAGTTTCCCGAGGAAGGCGCGCGCGAGCCGCGCCTGCTCGAGCCGCGCCCGGAGACCCTGGACACCTGGGGCAGCCTGCCGGCGCCGGCCTTCGGCAAGACCGGCTGCATCGAGCAGGCCGCCGGGGCCGCGGCATGAGCCGGCCGCTGGAGGGGCGGGTGGCCGTGGTGACCGGCTCCGCACGCGGCATCGGCTACGCGGTGGCCGAGCGCTTCGCCGCCGACGGCGCGCGCCTGGTGCTGGCCGACGCCGACACGGCGCTGCTGGATGCCGCGGCGGCGAAGCTGCGCGCCGCCGGTGCGCAGGCGGTGGCGGTGGCCGGCGACCTCGCGCAGGAAGCGGTGGCGGCGCGCACCGTCGCCGCGGCGCAGGAGAATTTCGGCACCCTGGATATCCTGGTGAACAATGCCGGCGGCGGCGTGCTGCGGCCGTTCCTGGAGCACACGTCGGACACGCTGCGGCTGACCATCGACCGCAACCTGTGGACCGCGATCTGGTGCTGCTGGCATGCCCTGCGCGTGATGCAGGCCAAGGGTTACGGCCGCATCGTCAACATCGGCGCGGACTCGGTGCGCAACGGCCTGTGGGACCATGCCGCCTACAACGCCGCCAAGGGCGGCATGCACGGCATGACCACCGGCCTGGCGCGCGAGTTCGCCCAGTGCGGCATCACCGTGAACACGGTGGCGCCCTGCGTGGTCAACACGCCGCAGCTCGCCGAGGTGGCGCAGCGCAACCCGGAGCTGGCGCGCAAGGTCACCTCGATCGTGCCGATGGGGCGCGCCGGCGAAATGTGGGAAGTCGCCTCGATGGTTGCCTACCTGGCCGGGCCGGAAGCCGGATTCGTCACCGGGCAGGTGATCAGCGTCAACGGCGGCACTACCATGCTGTAAACCTTTGCAGGAACCCTCCGTAATGCCCAACACCTTGGTGGTCTGCCCCGCCGGTGACGTTCCCAGCGGCACCATCCGCCTGGCCGTGCTGCCCGACGGGCGCCGGCTGGCGCTGTACAACGTCGGCGGCACCTTTTACGCCACCGACGATACCTGCACGCACGAGCAGGCGTCCCTGGCCGAAGAAGGCATGCTGGAAGGCAGCCTGGTCGCCTGCGGCTGGCATTTCTGCACTTTCGACGTGACGTCCGGCGCGGCCTGCTCGGCGCCCTGCCACGAGCCGCTCAAAACCTACCCGGTCAGCGTCGTCGACGGCATGGTGCGGCTTGAGTACTGAAGCGCGGGAGCAGGCGGCGGCGCCGCGGCGGCCGCGCGCCGCCCGCGCGGCCGGCAAGACGGTGCGCAAGCGCCGCAGCCAGGCCGAGCGCTCGGAAGACATGCGCCTGCGCCTGGTCGAGGCGGCGGCCAGCATCCTGCGGCGCAAGGGTTACGCCGGCCTGCGCACCGCCGAGGTGTCGAAGGTGGCACGCGTGTCGCGCGGCGCGCAGCTGCACCACTTCCCGACCAAGGACAGCCTGGTGCTGGCCACCGCGGCGCACCTGCTGCAATCCAGCCTGGCGCGCGGCGTGGTGCGCGCGCGGAACACGGCGGCGGCGGACGACCCGATCGAAGCGATCGAGGCGGTCATCCAGGACAGCCTGGATTTTTTCCTGGGCGAGGACTTCGCCGTGATCCTGGACCTGGTGCTGACCGGCACCAAGGCCGGCAGCCTGCGCGGCCGCGTGTTCGAATACGCGCGCGAAAACCGCCTGGGCGTGGAGCAGGCCTGGCTCGACGTGCTGGTGCGGCACGGGCTGGCGCCGGAGCGGGCGCGCAAGATCCTCTGGCTGACCATCAGCATCGTGCGCGGCCTGTCGGTGCGCGCCCTGTGGCAGCGCGACGAGGCGCTGTTCCGCGAGCTGCTCGACGAATGGAAGCTGATCCTGGCGGGACACCTGAAGCAACTGGACGGAGAACGACATGACGCTGTGGCTTGACCTGCTGGGGGCGGAGATCGGCTACGTCGAAACAGCCGGATTCGGCCGCATACGCATCGCGCAGGCCGGCCCCAGGGACGCGCCGGCGATCCTGTTCCAGCACGGCATCGGCGGCCACCTGGAAGCCTATGCCAAGAATATCGTGCCGCTGGCCGACGAGTTCCGCACCATCGCCTTCGACTACGTCGGCTACGGCCTGTCCGACCGCAAGCCGATGGAATACACGCCGCCGGTGCTGGCCGAGCAGCTGCGCGAGCTGATGGACGCGCTCGGGCTGGCGCGTGCGCACCTGTCCGGCGAATCGCTGGGCGGCTGGGTTTCCGGCTACTTCGCGGTGAAATACCCGGAGCGGGTCGGGCGCCTGATGCTCAACACCGCCGCCGGCATTCCGATCGTCAGCGCCAAGGGCCGCGCCGACATGGACAACCTCATGGCGCTGTCGCGCCGCAACGCCGACCAGGCGCCGAGCTTCGCCAGCGTCAAGGCGCGCATCGGCTGGCTGATCCACCCGGCCAACCATCACCTGATCAGCGACGAGCTGGTCGAGCTGCGCCTGCGCTACTACACCGGCGAAGCGGCGCGCGCGGTGGCGCCGCTGGTCAACCGCATGCTGCCGCGCCACGACGAATTCCTGGTGCCGCTGGAGCAGATCCGCTGCCCGACCCTGCTGCTGTGGACCCGCGACAATCCGATCCATGACCTGGAATGCGCGCAGGCGGCGCAGCGGCGCATCGCCGGCGCGCAGCTCTACGTGATGCGCGCCGACGCGGCGCACTGGCCGCAGTACGAAGCGCCGGAGGAGTTCAACCGGGTGGCGCGCGCGTACTTCCGCGACGGCACCGTGGCGGCGACATGAGCGCCGCCGGCGAAGGGTCGCAGGAAGCGGCGCGCCAGGCGGCGGCGCGGCTGCTGCACGCCTACGAAACCGGCACGCCCTGCGCGCCGGTGCGCGACCTGATCGGCGCGGGCGACACCGCGGCCGGCTACGCGGTGCAGGAGATCAACACGCGCCGCTGGCTGGCCCAGGGCCGGCGCCTGGCGGGGCGCAAGATCGGCCTGACCTCGGCGGCGGTGCAGAAGCAGCTCGGCGTGGACCAGCCGGATTTCGGCATGCTGTTCGCCGACATGGCGGTGTGCGACGGCGAGCCGGTGGCACCCGGCCGCGTGCTGCAGGCCAAGGCCGAGGCCGAGATCGCCTTCGTGCTCGAGCGCGACCTGGCGCTGGCCCAGCCGACCGTGGCCGACGTCATGCGCGCCGTCGCCTACGTGCTGCCGGCGATCGAGATCGTCGGCAGCCGCATCGCCAACTGGGACATCCGGCTGGCCGACACGGTGGCCGACAACGCCTCCAGCGGCCTGTTCGTGCTCGGCAACACGCCGCGGCGGCTGGACGGCCTGGATCTGCGCGACTGCGCGATGCGGATGACGCGCGGCGGCGCCGGCGTGTCCGAGGGCTCGGGTGCGGCCTGCCTGGGCCATCCGCTCAACGCCGCCCTCTGGCTGGCGCGCAAGATGGTGGAGACCGGCCGGCCGCTGGCGGCGGGCGACATCGTCCTGTCCGGCGCGCTCGGCCCGATGGTGGCGGCCAACCCCGGCGATGTGTTCGAGGCCCGCATCGAGGGCCTGGGGTCGGTGCGCGCGGCGTTCGCCGCGGGGTAGGGCCGGTGCCCTGGATCGATCGCTCAGCCGTGGCGCCGGGCGATGCGCTCCGGCGGCCGGGCCAGGGCGGCCTGCGTGCGCTGGCCGCTGTCCTCGTCGCGCTGCGGCTGGAACGCCAGCCCGAAGAAGCCGACACCCCAGCGCAGCTCCTCGGCCGTCAGGTGGCTCAGCTCGGTGCCGATATAGTCGATCGCGGCCTTGAGCATGGTCTCGAAGAAGGCCTTGCCTTCGGGCGTCAGCGCCACTACCTTTTCGCGCCCGGAAGCTGGATTTTCGATCAGCCGCACCAGCGACAGCGGCGGCCGCGCCAGCTCGCGCAGCACCTGCGAGACGTTCGAGTTGCTGATCTCGAACCAGCTCGACAGCATCTGCTCGATCTGCCGGCGGCGCATCCAGCCGTCCGCGCCGACCTCGGACTCGATCAGCCACAGGATCGCCGCCTGCTTGCGCGAGATGCGGCCCTGGCACATGCACTTTTCCAGGTCCATGCCCATGCGGTAGTGCACCGGAAAGAAAAATGCCAGCAGCGCCGACAGCAAGGGCTTGGGCGGGGATTCGCTGGGGGTCTCTCCACGGGGTTTCGACATGTCCTGCCCTTTGTTATGGATGCGCCGGCGCGCTGGCGTAGCCAGCGGCGGAACCCGGCTAATTTAGCCCGATTCGTGCCAACTGGTCAGTACGCGCCATGGCGGGCGGCGGTTCAGGGCATTTTGGCGGCGTGGCTCTCGTCGGTGAACTTGTCGTAGTGGATCGAGCCGAGCGGTGTGCCAAGGCCGGTGAGCGCGGCCAGGCCGGCGTCGATCATGCCGGGCGGGCCGCACATGTAGCCCTCGGCGGCGGACCAGGCGGTGCCGGGCAGCGCATCGGCGATGAATTCGGTGACCAGCCCGCGCGCGCCGCTCCAGGCGCTGCCGGCGGGCTCGTGCGACAGCACCGGCAGGAAGGCGAAACGATCGGCCCACTCCGCGCCGATCGAGCGCACCTGCTCCAGCGCATACAGGTCGGCCTCGGTGCGGGCGCCGAACAGCAGCGCGCACGGCCGCCGGACGCGGGTGCGCCGCGCATGCTCCAGCACGCTCAGCAGCGGCGCCAGGCCGCTGCCGCCGGCGATGCAGATCATCGGCGCGGCGCCGGTGCGCAGGTGGAAATTGCCGTGCGGGCCGTCCACTTCCAGGGCCAAGCCCTGCAGGCGGCCGCCGAACAGCGCCTCGGTGAAGGCGCCGCCCGGCACCTTGCGGACGAAGAAGCTCGGCGCCGTGCGGCCGGCGCGCTCGGGGGCGTCGGCGAACGAGTAGTTGCGCGCCCGCGCCAGGCCGGGGAACTTCAGGTTGGCGTACTGGCCGGCGACGTAGCGGATCGGCCGGTCCAGCTCCAGGGTGAGCTTGAGGATGTCGTGCGTCAGCGGCTCGGCGGCGGCGAGCGTGGCGCGGAAGCTTTCCGCCGCCGGCGCGTCGGCCGCGCCGCTTTCGACCTCCACCCGCGTCAGGGCGTCCTTGGGGATGGCCTGGCAGGCCAGGATGTAGCCGGCGCCGATCTCCTGCGCCGACAGCGTGTAGCCGAAGTCGGTGAGCGCGCCGACGCGCCCCTGGGTGAGCCGGCACTTGCACGAGCCGCAGGTGCCCACGGTGCAGTTGTGCGGGAACGGCACGCCGCTTTTCAGCGCCGCCTCCAGCAGGGTCTGCCCGCCGGCGATCTCGAAGCGCGCGCCGAAGGGCGCAACCTCGGCGAATTTCGCTTCCCTGGATCCGAAAATCGACTTGAGAAAACCCACGGAAAAGCCTGCCTGAGTGCCGTCGCGCGTGGCGCAGAATACTACAAACTGGTATGAAAACGTACTATAGTTGGACGCAGCGGGCGCAGGCGGCGCGCGGCGCAAAAATGACGGTCGGACGGCACGCGTGCGAGAGCACGGGCGGGCGCGGGGCGTGCGCCTGCCGTCGTGTATTGTGGGTATGCGCCGCCGCGTGGTGCGCCGGCCGACGATAAATTGTGCGAACGCAAGGAGGAGGAACCGTGACCGTACGCTTCGAGGATGCCGAAGGCTATCGCCCGGCCGACCAGACGCAGCGCTGGAACCAGAGCTTCTATTTCAACTTCTACGATCCGGCCTGCAAGGTCGGCTGCTTCATCCGCATCGGCATCCTCGAGAACCTCAAGGAGTCCAACAGCTGGTGCGTGTTCTTCATGGACGGCAAGCCGCTGTTCGCGCGCCAGAACCTGAACCTGCCGTACACCGCGCAGCGCCTGGACAAAGGCATCGAGATCGCCGGCATGCGGCTGCGCGCGCTGGAGCCGATGAAGAAGACCAGCTTTTCGATCGAGGCGCAGGACTTCTCGGCGACCCTGCAGTTCGACCAGATGTACCCGATGCAGGACGCCATCGCCATCAGCAAGGGCCAGGAAGGCTCGATCACCGCGGCGATCGCCCACGTGCACGCGGAGGGGCCGTGCCGCGTCACGGGCACGGTGACGCTGCGCGGCGGCAAGTCCATCCCGATCGCCGGCAAGGGCTTCCGCGACGTCGCCTACGGCACGCGCGATTGGGACCTGCTGCGCCACTACCGCCTGGCCTGGCCGATCTTCGACAACGGCCTGGTGGTCGCCGCGGTGCACGGCTACTCGATGAACTACGACAGCGCCCACATGCAGATGCTCAACGACGGCAGCGGCTGGGTGGCGATCAAGAGCCTGGAGGACCGCAACACCTACGGCGACGACGACATGACCATCGAGAAGATGGACTGGAAGGTGGTCGACGCGCGCGGCCGCAGCTACGCCTTCACCGGCCGCAAGCTGTTCCGCTGGTTCTTCCCGGCCGACACCTTCGTGCTCACCGAGCAGATGATGGAGTACCGCCTGAGCGACGGCACCCTGGGCTACGGCCTGGGCGAGTGCGGCTACCGCTTCCCCTGGTCCGGCAACGGCAACTGGTGAGGGGCGCGGCGCCGCGCTAGAACGGCAAGGCGCCGCCGCAACGGCCGTGGTCCGCGGGAGGCCACGGCCGCGCTGAACAAATTTCGGGACGAGGAGACCGCGATGCTGGCCATCGACAAGCAGAATCCGCCGCGCGAATGGATCGAGTCGCTGCGCCGGCAGTTTCCCTGCGAGCGCGAGATCGACCGCGTGCTGCAGGGCAAGCTGGCGCGGCGCGGCGGGCCCGGCTACAAGCCGATCGCATTGGCGACCCTGTGCAGCGGCCTGCAGGCGCTGCTGCGGGCCGAGCTGCGCGAGCCGTTCGAGGTGCTGGAGCCGCAGTGGCTGGCCGGCGGCGCCTCCAAGCTGCAGATGGCGTTCAAGCTGTCGTGGCAGCGGCCCGGCGCGGGCCGCACGGTCACGCCGATGGTGCTGCGCATGGAGCCGGCCGAGTCGATCGTCGAGACCAGCCGGCTGCGCGAGTTCCAGCTGATCAAGGCGATGCAGGGCGTGGTGCCGGTGCCGGAGGCCTACTGGGCGGACCCGCTGGGCAAGTACCTGCCGTACCCGGCGATCGTCTACGGCTTCGTCGACGGCGCGGCCAAGCCCAAGGCCAGCGTCAGCAACGTCACCGGCCTGGGCATCAACTTCGGCCCGGCGGCGCGCGGCCCGCTCGGCCGGCAGTACGTGGAGCACCTGGCGGCGATCCACACCTTCGACTGGCGCGGCGCGGAGCTCAGCGCGTTCGACGTGCCGCAGTCCGGCGCTCAGTCGGTCGAGTGGATGCTCAACTGGTGGGCGCGCATCTGGCGCGAGGACGCCAACGAGGAGATCCCGCTGCTGCGGCTGGCCGAAGCCTGGCTGCGCCGCAATGCGCCGCCGATCGACCGCCTGAGCCTGGTGCACGGCGATTACCGCGCCGGCAATTTCCTCTATTCCGAGGACGACCTGCGCATCACCGCCTGGCTCGACTGGGAGCTGGCCTGGATCGGCGACCGCCATGCGGACCTGGCGTACATGTCGCTGCACACGCTGGGCCACTATTCCGAGGATGGCGGCACTTACCTGCAGCAGGGCCTGATGCCGATGGAGGCGTTCCTGGAGGCCTACGAGAAGTGCAGCGGGCTGCCGGTGGACCGCGCGAAGTTCCGCTACTACCGCGCGTTCCACGCCTACCGCGGCGCCATCATCATGATCGCCACCGGCTACCGCGCCGCGCGCGGCGCCAAGACCCACCAGGACCTGCTGCTGGCCTGGGCCATGGGGCTGGGCTACGTGCTGCTCGACGAACTGCGTGAAGTCCTGGAACAGGTGGGGTAAGAACTATGGACATGCGTCCGGCGTTTCAGCTGCAAACCGTCATCAAGGCGATGACCGACGTCGTGCTGCCGGCGGTGGATCCGGCCAACAAGCTGGCGCAGGAGCAGGCCCAGCTGGTGGTGGGCATGCTGAGCCTGCTGCTGCAGCGCCTGCCGCTGCAATACCGCTATGACCGCGACGAGCTGCAGCGCTACCTGCAGCTGGCGCGCGAGCTGTCCGCAGTGCGCGGCGGGGCGCAGACGCAGGCCGCGCTGGCTGATCTCTCGGCGGGTGCCGCCGCCGGGGCCGGCGTGCTGCAGCGGGCGGCCGCCGACCCGGCCGAGCTGGAAGCGGCGGTGCTGGAGCTGCGGGCGAAGGTCGGCGAGCTGATCGGCGCGGCCAATGCCGACGGCGAGCCGGCGAGCCTGCCGGGGCTGCAGCGCAGCGTGCTGGCGGCGGCCAAGGTGCAGACCGCGCGCGAGCGCGCCTGGCTGGCGCCGACCGGCTTCGAAGCGGACCCCAAGTCGATCACGCCGATCGAGCGGCAGCTGTCGTCGGACTGATCGCGTGAATATCTTCGGTCCGCAAATGAACGCGAATAAACGCAAATAGATGCGAATGAAATTCATATTTCATTCGAGTTGCCGTGCTTTTGGTGGCTTTTATTGGCGTTGATCCGCGTTCATTTGCGGACCACAAGCCAGCCCTGAAAAAGAGAAGCAGCCGGCGGACTCAGGCTTCGACGTCGCCCGCCTCGGGGACGCCGTACTGGATCAGCGCGTGCTTGATCTTCGACAGCAGCCGGATCAGCTGCTCGCGGTCCGCGCCGTTGAGCTCGTTGAGGATGCGGTCGTTGAAGCGGTTTTCCTCCAGCGTCATCTTGCGCACCAGCTGCTGGCCCGAGCGTGCCAGGAACACGCGCTTGGCGCGCTTGTCGGAGGGGTCGGCGCGCCGCTCCACCCAGCCGCCGGCCTCGAGCCGCTCGATCAGGGTGCCCAGGCTGGCCTTGCCGACGTCGAGCACGTCGGCCAGTTCGGTCTGCATCATGCCGTCGTGGCGCGACAGGTGCGCCAGCACCCACCACTGCGCGCGCGTCACGCCCAGCGGCTTCATCACCTGGTCGTAGGCATTGCGCCGCATGCGCGAGACGTCGTGGATCAGGAATCCCAGGCGGATGCCCTGCCGCGAGACGTCGTCGGCGTCGCCGATGGCAAAGGCCTCGGCCGGCTCCGCCGCCCCTTCTGCCGCTTCGCGCCCGCTGCGCGCCGCCTGTGCGCCTTCCCGTCGTGCCATGTGCTCCTGCCTGCCGGCTGTCGGTTGAATCTGTCTGGTTAGGGTCGCAATTATCGGGCCGCGGCGGGGCTCACTGCAGCCCGACGATGCTGATGGCGGCCACGCCGTTGTACGGCACGCCGCCGAGATTATGGCTCAGGCCGAGGGTCGGGTTCTTGAGCTGGCGCTCGCCGGCGCGGCCGAGCAGCTGCAGGTAGTGCTCGTAGACCATGCGCAGGCCGGAGGCGCCGATCGGGTGGCCGAAGCACTTCAGGCCGCCGTCGATCTGGCAGGGCAGCCGGCCGTCGGCGTCGAAGGCGCCATCGAGGATGTCGTAGACCGCGCGGCCTTCGTCGGACACGCCGAGGTCTTCCATCGTCACCAGCTCGGTGATCGAGAAGCAGTCGTGCACCTCGATCTGGCTGAGCTGCTTGCGCGGATCGGTGATGCCGGCTTCCTGGTAGGCGCGGGCGGCGGCGATGCGGGTATTGACCACGTGGCTGCCGTCCCATTCGGCGGAGCCGGACTCGCGGCCGCCGCTGACCGAGAGCTGCAGCGCCTTGATCGTGACCAGGTCCTTCTTGCCCAGGCTGCGCGCGATCTCCGGCGTGGTGAGGATGGCGCAGGCCGAGCCGTCGCTGACGCCGCAGCAGTCGAACACGCCCAGCGGCTCGGCGATCATCGGCGCGTGCAGGATGCTGTCCATGCTCACCGCCTTGCGCAGGTGCGCCTTGGGGTTCTTCACGCCGTTCTGGTGGCTCTTCCAGCTGACCCGCGCCATCGCCTGCTTGAGGTCGTCGCGGCCGATGCCCCACTTGGCGCGGTAGCCGGAAGCGAGCTGGGCGAATCCGGCGGGAGCCGAGCAGTACGGCATCCACAGGTCGTTCAAGGTGCCGCGGCCGGAAATCGGCAGGCCGCCATAGCCGGTGTCCTTGAGCTTTTCCACCCCCAGCGCCAGGGCGAAGTCCACCGCGCCGCTGGCCACCGCGTAGGCGGCGCCGCGCAGTACCTCGGTGCCGGTGGCGCACATGTTCTCCATGCGCGACACCGGGATGCCCGCCAGGCGCAGGCCGGTGGACATCGGAATGGCCGAGTTGCCCATGTTGACGTATTCCAGCGCCGAGCCGAGCCAGGCGGCCTGGATCTGCTTGCGTTCGATGCCGGCGTCGGCCAGCGCCTCGTTGAACGCCTCGGTCATGAGCTGTTCGCTGCCGGCGTCCCAGCGCTCGCCGAACTTGGTGCAGCCCATGCCCAGAATCGCGACTTTGTCTCTGATACCGGTTGCCATGATGCGATCTCCAATCCGTGTCAGGCCGTGGGTACGGCTTTCCAGAAATAGCGCCCGTAATGGCGCAGATTGTCGTGCGCCTTGAGGCGGAACACCATGCGCAGCGGCGTGCCGACGTCGATGCCGGCGGCGCCGACCTCGACGATCTCCATCAGCACGCGCGCGCCGGCGTCGAACTGCACCAGCCCCACGTACAGCGGCGGCGCCGGGTAGAACATCAGCCAGTCGGCGCTGTAGGTCGCCACCTTGGCCTTCTCGTCTGCCAGCGGGAACGGCGTCTGCGTGGCGGTGGCGGCGCACTTGACGCAGTTCGGCAGGCGCGGGAACTGCACCTGGCCGCAGGCGCTGCAGCGGCCGCCGATGAAGCCGGTGATCTGCTCGCCGGCGCGGTACTGCTGGGTCAGCGCGGCCTTCGGCTGCACTTCCGAGCGCGGGCCCCAGTCGAGGCTCAGCTCGCCGCCGAACGACAGCAGCTTGGTGTAGGCGGTCTCGGTCACGCCCGCCTCGACGGCGCGGGCCAGGCCGCGGGCCGGGCGGCGGCCGCCGTCCTGCATCTCGAACGCCAGCACCTCGCAGCCCTGGCCGAATGCCGCCACCACGATGACGTCGCCGGGGCGGGCGCGCTCGAGCGCGCCGATCAGCAGCAGCGGCGCGTGCGCCGCGCCGGCGTCGCCGACCTCGTCGATCAGGTCCGGGATGATGCGATCGGGAGTGATGGTGAGCGCCTTGGCCACCATGCGGTCGCTGCCGGCGGGCGCGCCGGACAGGCCGAACTGCGCCACCCGCTCCACGCCCAGGCCCAGGCGCTTGAGCAGGCTCTTGACCGCCTGCGGCACCAGCCGCGCCACGCCCTCGTCGCGGATCCAGCGCTCTTCCCAGGCATAGTCGTAGCGGGCGTCGGCTTCGCGGAAATGGTCGACGAACGGCACCATGATCGACTCGCGGCCCAGGTAGCGCGCCGCCAGGTCGCCTTCGCCGACCAGCAGCGCGGCGCCGCCGGCGCCGTACTGCATTTCCTGCACGCTGCCGGGGCGGGCGGCGCGGCGCTCAGCGGCGAGCACCAGGCGATCGCCGGCGGCGGCCTCCAGGCTCTGCGCCAGGGCGCTCAGGCCGGCACGGGTGGAGCCGGAGGCATCCAGGCAGGGCACGCCGGTATCCAGGTGCAGGGCGCCGGCGGCCACGCCGGCGTTCTGCAGGTCGGCGAACGGCGCGGAGGTGGAGGCCAGGGTGAGGCCGGCCAGCTTGGGCGGCGTACCCGGGCCCAGGCAATCGCGCGCCGCTTCCACGGCCAGGGTGATGGCATCCTCGTCCCAGCTGCACAGGGCCTTTTCGCCCTTGGCCAGGCCCTTGAGCGAGGGCAGTGCCCAGGCATGCGCTTCGGCGATGGCGCCGCGCGCCATGCGCAGGCGGGGAATGGATGCACCGTAAGATTTGATGCCGACAGCTCTGGTGGTGGTCACTCGGTTCTGCGCCTTTTCTGGTGAAGGGGCCCGTTCAATCGGGCGGCGGAGGACGCCGGCCCTGCGGGTGCCGCGGCGGCCCCTCGCGGCATCGCCGCGGCGCCGCCGAATTGATATCGTTTGATACGATACTAACATCAATCGGGGAAATCCGCGCGTGCCGGCAGCGTTGCCGGCCGCCGCGGCGGACTTCGATATAGTTGCGGCTGTCCGTTCACTTTTCACCGGATTCGATCATGCGATCACTGCTGTTCGTTCCAGCCGACAACGAGCGCAAGCTCGCCAAGGCTGCCGCCGCCGGCGCCGATGCGCTGGCGCTGGACCTGGAAGACTCGGTGCTGCCGCCGCGCAAGCCTGCGGCGCGCAAGATGCTCGCCGAATACCTCGCCGGCTATCACGGCGCCAGCCAGATCTGGGTGCGGGTCAACGACCTGGAATCCGGCGAGTTGCTAAAGGACCTGGCCGCCGCCGTGCCGCTGGCGCCGGCCGGCATCCTGCTGCCGAAGATCCGCGGCCCGGAAGACCTCGACACGGTGAGCCACTACCTGGACATGGCCGAGGCGATCCACGGCGTGGCGGCGGGCACCGTGGGCATTCTCACGGTGAGCACGGAAACGCCGTCGGCGGTGCTGCGCATGCCCGAGCTGCTCAAGGTGCCGCGGCCGCGCCTGAAAGTGCTGACCTGGGGTGCCGAGGACCTCAGCACGGCGCTGGGCGCGGGCGATCCGCGCACGCCGGAGGGCGCCTGGCGGCCGGTCTACCAGCATGCGCGTACGCAGTGCGTGCTCGCCGCGCACGCCCTCGGCATCGAGGCCCTGGATACGGTGCACGTGGATTTCCGCGACGCCGAGGGCTGTCGCCGCAGTGCGGAGACCGCGCGCCACGAGGGCTTCACCGGCAAGATCGCCATCCACCCGGACCAGGTGCCGGTGATCAACGCCGCGTTCACGCCGTCCGCCGCCGAGCTGGAATTCGCGCGGCGCGTGGTGGCGGCGTTCGAGGCCGGCTCCGGCGCGGTGTCGCTGGACGGCAAGATGCTCGACGTGCCGCACCTGAAGTCGGCGCGGCGCCTGCTCAAGGCGGCCGGCGCCAGCGCTGGCGGGGGTGCCGATGGCCGCTAGCCATGCGCCGCATCTCACCGAGCGTGCCCGCTACCGTCACTGGGTGAGCGATACCATCCGCTATTCCGACACCGACATGGTCGGACACGTCAACAACCTCGCCTTCGCGGCCTACTGCGAAACCGGCCGCACGCGGTTCATGCACGAGTTTCCCAAGCCCCTGGTGGGCAAGGACGCGCAGACCGTCATTGCCCGGCTGATGCTGAACTTCCTGGGCGAGGCGCACTGGCCGGGCGTGGTCGAAGTGGGCACCGGCGTGATCGCGGTGGGCAACAGTTCGATGACGCTGGGGCAGGGCTTGTTCAGCGAGGGGCGTTGCATCGCCTCGGCCGAATCGACCATCGTGATGATCGACCAGGTCACGCGCAAGCCGCGCCGGGTGCCGGACGATTTCCGCGCCTGGCTGCTGGGCTACAAAATCGACTGAAGCGCGCGGTGACGGCGCTTTGATATTGGAATTTCGCTGGGGGCAAGCATGCTGCACGGTTCGCTGGCCGGACGTCTCTACCTGCCGCTGATTGCGGCGCCGATGTTCCTGGCCTCCGGGCCGGAGCTGGTGATCGCGGCCTGCCGCAGCGGCATCGTCGGCGCGTTTCCCGCGCTCAACCAGCGCAGCACCGAAGGCTATGCCCGGTGGCTCGACCAGATCGAGGCGGGGCTGGCGCAGGGGCCGTTGGCCGGCGTGGCGCAGGTCGGCCCGCACGCGGTGAACCTGGTGGTGCACAAGACCAACCAGCGCCTGCAGGCCGACCTCAAGCTCACCGTGGAGCGCCGCGTGCCGGTGGTGATCACCTCGCTCGGCGCGGCCCGCGAAGTGGTGGAGGCGGTGCATTCCTACGGCGGCCTGGTGTTCCACGACGTGATCTCGGTGCGCCACGGCGAAAAGGCGCTGGCGGCGGATGTCGACGGCATCATCGCCGTGTGCGGCGGCGCCGGCGGCCACGGCGGCACGCTCAACCCGTTCGCGTTCCTCTACGAGCTGCGCCGGCTCACCGACAAGACTTTGATCCTGGCCGGTGCCCTTTCCACCGGCCGCCAGGTCGCGGCGGCGGTCGTCGCCGGCGCGGACCTGGTCAGCATGGGCACGCGCTTCATCGGCACGCAGGAAAGCCCGGCGGCGGCGGCGTACAAGCAGCTGCTGCTGGAAACCAGCGCCGGCGACATCGTCTACACGCCCAAGATCACCGGCGTCAACGCCAGCTTCATCGCGCGCAGCCTGCGCGACAACGGCATCGACCTGGACCGGCTCGGCGCGCATGGCGCGGTGGACATGGCCGAGGAGCTCGGCCCGGAAAGCAAGGCCTGGCGCGACATCTGGTCCGCCGGCCACGGCGTCGGCGCGGTGCGCGACCTGCCGCCGGCGGCCGAGCTGATCCGGCGCATGCGCGTCGAATATTCCCAGGCACTCGACGAAGTGCGTGCACGCGCCTGAGCGTGCCAGCAGCAAAACCGGAGGAAGCGATGACGATCGAGCCGTTCAAGGTGGCGGTGGCCGAAGAAGTGCTGACCGACCTCAAGCAGCGCCTGGAGCGCACGCGCTGGGCGGAGGACTTCGGCAACGACGGCTGGGAGTACGGCACCAACGGCGCCTACCTGCGCGAGCTGGTGGCCCATTGGCGCGACCGCTACGACTGGCGCGAGCACGAGCGCGCGATGAACGCGTTCCCGCAGTTCCGCACCGTCATCGACGAGGTGCCGATCCACTTCATCCACGTCCGCGGCAAGGGTCCGCGGCCGATGCCGCTGATCATGAGCCACGGCTGGCCGTGGACGTTCTGGGACTACCGCAAGCTGATCGGCCCGCTGACCGACCCGGCAGCCTATGGCGGTGATCCCGCGGACGCCTTCGACGTGGTCGTGCCCTCGCTGCCCGGTTACGGATTTTCCACGCCGCTGACGCGCACCGGCCTCAACTTCTGGAGCACCGCCGACCTGTGGGTCAAGCTGATGGAGCGGCTGGGCTACCCGCGCTTCGCCGCCCACGGCGGCGACTGGGGCGCCCTGATCACCGGCCAGCTCGGCCACAAATACGCCGAGCGCCTGATCGGCGCGCATTTCACGCTGATGGTGCCGCTGGACCTGTTCACCGGCGGCGCCGTCGACCCGGCCGATTTCGCGCCCGAGGAAAAGCACTGGATCGGCGAGAACGCGCGCTTCTTCGCCGACGACGCCGGCTATTTCGCCATCCAGACCACGCGGCCGCAGACCATCGCCTTCGCCCTGAACGATTCGCCGGTGGGCCTGTGCTCCTGGATCCTGGAAAAGCGCCGCGCCTGGAGCGACTGCGGCGGCCAGGTGGAAACGCGCTTCCCGAAGGACGACCTGCTGACCACCGTAATGCTGTACTGGGTGACGCGCAGCTACGGCACCTCGGCGCGCTATTACTACGAGGCGGCGCACCGGCACTGGCAGCCGTCCGTCGAAGGACTGCCGGTGGTGCGCGCGCCGACCGGCATCATGGTGTTCGAGCGCGAGGTGCTCAAGCAGCCGCGCCGCTGGGCGGAGCGCTACTACAACCTCAAGCGCTGGAACCGCTTCGAGCGCGGCGGGCACTTTGCGCAGGTGGAGGAGCCGGAACGCGTGCTGGCCGACCTGCGCACGTTCTTCGGCGCGCTGCGCCAATAGGATTGGCGCGGCGGCGTTGCGGCCGGCTCAGCGGTCGGCGCGCAGCGTGAACTTGAACACCGAGCCGGGATTGCCGGCCTCGACCCAGATGCGGCCGCCGTGGAGCTCGACGACTTTCTTGCACAAGGTCAGCCCGATGCCGTTGCCCGGGTAGTCGGCGCGCTCGTGCAGGCGCTGGAACAGCCCGAAGATCCGCTCGAAGTGGCTCGGATCGATGCCGATGCCCTCGTCGCGCACCGAGAACAGCCATTCGTTGCCCAGCGGCCGGGCGTCCAGGTGCACCTTGGGCGGACTGCCGTCGTGGAACTTGAGCGCATTGCCGATCAGGTGCTGCAGCAGCTGGCGGATCTGGCGGCGGTTGACCCGAAGCGAGGGCAGGGCGCCGCAGGTCACATTGGCGCCGGTGGCGTCGATCGCCGCGCTCAGGCTGGCGCAGGCGTCGGCGAAGATGTCGTCGAACGCGGCCAGCTCGATGTCCTTGGGGTCGAAGGTGACGCTGGAATACGCCAGCAGGTCGTCGATCAGGCTCTTCATCCGCAGCACGCTCTGCGAGATGGCGTCGATGAAGCCGTCGGCTTCGCTGTCCAGGCGGCCGCGGTAGCGCCGGCTCAGCAGCTGCGTGAACGAAGTGACCGAGCGCAGCGGCTCCTGCAGGTCGTGCGAAGCGACGTAGGCGAACTGCTCGAGCTCGCGGTTGGAGCGGGTCAGCTCGGCGGCGCGCGCGGAGAACTCCGCCTCGGCGCGGCGCCGCTCGGTGATGTCCTCGGCGCTGCCGACGATGGCGAACACCGCGCCGTCGCGCCGCAGCGGCGCGGCGCTGAAGCGCACCGTGCGCACGTTCAGGTCGCGCCGCAGCATCGGCACTTCCTGGTCCCGTACGATCGAGCCGTCGCGCAGCACCCGCTCGAAGGTGTCGGCCAGGCGCCCGGCATGCTCGGGCGGCACCAGCATGCTCCAGGGCATGCCCAGCAGCTGGCCGCGCGGATAGCCGGTCAGTTCGCAGGTGCGCTGGTTGACCACCGACAGGCACATGTCGCCGCCGATGACGTAGATCGCATCGGTGGCGTTCTGCATGATCGCCTCGTTGATCTCGGTGGCGGCGCGCAGCGCCCGCTCCGCCTCGCGGCGCCGGCGCACCATTTCGTCGAATACGTCGGCGAACTGTCCCAGCTCGTCGCGCGAGTCGCCGGCGACGCGGACGTCGAGGTCGCCGCCCATGACGCGCAAGGCGCCATCGCGCAGGCTGCGCACCGAGCGGCGCAGGTCGGCGCTCACGCGCCAGGAGATCAGCAGGCCCAGGGCCAGCATCGCCAGCGACAGGCTGGCCACGCCGCGCAGCAGGAGCCTGCGCGCGTCGCGTGCGGTCTGCGCCACGGCCGTTGAGAGCTGGCGCTCCAGCATGGAGGCCAGCAGGTTCACCCGGTCGATCGCTGCCACGTAGCGAGCATCCTGTTCCGGGGCCAGGGTGCCGGCCGCCGCGGCGGCGTGAATTTCGTCGCCCAGGCGGCAGAGCTCCAGCACCTGCAATTCCCCGGCCCGCCAAAGCTCCGCCCCCGGCATCGGCACCCCAAGCCGGTAGGCACGCCGGAACAGCGCGATCATGTACGGGATATCCGCCGGCGGATTGCCGCCGTCGATGAAACCCCGGGTGGCGGCGGCGTCGTCGAATTGCGGCTTTTCCATTTCCAGGCGTGCCTTGCGGTCGCCCAGCGGGATGGCGATCGCCTGGCGGAATGCGGCGAAATCCGGCTCGTCGCGGCTGCGCAGGTAGCGGCTCAGGAAGAACACCGCATCTTTCTGGCCTTTCGACCACTGGCCTTCGGCGGCGATGAAGCTGCGCACGCCGGCGGCCGCGTCCAGGGCCTGCGTCAGCAGCACGATCAGACCCAGCGTGATGGTGCCGAATACCGCGGCGATCAGGCCGAGCTTGGCGGCGATGGGCAGGTCGCGCAGGCGCCAGCGCAGCGGCCGCTTGATGCCGAAGATCATCGAGCGCCGGCCATCGGGGCTGCGCCGGCTGGCCGGCGCCGCGCACGCGCTGTCGCCGGCGCGCCGGCAACCGCCGGCTGGCAGCTTCCCGGACGGGCAGCGCTCAATTCCATTTACGCATTCCCCAAATCAACGCCGCAAGGTCCCTGCCGGTCTTGAGCTTAGATAGTGGCCGGGCTGGCTGACAAACCAATGGTGCAGAATAATTGTGGTGTAGATCGACTAACACGACTCGGGCGACTCGGGCGGCTCGCGCCAGTCGATGCGGGTACACTGTCAGATTATCGGCGGCGCGTGCCGCAGCTTGAAGCGCCCGAATGGCGGAATCGGTAGACGCAAGGGACTTAAAATTCCTCGACCGCTAGGTCGTGCCGGTTCGAGTCCGGCTTCGGGCACCATAAGAAGACGCAAAAATAATATCAGTTCGTCACCCTGAATGACTGGCTGCCGGCCCGGCCCGGCGCAGGCGCACGCCACGGCCGGGCAAACTGCTGCGTAAATCCGGCAACCAGCCCTGTATTTCCCCAATCATGTGCTGCGGCAGATCACCATCCCGGTGGGCGTCGCGGTCAGTCCGGAGGATGGGACTTCGGTCGACGTCCTGATCGACGCTGCCGACGAGGCTTTGTATCGGGCCAAGCAGGCCGGACGTGATCGGGTGGTCAACTGCGGCAGTACCGCCTGAATCGGCACAGCCGGCGGCCGGAGGCGGTGCCCGGCACCTTTGGATGCCGCTCCGCAACAAGCTCCTCGTCCCGGAGAGTGCCCTCTGAGGCAGTTCTGATATTTGCCCAATATTCATTCATTCAATAGAATATTAGAATGAATAAGCGATTGCTGAAGAACCTCCTCTACGAGCAGGTCGCGCGGATCGGCAAGGCCCTTTCCAGCCCGAAGCGGCTGGAGTTGCTGGAACTGCTGGCGCAGGGCGAAAAGACCGTCGAGGCGCTCGCTGCGGAGCTGTCGATCGATGTGCAACTCGCCAGTGCCCACCTCAAGGCCCTGAAGCTTGCCGGCCTCGTCGCGTCCAGCCGCGCCGGCAAGTACGTGATCTACCGGCTTACGGGGGGCGATGTGGCGGGCCTCTGCGTCACCCTGCGTTGGGTCGCCGAAGAGCACTTGCTGGAACTGAGGACGGCGCTGGACAAGATGGCGGCCGATCCGGCGAAGCTCGTTTCGGTCGGCCGCGAAGAGCTGCTGGAGCAGGCGCGCCGCGGCGACATTGTCGTCATCGACGTGCGGCCACACGCCGAATATGCGGCTGCGCACCTGCCGTTTGCCCGCTCGATGCCGCTGGCCGAGATCGAACAGCGGCTCGCGGAACTGCCGATCGACAAGGAAATCGTCGCGTACTGCCGCGGCCCCTTTTGCCTGTTCTCGGACGAAGCCATGGCTTTGCTCGGTGACAGGGGCTATCGGGTGCGCAAGCTGCTCGACGGCGTCAGCGAGTGGCGGGCGGCGGGATTGCCGCTGCAAGCCTCGGCGAGTCCGTGAAGGCATCCTGAATATTAGTAAGGTCTAATATGTTCTTTCGCCAATTGGCAACCCGGGAATCGTCGCTGTCCTATTTCTTCGGCTGCGCCGGCAAGGGCAAGGCCGTCGCGGTGGACGTCGTCGCGGGCGATGAGGGCTGGTTCGTCGAGGAAGCGCGCAAGGCGCAAGTCGAAATCACCTACGTGATCGATACCCACGTTCATGCGGATCACTACTCGGGCGGGCGGGCGCTGGCCCGGCGCGTCGGCGCACCGTACTGCCTGCACGAGTCCGACCGGGGCGTGGCGAAGTTCGAATTCGAGCCCTTGCACGACGGCCAGGTGCTCGATGTCGGCAACGTGAAGGTGGAGGTCCTGCACACGCCCGGCCACACCCAGGACAGCGTCTGCCTGCTCGTCACCGATATGCGCCGCGGCGCAGCACCCTGGTTCGCGATCACCGGCGACACCTTGTTCGTCGGCGCAGTCGGCCGCCCCGACCTGGCGGGACGGGAAATCGAGATGGCGGGCGTCCTTCACCAAAGCCTGCACGCCAAGCTTTTGACCCTGCCCGACGAGCTGGAGGTTTTTCCGGCACATCAGGCCGGCAGCGTCTGCGGCGCCGGCCTTTCCGGCAAGCCGTCTTCGACCCTGGGTTTCGAAAGACGCTGGAATCCGGCGCTGGCCATGGACAAAGCCGCCTTCGTCCAATTCCTGACCAAGGAGATTCCGCCGCGTCCAGCCGACATGGACGCGATGGTACGAAGCAACCTGGGCTTGACGGATTGATCGATGAACGCAGGCTCCATCCGCCTCGGGCTGCGTGAGAACTTCGGCCAGTTCTCGCTGCTGGTGCTGGTCAACGCCTTCGTCGGCGGGATGGTGGGCCTGGAGCGCAGCATCCTGCCGGCCATCGCCGAGCGGGAATTCCATATCGCAGCGCGTGCGGCGATCCTTTCCTTTATCGTCGTATTCGGGCTCACCAAGGCGCTGACCAACTATTTCGCCGGGCGCTTTTCCGACCGTTTCGGCCGCAAGCAGGTGCTGGTCGCGGGGTGGTTGGCCGCAATTCCGGTGCCGTTCGCGTTGATGTGGGCGCCGGGCTGGAACTGGGTGGTCGCCGCCAACGTGCTGCTGGGTGTGAGCCAGGGCTTGACCTGGTCCACCACGGTCATCATGAAAATCGACCTGGTCGGCCCCAGGCAGCGCGGCCTGGCAATGGGGCTCAACGAGTTTTCCGGTTATTTCGCAGTGGCGGCCAGCGCGCTGGCCACCGGCTGGTTGGCGGCGCGCTTCGGGCTCAGGCCCGAGCCGTTCTATCTGGGCGTGGTCTACGTTGCCGCCGGGCTTGCGCTCTCGGTTTTTGCGGTGCGCGAGACGCGGCACCACGTCATCCATGAACTGCGTGCGCACAGTGCGGTAATGGAGGAAGGCAAGCTGACGCAGGGGGAGATCTTCCGCCGCACCTCGCTGACCGACCGCAACCTGTCCAGCGTGAGCCAGGCGGGCTTCGTCAACAACCTCAACGACGGGATGGCCTGGGGCCTGTTTCCGCTGGTGTTCGCTGCAATGGGCATGACGCTGGCGCAAATCGGCGTGCTTGCCGCGATCTATCCCGCCGTCTGGGGCGCATCGCAGATCTTTACCGGTGCCCTGTCCGACCGGATCGGCCGCAAGTGGCTGATTGCGTCGGGTATGTGGCTGCAGGCAGGCGGCATTGCAGTTACCGCTACCGCGCGATCGGCGGATTTCGCCGATTTCGCGGTCGGTGCCGTATTGCTCGGGGTCGGGACGGCGATGGTCTATCCGACCCTGCTCGCCGCCATCGGAGACGTCGCACATCCTGCCTGGCGCGCTTCCGCCGTCGGCGTCTACCGGCTCTGGCGCGACCTCGGGTATGCGGTGGGCGCGCTGCTGGCGGGCTTTACGGCCGATATTTTCGGCCTTGCGGCGGCGCTGTGGCTTGTGGCTGCTCTGACCTTGCTGTCCGGCGTGATCGTGGCCGTGCGGATGAATGAGACGCGCCCTGGGAAGATCGTCGGCGTGGGAGCTGGCACGTGGCGCTAAACAAAGCCGACCTGAGCGAAGCCCTGTTCGAGGAACTCGGACTGAACAAGAGCGAATCCAAGGAATTCATCGATCTGCTTTTCGAGGAGATCCGCCAATGCCTCGAGCGCGGCGAATCGGTGAGACTTTCCGGTTTCGGCAACTTCGAAGTGCGCCGAAAGTGCCAGCGGCCCGGGCGCAACCCGAAGACCGGCCAGGAGATTCCGATCAGCGCACGGCGGGTGGTCACGTTTCGCGCAGGACTGAAGCTGCGCAGTCGGGCCGAGTTCCAGGAGCCGGAAAATTGAACTCCCGGTCGACCACGCTTCTTCAAACCGGTTGCCGGGCTCGTGTAGAGTGACCGGCAGTCGGGTGCGCTCGATGTTCGGATAGCGGCCGGCTTTTTTCGGGGGCTGCCAGTGAATTGGAATCTCGGTGACACGCAGTTCGAGGGACGCCAGGCCCGCACGCCGGATCCGGCGAGCCGGAAATGAAGATCGGCGTGGTCGGTGCCGGTGCGGTGGGCTGCTTCTACGGCGGCGTGCTGGCGCGGGCAGGGCACCAGGTCAGGCTGGTCGGACGAGCCGCTCTTGCCGACGTCGTTCAGCGCGAGGGCCTGAAGCTGGAGATGCCGTCCTTTGTTGGGCGCGTCGCGTTGCAGGCCTCGACCACCGCCGAGGCTGTCGCGGACTGCCAGCTCGTTCTGTGCTGCGTGAAGTCGGGAGACACCGAAGCGGCAGGCCGGCAGCTCGCTCCCGTGCTTTCCAAAGACGCAGTGGTGATCAGCTGCCAGAACGGCGTCGACAATGCGCAGCGCCTCGGGGCTTTGCTGAAGCAGCCGGTGTTGCCGGCGGTGCTCTATGTCGCGGTCGGAATGGCGGGTGCGGGCCATGTGCTGCACCGGGGCGGCGGCCAGATCGTGATCGGCCCGTCGGAGCACAGCGATGCGATCGCCGATCTGTTCGTCGAGGCGGGCATCCCGTGCCGCGTGTCGCCGGACGTGATGTCGGCGCTGTGGGACAAGCTCCTGATCAACTGCGCATTCAACGCCCTCTCGGCAATTCCGCAGATGCGCTACGGGGAATTGGTCCGGCAGGCAGGCGTGCCGGAGGTGATGCGCGACGTGGTGGAGGAGTGCCGGGCCGTGGCCGCTGCCGCCGGTATCAGCCTTGGCAACGAGCCTTACGCGGCGATCCGTCAGATCGCGCAGACCATGGAGATGCAGTATTCCTCCACGGCGCAGGACCTCGCCGCGGGCAAGCGCAGCGAGATCGACCACCTCAACGGCTACATCGTGCGCCGCGGACAGCAGCTTGGCGTCCACACACCGGTCAACCGCACGCTGCAGACGCTCGTCCACCTGATGGAGGGGCGGGCCGCCGCGCCGCGGCAGCCAGGCGAATAGCGAAAAGCCGGACCGGAAGATTGCCCTCGCTTGCCGAATCCTCCCTGCGCTGAAGATTGAGGATATTAAGTCGGCAATGTAAGGCTATTATCTGTGGTTCTATCCTGAATGCCTGCTTGGTAGGCTGAGGTTGCCGGTCGCCGAACCTTGCATGGTTTCGCCATCGGCAGGGCCCGTCCAGGGTTTAAAGACCATCAGTGTCCTGGGAGATTCGAACCATGTCAGTCTTTCGCCGGCAGCAGAATCAGGTCCACAGCCTGCAAGGCAATCACATCGCCGGCGTGGCCACGCCCACCAGCGGCGCGCAGCAGGTCGAGATGTGGCACGGCCGCATGGACGCCAATTCGGCGACGCCGCCGCACCGGCACGACACGGAAGAAGTCGTGCTGTTCCTCAAGGGCAGCGGCCGGGCGACCGTGGACGGTCGCGAAATCCGCTACCAGTCCGGCGACACGCTGGTGCTGCCGCCGGCACAGTTGCACCAGATCTTCGCGGAAACCGAATGCGAGTTCGTTGCCGCCATGCCCATCGGCGGCGTCGTCAAGCTGCCGGACGGCGCGGTCATCGATCTGCCCTGGCGCAAATAGGCCCGGGCCAAGGCACAGCCGCCATTGCGCTTTAATTGCCGGCGTTCAACTCCGGTTCAGCAGGCCGGTGCCAGTATTGCATCCACCAGCCAAACGCCGAGGCATTCAGCCTGATGAACAGCCAATCTCCATTGCGGTCTTCGTGCAAGCGAGCGGCCGCCCGATCCGGGCGAGCGGGGCACGCGATGCACAAGCTTCGGCTGCGCGGCCTGCATCGGCGTCTACCGGAGCGGGCCTCCAAGCTGAAGGTTGTCCGCCAACAGCAGGAGAGCCGCCTGGACGTTCCGGGCGGCGGCGGCTCGGCGTCTGGCGGGCTCGATCACTTGACCGGATCGATGCCCCACCCCTGGGAATACCCGCTGATGGCGGAACTGAGCCTGGCGCAGTTCGGGGAAGTGCAGATCGGGTTGACGCGCCGGTAGGCCGCGCAGGGCTCGTGCTTTACTTGCCACTGCGCGAACGCCGTGGCACCGTTGCCGGTGCTGGTACCGGGAGGGCCGCGGATTGGATTATTACATCGGCTACCTTGACTTGTTCGATGCGGGCGCGCTGACCGTGTTGTGCCTGGGTGCTGCGGTATTCACCGCGCTGCACAGGATGCGCCATGAGATATCCCGCAACGCGAGGCTCTTGCACAAACGCGCTGCCAGATTCGCCAGGCACCGCGCGGGCGGATAAGCCGCTGGGCGCATAAGCCCGTTGCGGTTCGTCGAACCGGGGCCATTTCCGATGCAATCCTGCTGTGCGTCCGCGTGTGTTCGCCGCACGCGATGCGGGTGGCTGCCAGTCCGTCAACCGCGCTTCGACCGCGTGGTGCAAAGCCCTGCTACCGGGCAAAGCGCTTGAAGGCGCGCGCCGGCGTCCGCTTTTCTCTTCGTCCCGGCTTTGGCATCGATGAAGCATTTCCGGATGTGGCCGGACCGACGTCGCCGCCGCAACGCCGCTCCTGTGATTGCATCATTCGCCTAAAGTCCGTCCGACTCTCGCCGATAGCCGGGGAATCGAGCAGCCAGCAGCAGGCTGTTGCCGATCGGCAAATGCGGGCCACTGGGAAGGCAAAATGCTTGACATCGATCGCCGATCGGGAGCGGACGGTATGATTCCCGGCCTGGAGGATGCAAGCCCGATCCTGCCTGCCGGTCACGACCTGGCTCAGCCCGCAAGCTTCGGCCAGGCCGCTTCGGCTACCGCTCCGGCGCAGGCCGACTGGGGCATTGGTCTTGACTTCGCTGCCCTGCTCGGCTGGGCCTACATGGCGTTCTTCGTGGGTGCCGTGGCGTTCCGGTCCCTGCGGGCGTAACCGCGCGAATCGCCGAAACTGCGGAACAGCGCGGCGGTCCGCCAGCGGGTCCGTAGGTACGTCTCCCCGCGCAAACCGCGGGCGCCGCAGGCCGACAGCCATAAAGGGCGGCGGCGGTTTTCGTGCGTGTGCATGGGGAGACCACCTTCGTCTTGATTGGAAGGCTCGTCCTGGAAGGAGTTCGAGCGGGTCGGATCCCGGCACGAGGATGCGCATGCCGACGCAGCCCGGCGACGCCGGCGCGCGGTGCAACGAACCTGCGTACAAGGCGGTCATAATAGTCAGCCACGGCACAGGGAAGCACGACATGAACGGAGCAGCCGGCCGCAGCCTGAGCAAGGTTCCTCAGGTCACCTTCGGCTTTTGGATCATCAAGATCGCGGCGACGACGCTGGGCGAGACCGGCGGCGACGCCGTCACCATGTCGATGAACCTCGGCTACCTGGTCGGCACCGCCATATTCATCACCTTGTTCGCGGTTGCGGTGGCCGCACAGATCGCCGCGCGGCGATTCCGTCCCCTGTTGTACTGGGCGGTGATCGTCGCCACCACCACGGCGGGCACGACGATGGCGGATTTTGCGGACCGCTCGCTGGGCATCGGCTATGCCGGCGGCTCGGCGATCCTGCTGGTGCTGCTGGCGGCGTCGCTGGCCCTGTGGCACCGGGTCTGCGGCTCGGTCTCGGTCGACTCGGTATCCACGCCGCGGGCGGAGATGTTCTACTGGGCGACCATCCTGTTTTCGCAGACGCTGGGCACCGCCCTGGGCGATTGGATGGCCGATGACACCGGCCTGGGTTACGAGCGCGGAGCGCTGGTGTTCGGCGCCGGGCTGGCGGTGGTGGCGGCGGCTTATTACCTGACGCGGCTTTCCAGGACGCTGCTGTTCTGGGCGGCGTTCATCCTGACCCGCCCGCTGGGCGCCACAGTAGGTGATCTGCTCGACAAGCCGCTCGGCCAGGGCGGCCTAGAATTGAGCCGCTACTGGGCGTCCGGCGTCCTGGCCGCGTTCATCCTGGCCTGCATCCTGCTACTGCCTCAAAGAGCGGGCAGGCATCCGGGCAGCGCTTAGCCGGCAGGCGGGCAGGCCAGGCGCCGCCGGCGTCCGCCGGGGCGTGCCCCGTGGCTCCGCCGTACAATAGACATTGATCGATGGCAGACGCGGTAATGAAGTTTTTTCCCCGGAAATGGCTCAGGGCCTTGTATCGCGATGTCGCGGCGGCAATCCACGCCGCTCCCGGCCGTACCGCGCCGGCCGATCGCGAAGTCAGGCAGCCGACCAAGCAGACGCCCGAGGAGTTGTGGGGACTGTCCCAGCGCTTCGGTTCGCGTGGCGGAAGAATCGAGACGGGCGGTTTCAAGGCCGAGTCCGACGAGTATCACAGCCGCTGAGCCGGTTGCCACGGCCGGTCCACGCAAAAAACATCACCCTGCCCGGGCCGATCGGCCGGGCAGGGTGATGGAGTGCAGGCTTCAGGCGGCCCCCGGCGCAGTTCCGGGAGCCGGGCGCCCTTTCAGCGCACGGTCAGCCCCTCGTGGTCCCCCTTGGCACGCCACTGCGCCAGCATCCTGTAGAACGGCACCCCGCCCTCGGGGTAGTGGCCCTGCAGGAAGCCTTCGTTGCCCTTGGAGGTGCCCTCGGCGTTGTAATAGCCCGGGGTGCAGTTGGCGAGGTATTCGGTCATCTGGTTCGGCGAGTTGACCAGCGCCACCCAGTCGTCCTCGGCCTGCTTCTTCGCTTCGAGCGACTTGATGCCTTGCGCGTTCGCATCGGCGAGCACGGCGGCGATATGCGCGGCCTGCTGGTCCAGCATGTCGGTGAAGTTCGGCGAGTAGCCGGTCTGGGTAAATCCCATGTGGAAGCAGTTCGGGAAGCCGTGGCTCAGCATGCCGTGATAGGTGCGCATGCCGCGCGACCAATGCTGGCCGAGCTTCACGCCGTCACGGCCGTAAATCTCCAGCTCCGCCTGGTGGGTGTAGGTGGCACGGCTCACCTCGAAGCCGGTGGCGAAGATCAGGCAGTCGAGCTCGTACTCGACGCCGTTCACCACCAGGCCCTTCTCGGTGACGCGCTCCACCCCCTTGCCGCCGGTGTCGACCAGGGTGACATTCGGGCGGCTGAAGGTCGGCAGGTACTCGTCGTTGAACGTCGGCCGCTTGCACCAGGGCCGGTACCAGGCCTTGAGCGCTTCGGCGGTCGCGGGGTCCTTGACGGCGGCATCGACGCGGGCGCGGACGCGGTTGCCGTGCTGGTAATCGAGGATTTCGCCGAGCTGCTTGATCTCTTCGGTGGTCAGGTGCGCCGCACCGGTGCCATCCAGCAGCTCGCTCAGGGACTTGAACAGTTCGGTCCAGCCGTCGTTGACCAGGTCTTTCTCGACCGGAATGCCGGCGAGCAGGCAGGCGAAGTTGTAGTTGCGCTCGCGCTGCCAGCCCGGCTTCTGCGACTTGAACCAGTTCGGATCCGTCGGCGAGTTGCGGCGCTCGTCGACCGAGGAAGGCGTGCGCTGGAACACGTACAGGTGCCCGGCGGCCTTGCCCAGGTGCGGGATGCACTGGATGCCGGTGGCGCCGGTGCCGATGATGCCGACGCGCTTGTCGCCGAGCTTGTCGAGGTTGCCTTCCGACGAACCGCCGGTGTAGGCGTAATCCCAGCGGCTGGTGTGGAAGGTATGGCCCTTGAAGTTCCGCAGCCCCGGCAGGCCCGGCAGCTTCGGCCGGTTGAGCGAGCCGCTCGACACCACCACGTGGTGCGCACGGAAGGTGTCGCCCCGGTCGGTGGTCACCACCCAGCGGCTCGCGGCCTCGTCCCAGCGCATCTCGCGCACCTGCGTCTGGAAGTAGGCGCGCGGGTAGAGGTCGTAGTGGCGCCCGATGCGCTGGGCATGCTCGTAGATCTCGGGCCCGAAGGAGTACTTTTCCTTCGGCATGTAGCCGGTTTCCTCCAGCAGCGGCAGGTAGGTGTAGGACTCCACGTCGCACTGCGCGCCCGGATAGCGGTTCCAGTACCAGGTGCCGCCGAAATCGCCGGCGCGCTCGATGATGCGGAAGCTGCGGATGCCCGCTTCCTGCAGGCGCGCGGCCATCAGCATGCCGCCGAAGCCGGCGCCGAGGATCGCCACCTCGATGTCCTCGACCACCGGCGCGCGCTCGATCTTGGCGGTGATGTACGGATCGTCGTTGTAGTGCTTGAGGTCGCCGTCGATGTCCTGGTACTGGGTCGTTGCATCCGGCCGCAGGCGCTTGTCGCGTTCGGCGTCGTACCTGCGGCGCATCTGCGCCGGGTCGAAGCCGAGCTCCTCGGCGGTGGGGACGTAGAGCTTGCCGTCGGTGACGAACTTTACGGGCTTATTCATGGGTAATTTCCTTGGGGAGGCTGTCCTGGGCCGGTGGTGGACGAAATGGGAACCCCTGACCTGCCCGACAAATTGATCCGGTTGTACGAAAAACCTGCTGGATTAAACCTGCTGCATTGGAACGCACGATTGGTGGACGATGAGGCCAGGAAGCGGCCGCTTCATCCGCGCCGGGGCCGGCCCGGCGGGGGACGATGCGGCACGGCTTCAAGCCGCGGCGCGGGCCGGCTTGGGCGGAGACAGCGGGCAGGTATGGCCGATGTCGAGGTCGAGCACGTGCAGGAAGCGCCCGTAGCCGACAAAGGTGACGATGCGCCAGCCCAGGTCGATGATGTCCGCTTCGCTGAAGTGCTGGCGCAACTCGTCGAACAGGGCCTTGTCGGCTTTCTTGTGGTCGCCGGCCAGGACTTCGGCGTAGTGGATCGCCGCCTTTTCCCGCGGCGTCAGCAGCTTGCTCTGGCGGTAGTTGGGGATTTCCTGCACCAGCTCCTCGGTCACGCCGCGCTTTTGCGCATGGGCGAAGCGCGCGGCCTTGCACAGGCGGCAGTCGTTCTTCTCCGCCACCATCATGCGCGCCAGCTCGGTGATGCGCGGATCGATGCCGCCGCGCGTTTCCGAGATCAGCGGAAAGTAGAAGTTGATGAAGTTCTTGAACGTCTTGGGCGAGTGCGCGAAGATTTCGACGAACTCCGAGCCGCCGAGCTCGTCGTCGTATTCCTTCATGATCTTCTGCAGCTCCGGGTCGATTTGCTCGAACGGCATGTTGCTGACGCGCGGCATTGGTAGCTCCTCCTCATGAGCCGCCGGCGGGCGGCCGATTTGTTTGGTGATCTTCAGCGGGCGATGAAAGCGCCGGCCCGTCTGCGCGTGCCGGCGCGAAGCCGGCTCAGACGTGCAGTGTCGGCCCGCCGTTCTTGAACCACATCTGGTTGTCGAAGTAATCGCGCCAGCCGCAGATCTTGCCGTCGGCGGTCAGGTCGAACATGCCCACGCAGGGCAGCTTCAGGCCCCAGCCCTTGCCGTCGAAATCCCAGCAGTCGAGCCGTTCCGTGCACACCGTGTTGCCGCGGCCGAACACGTTGGAGAGCTTCCATTCGACCTTGACCGTGAGGTCCAGGATGCCCTTGATGATCTTGCGCACGTCGGCGAGGCCGATCACCGGCTCCAGCGGCTGGTTGATGTAAACGATGTCGGGCGACAGGCAGGCCATCGCGGCCGCCACGTCCTTCGCCGCCCAGGCATCGATGAAGCGGCGCACCACCTGCTCGTTGCGCGCCACGTTTGATTCGGTTCCCGACATGTCTCCTCCTCGTTCGCACCTTGGTTTTTGCTTATCGGACAGGAAGCCCGGCAGCTGTGTGCATCTTAGGCAGCCCCTGTTGACCGCGAAATGGACGCGTCTGCCAATTTCTGTTACTTTCCTGCCAAATGACGGAGGATGTTATCGGGGTGGACCGGCAAGCGATCTTGGATTTGAAGATGCCCGCCACCTATGGCCGGCACCTCAGCCACGAGCTGGAGCCGGACCGGCTGTGGCAGGGCACCGGCCTGACGGCGGCCGATCTCGACGACATGGACCGCCACATCACCGTGCGGCAACTGCTGCAGTACGCCGAGAACGCGCTGTGCATCGCCAAGGAGCCCGGCTGGCACTTCGGCTGGGCCGGCCGCCTGGCGGATCATTTCCATGGGCCGGTCAGCGTGGCCTTGCTCAGCGCCCCCACGCTGGGTGAGGGCTTCGACGCCTTCCTGCGCTTTTTCCCCGGCCGCATCCCCTACATGCACATGGAAGGCCGCGGCGACGGCGGGCAGTACGCCGGCATCCTCCACCCGCTGATCGACCTCGGCGTGTGCCTGCCGCTGCTGGTGGAAACGCCGCTGGTCATTGTGCAGAAATACTTCGTCAACGTGTACCAGGTGGACATCGCCGAGGCGGCGATCGAGCTGAGCTATCCGCCGACGGCTTACGCAGACTTGTACACGACCCATTTCGGTTGCCCGGTGCATTTCTCGCGGCCGTACAACGCCATGGTCATCCCGGAGCGCTGGCGGCGCCTGCGCAACATCGGGCACAGCGCCTCGACCTGGGCGCATGCGCTGGCGCAGTGCCAGCAGACGCTGGTGGCGTCGCCGGAGCGCAACACGCTCGGCCAGGTGCGCGCCCACCTGGCCGCGGTGCTGGAGCGCGGCGAGCGCGAGCGTCCGCTGCCGACGCTGGCGGAGACCGCCGACGCGCTGCACACCTCGCAGCGCACGCTGATGCGGCGGCTGCGCTGCATGGGCACGACCTATCAGCAGCTGATCGACGAACTGCTCCGCGCGCGGGCCTGCGAGCTGCTGACCGGCGGCAAGCTCAAGGTCAAGCAGGTGGCCACGGCGCTGGGCTTCGACAATCCGGCGAATTTCGGCAAGGCCTTCAAGCGCTGGTCGGGCATTTCGCCGGGCTCCTATCGCAGCCGCCACGGCGCCGAAAGCCGTTAGCCGGTGCCCGCCGCCGGCGATTGACGCAGGTCAAGGCTGGCGGCCCTGCCGGGTGCGAGCATTTCCTGCGGCCGGCGGTCGGCATCGGCTCAATTGGGATGAAACGGCTATGAACCTCGAACTTACCCCGGTGGTCGGCGAATGGTATCGGCGGCTGGACCGGCCGCAGCCGTTCCAGGTCGTCGCGTTCGACGATGACAGCGTGGAAATCGAATATTTCGACGGCACCCTCGACGAGTGGCCCAAGGCGCACTGGCACGGGCTGGAGATCGAGCCGTGCGACGCGCCGCAGGACTGGACCGGCCCGTTCGACAACGTCGAGCGCGACGATCTCGGCGTGAGCGAGTCCGACATGACGCCGGAAGACTGGCGCGAGCCGGTCGAGGGCCCGCAGGACGAGGGCGACCGGCGCACGCTGGAAGCCGAGCGGCGCGCCATTCCTCCTGCACAGGTCGGCCCGAAGCCGCGCGCGCCGCGCAAGCGCAAGACGCCTGGGCGCTCGCGCTAGGGCATTTTCGATTCAAATGCATACATGTCCGTCATTACTTCGCGCAGCGAAGGATCTGGCCAGATTCTTCGCTGCGCGGAGTAATGACAAATCAAACATGTCTGCAACTAAACGAAAATCGCTCTAAAGGATGTCCTCGTCTTCGGCATAAGGCGGCACCCGCCCCCTGGGCGGCCTGAGGCCGTTGGCGCTGTACAGCGGCGTGCCGTTGGCCTGGTGCCAGCGCAGGATGCCGTCCCAGATTTCCTGCGCGGTCTCGGCGTACCAGAACAGCTCGCGATCCTCCGGCTCGATCACGCCTTCGTCGACCAGGAAGTCGATATCCACCGCCTGCCGCCAGTAGCTGCGTCCGACCAGGATGACCGGCACCGGCCGGATCTTGCGCGTCTGGATCAGCGTCAGGGTTTCGAACAGTTCGTCGAACGTGCCGTAACCGCCGGGAAACGCCACCAGGGCGCGGGCGCGCATCACGAAGTGAAGCTTGCGCAGTGCGAAGTAGTGGAAGCGGAAGCACAGGTCCGGGGTGATGTACGGGTTCGGGAACTGCTCGTGCGGCAGGCTGATGTTCAGGCCGATGGACTTGGCGCCGGCGTCGAAGGCGCCGCGATTGGCCGCTTCCATGATGCCGGGACCGCCGCCGGTCATCAGCATGACGCGATCGTCTTGCGGGCCGGTGCCGCCGCAGGCGATCAGCCGGCCGAGGTCGCGGGCGACCTCGTAATAGGGGCTTTTGTCCAGGACGCGCCGGGCCACCGCCAGCCGCCGCTGGAGCGATGCGTCCTGCGGCTGCGCGGCGCACTGCTCGCGCAGCAGCTCGACTTGGCGCAACGCCGCCGCAGGCTCGTGGATGCGGGTGCTGCCGAACACCACGATAGTGTGCTCCACGCCGTGGTTTTCGAGGGCGAGCTCGGGCTTGTAGTAGTCGATCTGCAGGCGCACGCCGCGGGTTTCGCCGGAGCGCAGGAAGTCCACGTCCGCGTCGGCCTGGCGGTAACTGGGGCTGTCGAGGATGGCGCGCACGCGCCGCGCGGCGTCGGCGTCGTCCTCGCTCGCCTTGGGGCGTTGCCAGGGCAGAGGCTCGCGGCGCAGCCTTTCGGCCGGCGGCGGCGGGCGATCGGGCGCGCGCCCGGAATCGCCGTCAGCAGTTTGGTCGCTCATCGGCGAATTGTGCCACCGCCGCCGTGCGGCGGCTGAGCGCCGCTAACCAAAAAAGGCGCCAGCGAACGGGGGATTCGCTGGCGCCGGACCCGGTCAGCGGATGTTCGGGGGGGAACTTTGTCCGGCCAACCACCGCCGGTCTACGAAGTCGGAGACGCGGCGGCAATGTTTTTATAGCACGGCGAACGCCCCGGACCGGGCGCCGTTTACATTAATTAACCCGCAATCAGGCCGCGCTCATGCGCGGTTGTCGCGCGCAAGCTCCATCGCATCCAGCCGCGCCAGCAACTGCTCGGAAATGCGCCGCAGCAGCGAGCCCGCGCGCGGCCCGTCGCCGGCCCGCAGGGCGGCGAGCACCTGTGCGCGCTGGTCGGTGTAGAGGCCGATCAGGCCGATGCGCTGCATGGCGATGCGCGCGCGCACGTCCCAGGCCATCAGCTCCCAGGCGCGCAGGAACACGCGGTTGCCCGACATTTCGACGATGCCGCGATGGAACCGCACGACGCTGGCGGTGTAGGCCTCGGTATCGTCGGCCGCGGCAGCCTTGCGCATCGCCGCCAGCTCGGGCTCCAGCACCGCGAGGTCGGCGTCGCGGCAGGGCACCGCGCGCCGCGCTGCCGCTTCCTCGATTTCGGCGCGCAGCTCGTAGGCTTCGCGCAGCTCGGCCAGGTCGATGCCGCGCACGCGGGTGCCGCGGTAGCGTTCCGACTCGACCAGGCCCAGCGCCTCCAGCTCGCGCAGGGCTTCGCGCACCGGCGCCTGGCTGACGTTGAATTCCCTGGCCAGCGCCAGCTCCTTGAGACGCACGCCGGGTGGCCACAGCCCGTCGAGGATGCGCGACACGATGGCATTGCGGATCTGGTCGCGCATGCAGGTGCGATGGACCGCGACGCCCTTTCCCCCATGCTTGCTGTTCACGACGACGCTCTCAGTGAGTGGCGTTGCCCTGCGGCGGGCCGGTCCGGTTCATCGACTGCTGCAGCGCTGCGCCGTGCCAGCCGCCGCCGAGCGCCTTGACCAGCAGCACCGCGGCGCTCATCCGGCGGGTCTGGATATCCACTTGCGATTGTTGTGCCGCCAGCGCGGCGTTCTCCGCCGTGACCACCTCCAGGTAGCTCGCCGCACCCGCCTTGTAGCGCAGGGTCGCCTGCTCCAGCACCTTGCGCGTGGCGGCGACCGCGTCCGCTTCGCTCAGGCTTTCGCGCTCGAGCTGGCGCAGCGCCGCCAGGTTGTCCTCGACGTCCTGGTAGGCGCCGAGCACGCTGCTGCGGTAGTCGGCCACGGTCTCGTCGTAGGCCGCGCGGGCCTGGTCCGACAAGGCGGAGATGCGGCCGGCGTCGAACACGGTCAGCAGGGCCGACGGCCCCAGCGACCAGGTGCGGCTCGGCGCCTCCAGCCAGTTGGACGCGGTGGAACCCTCGAAGCCGGCGCTGGCGGAAAGGCTGAACTGCGGGAAATAGGCGGCGCGGGCCACGCCGATCTGCGCATTGGCCGAGGCCACGCGGCGCTCGGCCGCGGCAACGTCGGGGCGGCGCTCCAGCAGCGCCGACGGCAGGCCCGGGTCGAGCGGCGGCGGCGAGGCGCTGAGCGGCTTCGGCTCCAGGCGGAATGCCGACGGCGGATTGCCGGTGAGCACCGCGATGGCATGCTCGAGCTGTGCCCGCCGCAGGCGCACGTCCTCGGCCTGGGTGCGCGCGGTCTCCAGCTGGGCGCGCGCCTGCGCGACGTCGGTGAGCGCGGCGGCGCCGCCGTCGTAGAGGTTCTGGGTGAGCTGCAGCGCCCTGGCGTAATCCACCACCGTGCGGTCCAGCAGCAGCTGTTGCGCATCGTCACCGCACAGCATGAAGTAGTCCGCCGCCAGCTCGGCACGGATCGCCAGATCCAGCGCCGCCAGGTCCGCGGCGCTGGCCTGCGCCTGGGCGCGCGCGGAGGACGCCGCGTTGCGCACGCGGCCCCACACGTCCAGCTCGTAGGAGAAGTCGGCACTCAGCGAGTAGTCGCTGTAGACCTGTGCGAACTGGTGGCTGAATTTCGGCGCGTTGCTCGACTGCCGCTGGCGCGTGGGGTCGGCGCCCAGCGTCAGCTGCGGGTAGTAGGCGGCGCGTGCGACGCGCGCGGCGTCGCGCGCCTGCACCAGGCGCGCGAACGCCGCCTTGAGGTCCTGGTTGCCCGCTGCGGCTTGCCCCTCAAGGGTGTCGAGCTGCGCGTCGCCGAACACGCTCCACCAGTTGCCGCGCGGCGCGGCGTCGGCCGGCCGTGCCTGCAGCCAGTCGCCGGCTTCCTTGTAGGCCGGCCCCGGCGCCGGCGCCGGCGGCGGCTGGTAGGGCGGCGCCAGCGAGCATCCGGCCAGCGCGGCGAGGGCGCCGCCGAGCGCGGCGGCGCGCAAGCGGCTTCGCCAGCGCGGCGCGTCGCAGCTCACGGCTTGGCCTGCACCGGCGCGCCCGCGGCCTGCGGCGCCGCGGGCGCGGCGGCAACGCGCACCTGCTGGCCGTCGCCCAGCGAATCGGGCGGGTTGAGCACCACGCGGTCGGATTCGGCGATGCCGGACAGGATCTCCACCTCGGTGCCGAAGTCGCGGCCCATGACCACGTCGTGCAGCTTCACGTGGCCGTCGTCGCCGACCACCGCGACCTGCAGGCCGGCGCTGCGGAACAGCAGCGCATTGGCGGGCAGCCGCACGGTGTCGTCGCGAGTGGGGATCTTGAAGTGCACTTCGGAGAATGCGCCGGGGTAGAGCTCGCCGCCGGCGTTGTCGAACTCCAGCTGCGTCAGCAGGGTGCGCGTGGTCGGATCGATCGCGTCGGCCGTGCGCGCCACCTGGCTGTGGAACCGGCGCCCCGGATGGTCGGCGACTTCCAGCTCCGCGGCCAGGCCGGGCCGCATGGCGCCGGCATAGGGCTGCGGCACCTGCACATAGATGCGCAGCTTGTGCGTGTCGGCGACGCGGAACAGCTCGCTGCCCGGGGTGCCGCCGGCACCGGCGTTGATCAGCGCGCCGATGTCGGTGTTGCGGACGGTGACGACGCCGTCGAACGGCGCCAGCACGCGCTTGAACGACTCGAGCTCCTGCAGCCGCCTGACGTTGGCCAGCGCCGAGGCGGTCAGGGCTTTCTTGGCGGCGTAGTCGCCGGCCTTGTCATCGGCGTCCTGGCGCGACACCGAATCGCTCGCCAGCAAGCCTTTCCAGCGCTCGTTGGTGGTGGCGGAGAGCGCCTCGTTGGCCTGCGCCGTGGCGAGGTCGGCCCGGGCCTGGTTGAGCTGCTGGTCCACTTCGGGTGTATCGATCTCCGCGATCAGCTCGCCGCTCTTGACGCGGGTGCCGATGTCCACCAGCCAGCGCTTGAGATAGCCGCTGGTGCGCGCATAGATCGGCGCCTCGTAATACGCCTGCACGGTGCCGGGCAGCGACAGTTCCTCGGACGGCTTGCCGTGGCTGGGGCTGACGACGCCCACCGTCGGAATCGCCGCTGCGGCCGCCTGCCGCACCAGCTCCGCGCGGGCCTCGATGCGGCTGAAGATGCCCCATGCCGCCAGCGCCAGCGCGACCGCAACGCCGATGAGGACGTTGCGCAGCGCGCTGGAAGGCCGGCTGCGCACGGTGGACTGCGGGGGACGGGAATCAGGCATGGGAACCTCGCGTGCGGCCGGGCGCGGACAGGGCGCCATGGACCAGCGTGAAGACGGTGGGAACGAAGAACAGCGTGGCCACGGTGGCGAACAGCAGGCCGCCGATCACGGCGCGTCCGAGCGGCGCGTTCTGTTCGCCGCCTTCGCCCAGTCCGAGCGCCATCGGCACCATGCCGATGATCATCGCCATCGCCGTCATCAGCACCGGGCGGAAGCGGGTGAAGCCGGCCTCGACCGCGGCGTCGCGCGCCGACAGTCCGGCCTGCATGCGTTCGCGCGCGAAGCTCACCACCAGGATGCTGTTGGCGGTGGCCACGCCCATGCACATGATGGCGCCGGTCAGGGCCGGCACGCTGACCGTGGTGTGGGTCAGGAACAGCATCCAGACGATGCCCGCCAGCGCCGCGGGCAGGGCGGTGATGATGATGAAGGGGTCCAGCCAGGACTGGAAGTTCACCACGATCAGCAGGTAGACCAGCACCACCGCGCCGAGCAGGCCGATCAGCAGACCGGTGAAGGACTCGTTCATGGTCTCTACCTGGCCGCGCACCACCACGCCGGAGCCGCGCGGCAGGTCCTTGCGGCTCGCGTCCACCGCCTTGCGCACGGCGTCGGCGACGAAGCCGAGGTCGGCGTCCTGCACCGTGCCGAAGATGTCGATCACCGGCGTGGCGTTGTAGTGGTTCACCACCGCCGGGCCGGTGCTGCGGCTGAACGTCGCCAGGTTGGCCAGCACCTGCGCCGGGCCGCCTGCGGCCGCGCCCGCCGCCGTGGTGATCGGCGTCATCGCCAGGTCGTTGAGCGTTTCCATGCGGTACTGCGGCGTCTGCGTGGCGACGTTGTACTGGGTGCCGCTGCGCTGGTCGATCCAGAACGAAGGCGAGGTCTGGAAGCTGCCCGACAGCGAGATGAGCATGTTGCCGGCGACGTTCTGCTGGGTCAGGCCGACCAGCTGCGCGTTGCTGCGGTTGACGTCGACGTTGATCTGCGGGTAGTCGAACGCCTGCTGGATGCGCAGGTCCACCGCGCCGGGAATGCCGTGCAGGCGGGCCAGCAGGGCGTTGGCGTAGTCGCGGTTGGCGGCGGTGTTGAAACCGGTGACCTGCACGTCCAGCGGCGAGGGCAGGCCGAAGTTGAGGATCTGGCTGACGATGTCCGCCGGCAGGAACGAGAAGGTGGTGGATGGGAACAGCGCCGGCAGCGTGCGCCGCAGCTCGCGCACGTACTGCGCGGTGGGGCGGTGGCCGCGCGCCAGGGTGATGAAGATGTCGGCGTCGCCGGAACCCACCGGGCCGGAGTTGCTGTAGGCCAGGTTGATGCCGCTGTAGGGCAGGCCGATGTTGTCGACCATGCTGACCAGCTCGGCGGGCGGGATGGTGTCGCGCACGCTGGCTTCGATCTGGTCGCACAGCGCGGCGGTTTCCTCGATGCGCGTGCCGGAGCGGGCGCGGATGTGCAGCTTGATCTGTCCGCCGTCGACCGAGGGGAAGAAGTCCTGGCCCAGGCCGGGCAGGTAGCGCCCCAGCGGAAACGCCAGGATCGCGGTGGCTGCCATGGCCGCCAGGAACAATCCGGCGAAGCGCGGGCCCGACTCCACCGCGGCTTGCAGCAGTTCCATGTAGCGGCGGCGCACCCGCTCGTAGCCGCGTTCGAAGGCGGCCTGGAAGCGTGCCGCGAGATGCCGCGGCGCCGCCTGCGCGTGCCCGGCGTGCGGCCGCAGCCAGTACTTGGCCAGGGTCGGCACCAGGGTGCGCGACAGGATGTACGACGCCAGCATGGCGAATACCACGCTTTCGGCCAGCGGCACGAACAGGTAGCGGGCGATGCCGGCGAGCATGAACATCGGGATGAACACGATGCAGATCGCCAGGGTGGAGACCAGCGCGGGCAGCGCGATCTGGCGGGCGCCGTCGAGGATGGCGGTCTCCACGTCCTTGCCCTGCTCCAGGTGCCAGTTGATGTTCTCGATGGTCACGGTGGCGTCGTCCACCAGGATGCCCACCGCCAGCGCCAGGCCGCCCAAGGTCATGATGTTGATGGTCTCGCCCAGCGCCGACAGGCAGATGATCGAGGCCAGGATCGACAGCGGGATCGAGATGGTGATGATCAGCGTGCTGCGCCAGCTGGCCAGGAACAGCAGGATCATCAGGCCGGTGAGCACGGCGGCGACCACCGCCTCGCGCACCACCCCGGAGATGGCCGCGCGCACGAAGATCGACTGGTCGCCGATCGCCTCCACGCGCAGCTCGGGTGGCAGGCTGGCGCGGATGCCGGGCAGCTTCTGGTTGATGCTGTTGATGATGTCCAGGGTGGAAGCGTTGCCGGTCTTGAGCACGCTCATCAGCACCGCGCGATGGCCGCCCAGCCGCACGATGTTGGTCTGCGGGGGGTAGCCGAAGCGCACGTGGGCGACGTCGCGCACGTAGACGATGCCGCCGTTGTGGGTGCGGATCGGGATGTCGTTGAGCTCCTCGACTTTCTGCGGGCTGGCGTTGAGCTTGACGAAGTATTCGAGGCCGCCGATCTTCTGCGTGCCGGCCGGCAGGATCAGGTTCTGCGCGCCGATCGCCGCGCTGACGTCCTGCCCCGACAGGCCCTTGGACTGCAACGCCTGCGGATCGAGGTCCACCTGCACCTGCGGCTGCTTGCCGCCGTAGGGGAACGGGATCGAGGCGCCGGCCACGGTGGACAGGCCGGTGCGCAGGATATTGTTGCCCAGGTCGAAGATCTGCGACTCCGACAGCTTGTCGCTGGACAGGGCGAGCTGGATGATCGGCACGCTCGAAGCGTTGTAGGCCAGGATGAAGGGCGGCGTGATGCCCGGCGGGGCGAAGCGCAGCTGGGTTTGCGAAACGCCGGTGATCTGCGCGTACGACAGCTCTTCGTTGACGCTGGGCTGGAAGAAGTACTTCACCACCGCGATGCCGTTGAGCGATACCGACTCGGTGTGCTCGACGTCGTTGACCACCGTCTGCGCGGTGCGCTCGGAGAACAGGATGATGCGGTTGGCCATGTCCTCCGGCGGCAGGCCGCTGTAGAACCAGACGGTGGCGACGACCGGGATCTTGATGTTGGGGAAGATGTCAGTGGCGGTGCGCAGGATCGTGAACACGCCGAGCAGGACGATCAACAGCCCGAGCACGATGAAGGTGTAAGGGCGCTGCAAGGCGATGCGGACAATCCACATTCCGGGCTCCAGGTTCCATGCCGCGGACCGCACGGCGCTTGCGGAGGGAGGGCATCCAGGTTGCCGATGCCGGAGGGGGCGCATTATAGATTATCGATAAGTGCGCGGAAGTTCCCCGGGTGTTAAGGAACGCAAAGATGGCACTTCGCCGGTCGCGGCAGGCGGTGGCGGCAATAACGGCGGCCTGCGCGGTCGACGGTTCGGGCGTCGGGACGATACGGGAAAGCAACCGCAGCAATGCGAACTTGCGGCGTCGTGATCGCCGCGGGGGGATTTGGGGAGGTACGCGCGGAGGCGCGCTCGCCCCGTTGCGGGCGAGGATCGGCAGGACGCAGCGACCCGCGCGGTGCTAGAGGCCTAGCGGTCGCGGAAATGCGTTTCGACTTTCTCGTCCTGGCCCTTGACGTCCACGCAGACCGTTGCCGTCGGCCGTGCCAGCAGGCGCGGAATGCCGATGGGCTCGCCGGTCTTCACGCAGTAGCCGTATTCCTTGTCGCGGATGCGGCGCAAGGCTTCGTCGATCTTGCGCAGCAGCATCGATTCGCGCTCGCGCAGCCGCAGGTCCAGCCAGTGCTCTTCCTCGGCGGTGGCGCGGTCGGCAGGATCCGCAAAGACCTCGCGCTGATGCAGGCGCTCCTTGACGTCGAGCTCGCGGGCGACCACTTCCTCGCGCATCTTCACGAGGCGCTGACGGAAGAACTCCATCTGCACCTCGTTCATGTACGCGGATTCGGGCATCGCCCGCACGTCGTCTTCGGTCAGCTCGGCGACGTTGGCGAAGGTTTGCGGTTTGCGGACCGCAACCGGTTTGGCGGCGTGCGTATGCTTCGCCGGTACTGGCCTGGGCATCGGTTTTCTTACAACGTCGGAACTGGCGACGGCTCCGGCGAAGGAGTTGACGGTTCCACCGTTGATACCGGTGCCGGCATGGGTGCCGGCGGGGGCGGCGGCGCTGCCACCATCGGCGCCGG
>JADHNH010000122.1 GCA_016779605.1 Nevskia sp. | reverse complement strand
TGCAGGTGCAATTCGAGCAGCGCAAGTTCTGCATCCAGCAGCGCCTGGCGCGAGTCCAGCACAGCGGCGAATGTGCCGGTGCCGCCGCGGTATTCCGCCAGCGTCGCCTCCACTCGCGCTGCCAGCGGCGGCAGCACTGTGGCCTGGTAGCGGTCGATGCGCGTGCCCAGCGACTGCCACTCGCGGTACATCGACGACAGTTCGGCGGACAGCCGCCGGTGCAGGTCTTCCCGCATGGCCTGCTGCGCGTCCAGCTCGGAGCGCGCCGCGGCGATATCGCGGTCCTGCCGGTTGGCTGCGAAGATCGGCAAGGGAATGGCAACCTGCAGGGACACCATGTCCGAGTAGTCGCCGCGGTAGGCATAGTCCAGTTCGACGTTGAAGTCGGGCTGCCTGGACTTGCGGGCCAGCCGCATTTCGACTTCTGCGCGATCGACGTCTCGGTTTGCGGCCAGGGTTTCCGGGTGGCGCGACAGTTCGTCGAGCAGCGTCACGAGCGGCGGCAGGGGTGGCAGCATTGGTTCGTCCGGCGCCGCATCGGCCGGTACGGGTCCGATCCAGCGCCCCAGGGTTTCGCGCGCTGCAGCGTAAGTCTGGCCGTATTCGGCGGCCTTGTCCTCGAGTACGGCAACTGCGGCGCGTGCGGCCAGCACATCGCCCTGGCCGCGCTGTCCGTCGCGGTAGGCGATCTCGGCGGCGGCTAGGGCGCGCTGTGCTTCCACGATCTGCGCCTGCACCAGCAGTGCGCCATGGTGCGGATGCAGCAGGTCGAGAAACGCCAGACCGGCGTCGCGTTCAGTGCCGCGCGTCACGGCCGACAGCTCGGCCTCGCCGGCGGCGGCTTTGAGCGCTTCGGCTTGGCTTTTCAGCTCGCGCTTGCCGGCCAGCGGGAATTCCTGTGCCAGCCCGACTGTGGATTGGGTCATGGAGTCGCGGTTTAAGCGCCAGGCGTCGGCGCTGTCCGCTGGCAGGTTTTGCACGCCGAGCTTTAGTTGCGGATCGGGGAGCTGGCGCGCCGATACTGCGCGCTCTCGTGCCGCGGCGACCTGCGCGGACAGGCCCTCCAGCAGCGGCTGGCGCTCTACCGCCAAGCGCTGCACTTCGGCTAGCGACAGGCCGGGGCCATCAGCCGCGGCGGCGACGTATACGGAACCAATCAGGACAAGGATCGGGATTACGAAAAGCCGCCCGCGCAGGCGGCCGCTAAACCGGAACATGAATGCTCTCCATGGATCGGTCGCATGCGGCCCGGAGGCGGCAGCGACGGGAGCGGCCGGATGGCCGCCGCGGGATCAGCCGCGCAGGAGAGTCGGGGGTCTCAGCCGGGTGTCGGGATCGGGCTGCACGAAGCTCGTGGGCCGTACCGTCGGGGGAACGGTGGAGCGCCCCTGGTGCAACGGCAAAAGCTGCGCGGCGACTATGGCTGCGGCGCTACAGCAGCCTGCGATGTGTGCGCATCGGGACTTCTCGCAGCCACCAGAGCGGTGCCCATCGCGGTCCGGGCAGTTCTGGCAGCCGACGTCGCTCGCCGCCAGCACGGTGATCGCCTGCTGCGGCGCTTCGGGCGCGGCATAAGCAAATGGCGCGATGACCTGCGCAGCGATCAAGATGCTGCACAAGCACGCGACGATTCGCCTCAAACGCTGCATGGGGTTCCCTGCGAACGGACGGTCCGCAATAGCTAGCGCCAAAACCGCTGACACGCGTGACAATTGCTCCCTACCAGCATAGCAGCAATTTTATCGGCGCTGCTGTTCAAGTGGTCGCTGCACGGGCTGTGCCGCCCTTTTGATCTGTGTCAATGTGCTACGAATGATAAGGAGCTAGCTTACAAAAGCTGTTAATGTCCCTCTCAGGAGATTCGCAATGAGTGCCCGATTCACAGTTAAAGCCGCCGTACTGGTGGCCTTCTTTGCCGCTGCTCCCATCATGGCAGGAGCGGACGAACCTGCCGCCGCCCCGGCACCGCCCACCGACAATTCCATGATGGGTCATTCGCCTGCCGACGCGAAGTCGATGCGGGTTATGAAGCCCGAGGCGCCCGCAGGCGGAGCCGCTGAGGCACCCGCCGTACCCAGTAACGGCATGGGCCATTCGCCGGCTTCCAAGGAAATGACCATGATGGATCGCACTAAGGGTACAGGCGCTACCACGCCGTCCGACAGCGGTGAGCACGTCATGATGGACCACTCGGCGGCGGATGCGAAATCCATGCGGCACATGAAGAACAAGCATCCGAAGATCCACAAGAGCAAGGACGCCGAGCCAGCCAAGTAGCCCGATCGCTGGCGAAGGCTTCTCGCCGCACCCGGTCGCCGGTTCAACCGGCAGCAAATCGGCTGAGCGAGTCGTTGGGTGCCTATGCGGACCGGTGGTGGCCGCATAGGCCTTTTTGACTTTTGGCTGCGCGAGGGCGTCACAGCGGCCGCAATTTGAACGTCTCCGCGGAGGCTGCTGACGCAGGCGATCGCGCTGATCGGAAGATTCTTCTCAATTGCTGGCGTCTAGCCTTAGCGGGCCGGCGCGACTCGCTCATTTCCGCAGGCCATAACATCGCAAGGGTAGGGAGCGATGCGGGTTACTTCTGAGTAGGCGCCTGTCTTGCGATAGGCTCGACTTTCGGCGGGCCGTCATATCCGAGCCCCTTGGTCCCCGCGGTCAGTTCCACGACCTCGTCCGTGATTGCTTGCTGACGCGCGATCCGCGCCTCGCGCCGCAGAATTTCCATTGTGCGGCGAATGTTGTCGCGCGCCGCCGTCATCGCCAACATGCGCGCCGTATTTTCCGCGGCAAAGCTTTGCAGGATGGCTTCCGTCAGTTGTGCGCGCAGGTACTCGATCGCGAGGCGCTGCAGCAGCGAGGCCGGGTCCAATTGCACGAGCGGCGGCGGTCGCTCCAGCACGCGGCCGAAACGGCGCAGGTCCAGCGGCAGAACGGAAACGCGCTCCGCCCGCAGGCCGCTTCCATCAAGCGTGCGGGTATAGACCATCTCGACAGTGCCCGCTTTGCCGTCGCCGATGTGCCGCGACAGTTCTGTTGCGATCCGGTCGGCCAGGGCAGCCGCGCCGGCCACGTGGGCGATGGCTGGAGTGCTCCACTCCGCTTTTAGACCCTGCGCCGTGGCATGCCGGGGTCCGCGCCGGCCTACAAGCAGCAAATGTGCCCGGCGTACCTGGTCGCCAGCGGTCTCGAAGACTCGCTGGGTGAAGGCTCCGGCAAATCCCTGCTCGGCACAGAACAACAGCAGGACCGACGCCCCGTGTCCGGTCCTTGGTGGCTCGGCGGCGTCGGGTGCCAGGGCCAGCGCCTGCGCGATGGCACTCGCGATGGTGTCCGCATACAGCCGCACGCCATCGAGGCATCCGCGGCTCCCCTGAACATGGGACGCGGCAATACCGCGCAGCGCTCCGACCACACTGCCCAATTGGCCCACGCTGCCGATGCGCGCGGCGAGTTCTTCGTAACGACCGGTCATGGCTGTCCGGCAGCCGCAGCGCCGGTAACCAGCGCCGACAGCCGCGCAACGATTTCCTGCCGCAACTCGGGCGAAAGCTCGGCCCCGGAATTGACCGCCTGGGCAAGTTCCGCGCCGCCCTGCCTGAGCCAGTCGCGGACCGTGTTGCTGAATTCACCCACCTGCGCGATCGACACGCCGTCCAGCACCCCGGCGTGTAGTGCCAGAAGCAGGACGATTTCTTGGGCCGCGCTGAACGGGGCGTACTGCGCTTGGGATAGCGCCGACCGGATGCGTTCGCCGCGTGTGATCTGTGCCTGTACCCTCGGGTCTATGGCCGTGCCGAAGCGGGTGAACGCCTCCAGCTCAAGGAACTGTGCATAATCCAGCCGCAAGCTCCCGGTTGCCTGGCGAAGCACAGGCGCCTGGGTCTTGCCGCCGACGCGGCTCACCGACACGCTGGTGTCGATGGCCGGCTTATGCCCGGCATGGAAAAGACGGGTATCGAACACGATCTGCCCGTCGGTGATCGAGATCAGGTTGGTCGGAATGTAGGCGCTGAGGTTGCCGGCCTCGGTTTCGGCAATCGGCAGGGCGGTCAGGGAGCCCCCGCCTCGTTCCGCCGACAGCTTGGCCGCCCGCTCGAGCAGGCGTGCATGCACGTAAAAGACGTCGCCCGGGTAGGCCTCGCGCCCTGGCGGCTGATGCGTCAGCAGGGCCAGCTCGCGGTGCGTCGCGGCATGCTTGGAAAGGTCATCGATGACGATCAGCGCGTGCTGCCCGCGATCGCGGAAGTACTCGGCGATGCTCATTCCGGCAAAAGGGGCGAGCCATTGCAGGCCCGGTGCGTCGGCTGGCCCGGCGACGACGACGATCGTGCGCTCAGGAGCGCCGTACGTTTTCACGGCATCGATGACGCGCGTCGTTGACGAAGACTTCTGGCCCACCGCCACATAGATGCAGACCACATCGCCGTCTTTCTGACTGATCATTACATCCGTGGCCAGCGTGGTTTTGCCGGTAGCACGGTCACCGATGAGCAGCTCCCTCTGGCCGCGACCCAGCGCAAACAGCGCGTCGACCGCCAGCACGCCGGTATGTACCGGCTGTGTCACCAAATCGCGATCGACGATTTCCGGTGCGGCGCGCTCCACCGGGTCGTAGCGTTCGGCGACTACCGGGCCTGCGCCGTCAAGGGGACGACCGAGGGGATCGATGACCCGGCCAAGCAGCTCCGGCCCGACCGGAACGCGCATCACCTGCCCTGTACCGCGCACTTCTGCGCCGGTCCCGATGCTGCTTTGCTTGTCCACCAGGACACAGGCGATGCCTCCGGGCTCCAAGCTCAAGGCATAGCCGATCGATCCGCCGTCGAGCAGCAGCAGCTCGTTGAGCCGCACGTCGGGCAAGCCGGAGAGGATGGCGACGCCGTCGGCCACTGATTTGACGCGCCCGATCGTTTCGATGCGTGGGCCAAGATCGACCTGCGCCAGCGATTTGGCCGCGCGCGGCCTCCAGCGCGCCAGCGAATCACGCAGCGCGGGCATCGGCATGCAGCCTCTCCAGCACCAGCGACAGGTCATTGGCCCAATGGCTCCGCACCACTGCGTGCGGCAGCCGCAACTCGATTCCCGCAATCAGCGTCGGGTCCGTACCAAATCGCAAGCCTTTGTCGGTGCCGAATACGGCACGCAGACGCTCGCGGCACAGCCCCTGCTCGGCATCGTCCAGCTCCACCGCGCTGACCAGTTCAACTTCGTCGTCCATTCCCGGCACGCTGCCGCCCGGAAGGCGATTCACCTGGGCGCAGGCGCCATCCAGAAATGCCGCCAGTACCGCCGGCTTGGGCAAGCGATCGAGCAGGCGGCGCGCAATATCCACGGCAAGGTGCGAAGCCTCCTCCAACAACGCCGCCTCGACCGATTGCCGCTCGGCTTCCAGCAATGCGCGCGCCACCCGCGCGCGCTCCTCGGCTTCCGCCTGGACCCCGGCCAGCAGGCGGTCACGCTCGGCCACGATGGCGGCCTGTGCATCGGACTCCAGATTCCGGCGCGACTTGGCGAGCTCCCGGCGCTCCGCTTCGAGCGCGGTGCGCTCTGCCCGGCCCTGGGAACGGGCTTCGTCTGCCTGCTGGAGCAGCAGCGTGGTCTGTTGCTGGCGCTGATCCAGCACGCCTCGGATCGGCCGGTAGAGCAAGCGATGAAGAAGCCAGAGCAGGATCAGGACGTTGACGGCCTGAAGGCCGACAGTCCACCACTCTATCTTCATTTGTGCGCGAACGGGTTGGCAAACAGCAGCAGCAGTGCGACGACCAGGCAGTAGATCGCCATCGTTTCGATCATCGCCAGACCTACGAACAGGGTGCGCGAAATGACGTTCGATGCTTCCGGTTGCCGCGCGATGGCATCCATTGCAGCTGCCACGGCACGTCCTTCTCCCAAAGCCGGACCGATGGCGCCGAAGGACACGGCGATCACCGCGCCCAGGATGCTTGCGAGGGAAATCCAGTCTGAAGTGGTCATACGTTCTCCTTGGGGCTCGTGTTCTGGTCGCCGCCTTCGCTTTGATCATCGCTCACGGCGGCGCCGATGAATACCGTGGCCAGCACGGTGAAGATGTAGGCCTGTACGATGCCGGTTAGTACTTCGAGGGCCATAAACGGGATCGGCACCAGCAGGCCGGCCAATGACGCCACGATGCCGATCACAAATACTCCGCTCATGACGTTTCCGAACAGGCGCACCATTAGCGAAAAGGTGCGCGTAAGGGTTTCGATCACATTGAGCGGAACCATGATCCATGTCGGCTGCGCGAAGCTGCGCAGGTAGCCGCCCAGGCCGCGTTCACGAATCCCGAAATAGAGCGTTGCCGCGAACACGATGCCGGCCAGCGCGGCATCGGTTTCAATATGTGCCGTTGGAGGCTCGTTGCCAGGCACCAGCGACGACAAGTTCGTGCTCAGAATGAACAGGAACAAGGTGGTCAGGAGCGGCAAGTAAGGCTTCGGATCGATGCGGATGGTGGCGCCGATCTCCGCGCCCGCCAGTTCGAGGAACCATTCCGCCAGGGTCTGCAACCGGCCGGGGCGTTCGATGCTGAGCCGCCGGCTCAGCCGCCAGCAGGCCAGAGCCAGCAGCAGCATGATCGCCCAGGTGCTGACCACTTGTGCGGCGATCGGTATCGGCCCAAGCCGCAACAATACCTGCGACTCCAGCGGCGAGTTCGTCATGGGCTGTTCACCCGGCGCAGGATCAGCATGCGTCCCAGCATGAAGCCGCTGAGCCCCAGCAGCAGTGGCCATGCCCCGGAGCGCGCCAGCAACGCGAATGCCGACGCCACGGCAGCAAAGCGCAGCACCTGCATCCCGATCCCCCGCCACTGCCCGCGCAGATACAGGCTCAGATTCCAGCGCAGCAGGCCGAAATGTGCCAGCCCCAGCGCGACGCCGAGCGCTGCGTAGGCCAGCGTCTCGCTCGGGGCAGGGAAGGGGATGGCGCTCATTGCGAATTCATCCATTTCCATGCCGACCAACAGCCAACCGCGATGCCGACGAACATCAAAGCACCGCTCCAGAACACACCGGTTCCCGCGTACTTGTCAAGGAAGTGACCAATGCACAGTCCGATCAACGTCGGCGTGACGATGATCCAGCCGAGCACACCCACGCGAGCCAGCTGGGCGCCGAGAGTCGGCTGTCGGTGACACCGGCAATATTCGCGGCGTGCGAGCTTGCGGCGAATTCCGCCGACGACCTCGTCCTTGCCAGGCTGTTTTCCGTTCATAGTCTGTCAAACCGGCTGACGTGCTGGGCGCAGGTAGCGCAGGATCTCTCGCACCGCGCGCAATTCCATGCGCGTGGATTCGGTGCGTGCGGACCGTTCGGCTTCGTCCCGCGCCTGGTATTCGCCGAGCGCAACCGACTCCAGGCGCTCAAGGTTGCGATCGGCAATGGCTTCGCGTGCGGCAATCGTCACCTGGCATCCCCCTTCAACCATGAAGATGCCGCCACGAACGATGCAATAGGTCTCGCCGGCCGCCGTGCGCCAGCTCACTACGCCGGTATCCAAGGTGGTGAGGAAATCGGCGTGGCCCCGCAAGACTCCGAAGTTGCCGCTGGCATCCTCGGCGCGTATCGAAAGAACGTCCGGCTCGTTCACGACAATCGCGCCCAGACTCGTGATAGCCAGGCGCAGGGGGCTCACGGTTTCGCCTCGACCGGGCTACTCGCGCTTTCCCTCTCGCGCGCTTCGTCCAGCGTGCCGATCATGTACAAGGATTTCTCTGCCCAGGCGTCGCACTCGCCTTCAAGTATGGCGTGGCAGCCCTTGAGTGTTTCCGCCCGCGTCACGCTGCGTCCGGGGATGCCGGTGAAACTCTCGGTGACGATGAACGGCTGCGTCAGGAAGCGCAGTAGCCGCCGCGCCCGGCCCACCAGCAGGCGATCTTCCGCCGAAAGTTCATCGAGGCCGAGCAGCGCGATCACGTCCTGGAGACCGCGGTAGCGTGCAATCGCCTCGCGCACGCGCTCAGCAATGCGATAGTGCTCGGCGCCGACGATGCTCGGATCGAGCAGTAGAGAGTTGGACGTCAGCGGGTCCACTGCTGGATACATGCCCTCCGCCGCCATGGCTCGTGAGAGCATGATCTGACTCTCGAGATGGGTAGCGATGGTGGTGACTGCTGGGTCGGTGAAATCATCGGCCGGCACGTAGACTGCCTCGATGGCGGTCACCGACGCGCCTGCCACCGATGCGATACGCTCCTGCAGGGCGGCCACTTCGCTTGCCAGCGTCGGCTGGTAGCCGACGCGCGACGGAAATCTGCCCAGCAGGCCGGATACTTCGGCGCCAGCCTGGACAAAGCGGAACACGTTGTCCATCAGTAGCAGCACGTTTTGCCGGCGCACGTCGCGGAAATACTCGGCAATGGTCAGCGCCGACAACGCAACGCGCCAGCGGGCGCCGGGCGGCTCGTTCATCTGGCCGAAGATCATTGCCGTGTTATTCAGGGTGCCGTAGCGGCGCATGTCGAGCAGCAACTCATGCCCCTCGCGCGAGCGCTCGCCCACGCCGGCAAAGACGGAAATGCCTTTGTAACGTTCGACCATCGCGTGAATCAATTCCATCACCAGCACGGTCTTGCCGACACCAGCCCCGCCGAAAATCGCAGCCTTGCGTCCCTGCACCAAAGGCGATAGCAGGTCGATCACCTTGATGCCGGTCTCGAACAGATCGGTACCGCGGGTGCGCACCTCAAGCGTTGGCGGGGCGCGGTGAATCGACCAGCGCGGCGTGTCCGCGGGCAGTTCGGGGCCGTGGTCGCGCAAGGTGCCGGTCACGTCCAGCAGGCGGCCCAGGACCGCCTCGCCAACGGGTACGTCGAGCGGCTTGCCAGTGTTCCGTACCGCAACGCCGCGCGCGAGACCGTGGGTGCTATGCAGGGCGACGCAGCGCACGGACTGGCTCCCCGTGTGGGCCTGCACTTCGAGCACCAGGGACTCCGGTCGCTCGCCAATGGTGAGCGCGGTTTCCAGCGCAGGCAAGGCACCGTCGCCGAATTCGACATCCACCACGCCGCCGCGTACCGCGCACACGAATCCGGCACCCGCCGTGGGCTGTGATTCCTGATCGCGTGGGAGATTCGTTTCTTCGAACATCGGCGCAGGGCCTTGACCGGTGAAACGCATAAGGGCACGAATTTGAAAATACCAGCCTGGGCAGCCGCGGTGCATTGACCCAGGTCAACGGGGCTCCCATCCGGTCCAAGCCGACGTGGAATTAATGCTGGCGCAAGGCCAGAAATTCATTATCAATTAAACAGACTACCGTAACTCTGATGACAGCGAGGTGTACCGGGACGAGCCGTCAAGTCGACTCGGATTGACCTAAATCAATGTCGTCCGATGGTCAGTCGCTAAGATATTTGCACGTGTGCTCTCGGCGGACTCCGCATGCATCGATCTGTTGAGGCGAAGCTTGGTGCGGGTTCGATCAGGGTGACCTGCGCCGTGGCCGTGGCGCTTTGTGCGGCGGCAGGCGTGAGCGGCTGCGTGCTGGCTCCGGAGGGCACTGCCGCCGAGCAGACGAAGCTGAAGGCCGCCGGGCAGCCGTTCGAGCCGCCGATCGAAGACCGTACGCTGCCGCCGGTCCCGGAACCAGCCGACTGGCGCGAGGTGCTCAGGCGCGGGTTCATGGCCAATGGCGATCTGGAATCGGCCTACTTCGAATGGAAGGCGGCCTTGGCCCGCGTCGATCAAGCGGCGATCTGGCCCAACAGCAATGTCGCGGTGAGCTACAGCTATCTGTTCTCGTCCGGAGAAATGAAGGCTTGGGACCGTTCCACCTTTGGCCTGGGCTTCGATCCGTCGATGAATTTGTTGCTGCCCTTCAAGACCAGGGCCGCCGCGAAGGTCTCCCTGGAGGCGGCTAGGGAAGCCGGTGAGCGATTCCGCGCCGCGAAGTTCGAGCTGCAGCGGCGCGTGCTCGGTGCCTATCTGGACCTGGCGCTGACCGACGAGAAGATACGCATCGCGCGCGACAACCTGCAGCTGCTCAAACTGCTGACCGGCTCCGCCGCCAGCCGCGTTGGGACTGGTGCTCCCCTGCAGGATCTGCTGAAGGCGCAGACCGATTCGCAGATGGCGGAGAATGAACTGGCGAACCTGCAAGCCGAGGCGGAGTCCATGCGCAGCATGCTCAACGGCATGCTGGCGCGTGATGCCAGGGCCGGGCTTCAGCTTCCCGCCAGCCTGCCGGCGCCGCGGCCGCTGGCTGCCGATGACGCCCGCCTCATCGCCGTTGCGGTTGACCAGAATCCGGAACTCGCCGGCCTTGCGCGGCAGGTGGCGGGCCGGCAGGACGCCATCGAGCTGGCGCGGCTGGCTTACCTGCCGGACCTCAATCCCTCGGCAAGCTTCACCGGTGGCGTGTCGCAGACGCTGGGTGCCATGGCCATGCTCCCGACCACGCTCCCGGCGATCCGGGCCATGGTGGCGGATAACCTGGCGATGTCGCGGGCGTCGGAGGCGATGTTGCGGCAGACACGGCAGGACCGCGGTGCAAGCTTCGTTGCCAACCTGTACTTCATGCGAAATGCCGAACGGCAGGCGCAACTTTACCGCCAGCGGCTCGTGCCGGCAGCCCAGCAACTGGTGAATAGTTCCCGCGAGGCCTACGCCAGCGGGATGATGGGCTTCGCCGATCTGATCGACAGCGAGCGCATGCTGATCGCGGTGCGCCTGATGGCGGCGGAAGCGCAGGTCGAGCGGGAAAAGCGACTGGCGGAACTGGAAGCCCTGGCCGGCGTGGACATCGAAACACTCGGCCAGCCAGTGGTAGACGCCCAAGCGGCACCAGTGGCGGCGAGCCAGGCGGCACGATGAGGAACCCCATGTCAATGCAACGATACCGCCTGCCCTGCGCGGTGCTGATCGCACCGCTGCTCTTCGGCGCCGTCTATGCCGTTTACGGCCAGGCCGGACCGGCGCACGCCGAGAGTATGCCCGGCCTGCAAATGCCCCAGGCCGGTCAGACCGCGGCGCCAGGAACCCAAATGCCGCCCGGCTACGCCGAAGTCGGAATTGCCCAGGAAGTGCAGCAGCGCATTGGCGTCCGCCTGGGACGCGTGGAGCAGGCGGAGCTCAAGATGACCGTCCGCACTGTGGGCATCGTGCAGCCGGATGAAACCAGGGTTGCCCACGTCCACGTCAAAACCGAGGGCTGGGTGGACAAGCTGTTCGTTTCCTACATCGGCCAGAAAATAAAGGCAGGCCAGCCGATGCTCTCGATCTACAGTCCGGCGCTGTTTGCCGCCGAACAGGAGTTCGTCGCCGCCTCGCGGTCGGCCAAGTCCAATCTCGAAGGTAACCTGGATCGTCAAACCGTGGCGGAAGCGGCCCGGCGCCGCCTGGAGCTGTGGGACGTGCCGAAGGGCGCGATCGAGGCGTTGGATCAAACAACTGCGCCCGGCAAATCGCTGATGCTGGCCAGCCCGATTACGGGAACAGTGATGGAAAAAGGCGTTTTTTCAGGGCAGTACGTCATGGCCCAAAGCGACCTGTACGTGATCGCCGATCTTTCCACGGTCTGGGTGCAGGCCAAGGTATTCGAATACGAGCTGCCATACGTAGAGCCCGGTATGCCGGCAACGGTGACCTTTGCGTCCCTGCCGGATCGGCAGTTCAGCGGCAAGGTCGCGTTCGTCGATCCGGTGGTGGACGAAATGTCGCGCTCGGTGCGCGTGCGCATCGAGCTGCCAAACCCGGACGGCCGGTTCAGGCCGGGCATGTTCGCCAACGTGGCAATCGTGCGCGCGATGGGCAGCGGCATGACCGTTCCGACTTCGGCGGTGATCCGCACCGGCGAACGCGATTTGGCCTTTCGCGCCATCGCCGTTGATCGCTTCGCGCCGGTGGAGGTCAAGATCAACCCGGTGCGGTTCGAGGATCGCTACCAAGTGCTGGAAGGGCTCAAGCCGGGCGACGCCATCGTGACCTCCGCCAACTTCCTGATCGACTCGGAAAGCCGGCTGGAGGGTGGGGGAGGCGGCATGGCGGGCATGACGGGGATGGGCGGCGATGCACAGGGGGCCCAAAAGCCCGCCGCGCGACCTGACGCAATGACGGACATGACCATGCCAGGCGGCGCAGACGGGCAGTCGGCGCCGCCGGCCAAGCGCTGAGCCCACAGCGTCCGCACCATCCCACGCATTCCCACGGCCCCGAGCATGATCCCCCGTATCATCGAATTCAGCGCGCGCAACGCCCTGCTGGTCCTGCTGCTGGTCGCCGCGATCGTTGGCGGTGGCGTTTGGGCCACCCTGAAAACGCCTCTGGACGCGATTCCCGATCTCTCCGACGTGCAGGTGATCATCTCCACCGACTGGGAAGATCGCAGTCCCAATATCATCGAGGACCAGGTTACCTATCCGATCGTGACGCAACTGCTATCTGCGCCCAAGGTCAAGGCGGTGCGTGGGAACAGCTTTTACGGCTCCTCGCTGGTTTACGTGATCTTCGAGGAGGGCACGGACCTCTATTGGGCGCGCAGCCGTGTTCTGGAATATCTGAGCGGCATGGCCGGCAAGCTGCCACCGGGCGTGGCACCCCAGTTGGGGCCGGATGCGACCGGTGTCGGTTGGGCCATGGAATACGCGCTGATCGACAAGACCGGCAAGCACTCGCTGGCCGAACTGCGCACGCTGCAGGACTGGCAGGTGCAGTATCAGATCCGCTCCGTCCCCGGTGTGGCGGAAGTGGCCCCCGTCGGCGGGTTCGTCAAGCAGTATCAGGTCACGGTCGATCCGAACAAGCTGCTGGCGTACAAGATCTCGATCAATACGGTTATCGAGCAGATCCGGCGCAGCAACCAGGAAGTCGGCGGGCGGGTGCTCGAATTCACCGGCAAGGAGTACATGGTGCGCGGCCGGGGCTATATCCAGAAGCCCGCCGACATCGAAAGCGTGGCTGTTGGCGCGCAGCCGGACGGTACGCCCATTCTGGTGCGCGAC
>JADHNH010000121.1 GCA_016779605.1 Nevskia sp. | reverse complement strand
TCTCGGACGGCTTGATCACCATGGTGCAGCCGGTGGCGATGGCCGGCACCACCTTGCAGGCGATCTGGTTGATCGGCCAGTTCCACGGCGTGATGAAGCCGCACACGCCGATCGGCTCCTTGACCATCATGGTGGTGCCCTGCAGCTCCTCGAACTTGTAGTTCTTCAGCACCGCCAGGGCGGTCTGCAGGTGCCCCAGGCCGATGGCGGCCTGCGCTTTCTGCGCCAGCCAGTCGGGCGCGCCCATTTCCTCGGTGATCGCCTTGGCGACGTCGTCGTAGCGCTTCTTGTACTCGGCGGTGATGCGCTCGAGCAGCGCCAGGCGCTCCTCGCGGCTGCTCAGCGACCAGCTGGCGAAGGCCTTGCGGGCGGCTTTCACCGCCAGGTCCACGTCCGCCGCGGAGCCCAGCGAGATGTGGCCGGCCACCGATTCGTTGGCGGGGTTGATCACGTCGAGCTGCTTGGGGGTGACCGGATCGACCCAACGGCCGTCAATGTAGAACTTCAGATATTCGCGCATCGCTTACCTCCGGGATTGAATGGTTTTGCCTGCCGTAACGGTTGCGGCGCCGGCGTCCGGAACCTCGGATGCGCGGCGCCCCGCTTTCCGCCGCGGCGGAAAGCCGAAAAAGACCGGGCATGCAGTCTACAGCGGACCCGCCGGGGACGGGTATTCCACACCCGCGCGGTCGTGCCGGGGGCTCCGGCTGGCGCGGACGGCTTTTCTGCAAGACGGGGCGCGCGGCGGGCGCGCCGGGCCGCTCAGGCCTTGGCCAGCGCCACCTGGTAGCGGGCTTCGGTCTTCTTCTGGACTTCGTCCAGGGTGGTGCCCTTGGCCAGCTCGACCAGGCGCACGCCGCCGCCGGCGCGGTCGATTTCGAACACGGCCAGGTCAGTGATCAGCAGGTCGACGACGCCCTGGCCGGTCAGCGGCAGGGTGCACTGCGGCTTGAACTTGGACTCGCCGGACTTCTCGGTGTGCTCCATCACCACCACCACGCGCTGCACGCCGGCGACCAGGTCCATGGCGCCGCCCATGCCCTTGATCATCTTGCCGGGCACCATCCAGTTGGCCAGGTCGCCGCCCTCGGACACCTGCATGCCGCCGAGGATCGACAGGTTGATGTGGCCGCCGCGGATCATGGCGAAGCTGTCGGCCGAGGAGAAATAGCTCGACTGCGGCAGCTCGGTGATGGTCTGCTTGCCGGCGTTGATCAGGTCCGGGTCAACCGCGTCCTCGTAGGGGAACGGGCCCATGCCGAGCATGCCGTTTTCGCTCTGCAGGGTGACCTTCATGCCTTGCGGGATGAAGTTCGCAACCAGTGTGGGAATGCCGATGCCCAGGTTGACGTAAAAGCCGTTCTTGAGCTCGCGCGCGGCGCGCTGCGCCATTTCCTCGCGGGTCCAGGCCATCAGGATTTCACTCCGGCTGCGGCGCGGGGGCGCGTGGTCAGGCGTTCGATGTGCTTTTCGTAGTTCTTGCCGACGACGATGCGGTCGACGTAGATGCCCGGCGTATGGATCTGGTCCGGGTCGATCTGGCCCGGCTCGACCAGCACCTCCACCTCGGCCACGGTCAGCCGGCCGGCGGTGGCGATCATCGGGTTGAAGTTGCGCGCGGTCTTGCGGTAGACGAGGTTGCCCTCGGTGTCGGCCTTCCAGGCCTTGACCAGCGACACGTCGGCGGTGAGGCCGGTCTCCATGACGTAGTTCTTGCCGTTGAACTGGCGCACTTCCTTGCCCTCGGCCACGGCGGTGCCGACGCCGGTGCGGGTATAAAACGCCGGGATGCCGGCGCCGCCGGCGCGGATGCGCTCGGCCAGCGTGCCCTGCGGGTTGAACTCGATCTCGATCTCGCCCTTCATGTAGAGCTGCTCGAGGATCTTGTTCTCGCCGACGTAGGAGGCCAGCACCTTCTTGATCTGGCCGTTGGCCAGCACCAGCCACATGCCGTGCTCGTCGCAGCCGACGTTGTTGCCGATGACGGTGAGGTTGCGCACGCCCGAATCGCGCAGCGCGACGATCAGCTTCTCCGGAATGCCGCACAGGCCGAAGCCGCCGGACATGACGGTCATGCCGTCGGACAGGGTGCCGGCCAGCGCGCTGGCGGCATCGGGATAGACTTTTGAATCCACTCTCACCCCTCTTGTGGCCCCGCTTTTCGCCTTCTGCCGGGCTTTGGCTTGCGTGTTCTGACGGTCGTGCGGCCCTATCCGCGGCTATTCCCGCGGCTGGCCGCGCGGCAGCGCAAGTCTAAAGCTTAGGTGCCGCCGCTCACAAGGGAAGGCAAAGCCGCGGCGGCGGGCTACGGCGGGTGGTGCCGGCCCAGGAAGGCCAGCACGCCGGCATTGAAGGCGTCGTTGCGGTCGCCGGTAACCATGTGGCCGGCCCCGGCGACGTCGCACACCTCCAGCCCGCGCAGGTGCCGGCGCAGTTCGTTCACGCCCTCGTCGGTGACGATCTCGCTGTGCAGCCCGCGCACCAGCAGCGTCGGCGTGACGACTTTGTCCGCGGCCAGCAGCAGCACGTCCATGAACTGCGGCGGCTCCAGCCGCCGCGGGTTGTCCAGGAACTTGGGATCCCAGTGCCAGTGCAGCCGCCCGTCCTGGCCGCGCCGCAGGTTCTTCATCAGGCCGGAGGGGTCGCGCGGCCGCGGCCGGTGCGGGTTGTAGGCGGCCACGGCATCGGCCGCCTCCTCCACCGAGGCAAAGCCCTCCGGGTGGCCGCGCATGAAGGCGCGCACCCTGGCGGCGCCTTCCGGGTCCACCCGCGGCACGATGTCCACCAGCACCAGCGCGCCGGCGACGGGCCGTTCGCTGTTGCCGGCGGCGAACAGCAGCGTGGCGCCGCCCATCGAGGCGCCGACCAGCGCCGGCAGCGCCGGCAAGGTGGCGGTGACCGCCAGCAGGTCGGCGGACATGGCCTCGAGCGAGTAATCCGCCCGCGCGCACCAGTCGCTGCCGCCGTGGCCGCGCGCGTCGTAGGCGATGACGTGGTAGCCGCGCCGCAGCATCTCGCGCATGGCGCCATGCCAGGAATGGCGCGTCTGCCCGCCGCCGTGCAGCAGGATCACGGCCGGCCGGCGCGGATCGCCGCCGACGTCGGCCTCGACCTGGACGCCGCCCGACACCGCGTAGCGGCGGGTCTGGATGGATTCGCTCACGTGTCTCCTCTGCGGGGCGGCCGGCGCAGCGCGGGCCGCTGCGTCTGTGCGGGGCGGCACAAGATGAACCATGAGCCAGCCGCCATCCGAAACGCTATCTTAGACGCTATCACACACTGGCGCCGCGACGCAGCGCTCGCACGATTTCAAGGAGAACCGCATGAGCCGGCACATCACGCATATCGGCGTCATCGTCCACGACCTCGACGGCGCGGTGCGGCTGTGGGAGGACAGTTACGGCTTCAAGCTGACGCACCGTATCGACATCGAGGCCGAGCGCATCCGCAGCGCGATGCTCTCGCCCAACGGCCGCCACGGCGAGATGGGCGTGGAGCTGATCGAGCCGATGGACAAGGATGACATGGCCAACCCGATCGCGCGCCGCCTCGCCCAGGCCGGCGAAGGCTTCTACCACATCGGCCTGGTGATCGACGACACGGCGGCGACGGCGCGCGCGTTGCAAGCGCAGGGCAAGACCGTGATCGAGCGGCCGCCGGCGGCAGTGGGCGCGGCGCTGAGCGGCGTCATCGATCCGGCCGCCTGCCGCCAGATCGTCCATCCGCGACACTCCAACGGCATCCTCGTCGAGATGCTGCAGAGCGCCTGAGCGGCGGCACCGCGGCCCTAGCGCGGAACCTTGCTGAAGCGCAGCACCAGCGCGATGCCCCAGGCGAGCATGGCGAGCACGAACAGCGCCAGGCCGTCCATGAACCACGGCTCCGGCAGGTGGGGCGGATCGATGGCGTTGGCGCGCACCACCATCCAGTGCACGTAGGCCAGGAACACCACCAGCATGGTGCCGGCCGTGGCCATGTGGCGGCGCAGGACGGCGATCGTCGCGGCGCGCCGTTCCGGGGCCAGCCAGTACTCGCGGTTGGGCAGGTTGAGGCGCGCGCCAGGGCTGTTGAAGGCGGCCGACGACAGGAATACCAAGACCAGCGGCAGGCCGACGGCGAAGCCCAGCATGAACTGCACGTAGCGGTCGCGCGGCATGAAGCCGTTGGCGGTGCCCGAGCCGACGAAGTGCGATGCCACGCGCGCGGGCAAGCCCTGGCTGCTCTGCCAGATGAACGCCGCCGCGCAGGCCAGCACGACCAGGAACACCAGCGTTGCAACACCGCGCTGATCGGCTCGCCGGACAGGTTTCGACATGCTTGCTTTCTCCGCAACAGTGCGCCGCGCCGGCGGTGATTGCGCCGGCACGCTGTGCCTGGCCTATGTTAATGCTAATGCCTCCGCCGGCGGCGGCACGGCCCCGCCGCGATCGACCATAATCGGCGCATGCCGAAGCGGCCCATCCGCGCCATCACGCTGGACCTCGACGACACCTTGTGGCCGGCGGCTCCCACCATCCAGCGCGCCGAGCAGCGCGCGCACGAATGGCTGGAGCAGCGCGCACCCGCGCTCGCCGCCGCCTGGAGCATGGAGCGGCTGCGGGCCCTGCGCAAATCCCTGTTCGACACCCGCCCCGAGCTGCGCCACGACTTCCTCGCGCTGCGCCGCATCGCGCTGCGCGCGGCGTTCGAGGATGCGCGCGCCTGGGACCAGCAGGCTGAAGCGCTGATCGAAGCCTCGCTCGACGTCTTCATGGAAGCGCGCAACGCGGTGGAGCTGTACCCCGAGGTGCTGGCCTGCCTGCAGCGCCTGTCGCGGCGCTACCGCATCGCCTCGCTGTCGAACGGCAACGCCGACCTCGCCCGCATCGGCCTGGACCACCTGTTCCATGCCACGGTGGCGGCACACGCGCACGGCGTCAGCAAGCCGCACCCAGCGCTGTTCCACATCGCCTGCCGCGCGCTCGGCTGCGCACCCGGGGAAGTGGTGCACCTGGGCGACGACGCCGAGCTCGACGTGCGCGGTGCGCGCGGCGCCGGGCTGCAGGCGGTGTGGATGAACCGCACGGGAACACCCTGGCCGCACGACGACCTGCCGGTGACGGTTGCGGACCTGGAAGCCTTCGAGCGCTGGCTGGAGGCTGGCTAGATCTGCACGGCCGGCAACGGTGCGATCAGCGCTGCGTCGTGTACAGGCGCAGGCCGAACCGCCCAGCGGCCGAAGCGCGCCAGGCGTCGACCTGCTGCCGCGCGGAGCGCTGTAATGCGCCGCCGGCGTCGGGCATGAACGGGTGCCCGGGCGGGAACAGCACCGGTGCGGCAAGCGCGGCGAAGGCGAGGTCGGCGATGGTGAAGCGTTCGCCGGTCAGGAAGCTGCGGCCGTCGTGCAGGCGCTCGCCGACCTGCTCGAACACCTCTTCGATTTTCGCCCGCGAGCGCTCGGCGCCGGCGGGGTTGATGTTCATGGCCTTGCGCATCAGCGCGATGGCGGCGGGCCTGAGCAGGCGGAAAGCCGCGCGCTCCCAGGCCGGCGCGCCGCGCGCCATCAGCGCAGCCAGCGCGCGCTTGTCCGGCAGGAGCTGGTGGTAGGCCCAGCGGCGCGTGGCCGGGCCGAGCTGGCGGTCGAACAGGTCTTCCAGTTCCAGCGCCGCGCGTCGTGCCGCGGGCTGCACCGGCAGCAGCGTGCCGGGACGCCGCGCATCGGCCCAGGCAGCGATGGCGGCGGACTCCTGCACCATGCCCTCGGCGGTGATCAGCACCGGCACCATGCGCCGGCCGCCCGCGCGCCGCACCGCCAGCGCATGGAACAGCGGCAGGTGGCCCTGCTCGCCGAAGCCGACGCCGCAGCGCTGCAGCGCCCAGCGCGCCTTTTCGCAGTAATGCGAAAACGGGATAGTGACGAGGACCGTATCCATGGATGGTGCCGGCTGCGGCTCAGGGCGCCGGCGGCGCGCCGCCCGCGGCGGAGGCCTGCTCCCGCGCCTGGCGCCACTGCGCGTAGCTCAGGCGCGGCACGTCGAAGCGATCGGTCGAGCGGCAGTACACCGAGGGCGAGCCCATCCGCCCCAGCGGCGCGAAATCCTGGATGTGCAGCTTGCGTCCCACCAGCCGGTCGGCGACATGGAACATCACCACTTCGCCGATGAACAGCGTGTACGCACCGAGCGGCTGGGTGGCGTGCAGTCGGCACTCCAGGCTGGCCTGCGCCTCGGCCACCCGCGGCGCCTTGACCTTGACCGAAGGGGCGGTGTGCAGCCCGGCCGCCTCCAGCTCGCTGCAGCCGGCCGGAAAGTCGGCCGCCGAAACGTTCATCGCGTCGAACAGGTCCTCGGTGACCAGGTTGACCACGAACTCGCCGGCGGCCTGGATGTTCCGGGCGGTGTCCTTGGGGCCGCCGCCTTCCTTGCCGGCGACGCTGACCACCACGTACAAAGGATCGGTGCCCACCGCGTTGAAGAAGCTGAACGGCGCCAGGTTGACCACGCCGTCCTCGCCCAGCGTGCTCACCCAGGCGATCGGGCGCGGCACCACCAGGTTGGTGATCAGCTTGTAGTTGTCGATGTGGCTGTGCGCCGCGGGATCGATCTGCATCGCTTGGGCTCCGCTGCCGGCTGTTGGAGTATGCAGGCAATTCTATGCCGCGCGCGCCGTTCGGGCCGCCCGCCGCTTGCACCCCGGCGGGCGCCTGATTCAAGCTGTGCCGGCAGCCGCGCGCCGGCTGCCTGGCAAGGATACCGGGAATCATCGCGGGGAAAACGCGCCCGGACCTCATAAAACGACGTGCCACCGAGGAGGAGTCAACCGTGCTCACCGTGCACCATCTGAACAATTCGCGTTCGCAGCGCATCGTCTGGCTGTGCGAGGAACTGGGCATCGAGTACCGGCTGGTCAAGCACCAGCGCAACCCGGAAACCCAGCGCTCGCCCGACTCGCTCGGCAAGGTCCATCCGCTGGGCAAGGCGCCGACCATCGAGCACAAGGGCCAGGTCATCATCGAGACCGACGCGATCATCGAGTACATCTGCAACGTCTGCGCCGGCGGCCGCCTCAGCCGCGGGCCGGCCGCGCCGGACTACGCGCAGTACCTGGAATGGCTCGCCTTCTCCGAGGGCTCGCTGTTCCCGGGCCTGGGCGTGGACCTGATCTACGCCTGGACCGGCGGCGGCAACGCCACCCTGATGGGCTTCTACGACGTCGAGATCATGAAGAACCACCAGTACGCCGAAGACCGGCTGCAGAGCCGCGAATACGTGCTGGACTCGGGCTTTTCCGCCGCCGACATCAACCTGGGCTGGACCTTCGAGTTCAGCGAGTGCCGCGGCCGCCTGAAGACCTTCCCGGCCCTGCGCGCCTACCTGGCGCGGCTGCGCGCCCGCGACGGCTACAAGCGCGCCATCGAGCGCGGCGGCCCGCAGGACCTGTCGGTGTTCTCCGCCGGCGTGAGCTGACCGGCCCAAACGCTACGAACCGGCCGCACGAATAAGCGATGCGGCCACACCGGGCGCTCCGGCGCCGTCCGATCCCCCAAGACGGATCGCGCGCGCCGGAGCCCGCCCCATGCTGCCAACGAGGAGAGCCGCGCCATGATCACCACCCTGGACGATTATCCGCTCCACCAGACCCCGCTGCCGCTGGCGATTCCGGCCACCAGCGACCGCAACTTCTACGACCGCTTCTGGTTCAACGGCTTCGTCGGCGACGGCTCGCTGTATTTCAGCGTGGCCATGGGCTTCTACCCGAACCGCCGCGTCCTCGACGGCGGCTTCAGCGTGATCGTGGACGGCCACCAGTATTCGCTGCACGTCAGCGGCGACATGCCGCTGGATCGTACAAAGACCGAAATCGGCCCGCTGCTGATCCAGACCATCGTCCCCATGCGCCGCCACCGCGTGGTGGTGAACGACCCGGGCCGCGGCTTCGAGGCCGACCTCAGCTTCGAGGCCGGCACCGGCACCCACGAGGAAGACCGCCAGGTGCTCACCGACGGCGTGCAGACCTCGATGGACGTGACGCGCATGTCGCAGTTCGGCGCCTGGTCGGGCTGGATCGCAGTCAAGGGCAAGCGCATCGAGGTGAACCCGCGGGTGACCAACGGCACCCGCGACCGTTCCTGGGGCATCCGCCCCTGCGGCGAGAACGGCGGCCGGCCGCACCGCTGGGCCTCGCAGTTCTATTTCGGCTGGTCGCAGACGTTTTGGGACGACTTCGTCCTGCACGGCGTGTTCTTCAGCGACGCCAAGGGCGACCTGGTGATCCGCTCCGGCGGCACCATTCCGCGCGTGCCCAAGGGCGACACGCCGGTGTTCGCGCGCGACACCGGCGAGGTGGCGGCCACGCCCTGCGGCTACCAGTTCGAATACATCCCCGGCACGCGCCGCCTGCGCCATGCCTTCGTCCGCTTCCAGCGGCCGGACGGCGCCACCTGGGAGCTGGAGTATGAGCCGCTGCTCTCGTTCCACATGGCCGGCGTCGGCTACTTTCACCCGACCTGGGGACACGGCTGCTGGAAAGGCAGCTACGCCATCGACGACGAGACCTGGAAGCTGGCCGAGCTCGACATCACCCAGCCGCACCTGTTCCACGTGCAGCAGGTGTGCAAGGTGACCTTGAACGGCAAGCAGCGCTCCTGCGGCATCCTGGAGCACGCGGCCTACGGCCCGCATGCGCCGAGCGGGTTCAAGGATCTGCACGACGGCTACCGCGCCCCGGCGCGCTGAGCGCCGGGGCGTTACAGCACGTCGAGCGGAATCTTCAGGTACGAAACGCCGTTCGACTCGGGCGGCGGATTGCGCCCCGCGCGCATGTTGACCTGGATGGAGGGCAGGATCAGCGCCGGCAGGTCCAGGGTGGCGTCGCGCGCGGTGCGCAGCCGCACAAACTCGGCTTCGCTGACGCCTTCGTGCACGTGCACGTTGTGCTTGCGCTGCTCCAGCACCGTCGTCTCCCAGGCATAGACATCGCGCGTCGGCGAGCGGTAATCGTGGCACATGAACATGCGGGTGGCGTCCGGCAGAGCGAGCAGGCGGCCGATGGAGCGGTACAGGGTGGCGGCGTCGCCGCCGGGGAAATCGCAACGCGCGGTGCCGTAGTCCGGCATGAACAGGGTGTCGCCCACGAACACGGCGTCGCCGATCGCGTAGGCGACGCAGGCCGGCGTGTGCCCCGGCGTGTGCAGCACGCGGCCGGCGAGCGCGCCGATGGAGAAGGCCTCGCCGTCGGCGAACAGGTGGTCGAACTGCGAGCCGTCGGTGCGGAAGCGCTCGTCCTCGTTGAACAGCGGCTTGAATGCCGCCTGCACCTTGGTGATGTGCGCGCCGATGGCGATGCGGCCGCCGAGCTTTTCCTGCAGGTAGGGCGCGGCCGTCATGTGGTCGGCGTGGGCGTGGGTTTCCAGGATCCACTCGACCGCCAGGCCTTGCTCGCGCACGTAGGCGATCAGCGCGTCGGCCGAGCGCGTGCGCCGGCGCCCGGACTTGGCGTCGTAGTCGAGCACCGGGTCGACGATGGCGCAGCGGCCGCCGCCGGGCTCGGCCACCACGTAGCTGATCGTGAAGGTGGCTTCGTCGAAAAAGCCCTTGACCTGCGGATTCATCGACGTGCTCCGTCGGTTGTAGTTGGAATGAGGGCTACACTGCCATAGGCCCGGATCAAAGTCAGCTTCCCCAATCTATCCCGCCGGGGCGCGCAGGAAGCCGCGGCGGCAATTGCGAACATCGCCTGAAGTGCCTGTCGGCAAAGGGAATGTGCGGGCGGAGTGGACTATTCCCCCGCAAACAAAGCAAAATGATGACTCACAATTCATTTATGTCAATGCGCGCGGCGCGGCGCACGACCGGAGGAACCAGCGGATGGGTCAGCAACAGGCGGTGAAGGCGCAAGCGGCTGCGGCGCCGGAGTACGAAGTGGTCATCGTCGGCGCGGGCGTAGCCGGCATCTACCAGCTGTACCGGCTGGTTCAAGCCGGCGCCAACGCCACCGTGCTCGAGGCCGCCCCCGACCTCGGCGGCACCTGGTTCTGGAACCGCTACCCCGGTTGCCGCTTCGACTCGGAGAGCTACACCTACGGCTTTTCGTTCTCCAAGGAGCTGCTCAACGAGTGGCACTGGAAGGAACGCTTTTCCAGCCAGCCGGAAAACCTGCGCTACCTCAATTACGTGGCCGACAAGTTCGACCTGCGCAAGCACATGCAGTTCAACTGCAAGATCGAGTCGGCGCATTACGACGAATCCGTCAACCTGTGGCGCCTGCACCTGGCCGGCGGCCGGCAGGTGACCACCCGTTTCCTGATCACCTGCCTGGGGCTGCTGTCGGCGCCCACCATGCCGCGCATCCCCGGCATGGAGAGCTTCAAGGGCAAGTCGTTCCACACCTACTACTGGCCGCAGGAAAAAGTCGAGCTGGCCGGCAAGAAAGTGGCGGTGATCGGCACCGGCGCCACCGGCGTGCAGGTGATCGGCGCGATCGCCGACCAGGTGGCCGAGCTCACCGTGTTCCAGCGCCGCCCCAACTGGTGCGCGCCGCTCAACAACAGCGCGATCTCCGAGGCGGAGATGGCGCAGATCCGCGCGCGCTACGACGAGATCTTCGCCACCTGCGCGCGCACTCCCGGCGGCTTCGAGCACGAGCCGGACCGGCGCGGGTTCTACGAGGTGTCGGCCGAGGAGCGGCGCAAGCTGTGGGACAAGCTCTACGCCGAGCCGGGCTTCGGCATCTGGCTGTCCAACTTCCGCGAGATCTTCACCGACGAGGTGCCGAACGCCGAGTTCTCCGCCTACATCGCCGACCGCATCCGCCAGCGCGTCAAGGATCCGGCCGTGGCCGAGAAGCTGATCCCGAAGGACCACGGCTTCGGCGTGCAGCGCGTGCCGCTGGAGACGCGCTACTACGAGGCCTACAACCGCGACAACGTGAAGCTGGTCGACATCCAGGAGACGCCGATCGAGCGCATCACGCCCACCGGCATCCGCACCAGCAAGCAGGATTACGAGTTCGACATCATCGTCTACGCCACCGGCTTCGACGCCATCACCGGCTCGTTCGACCGCATCGACATCCGCGGCGTCGGCGGCCAGAAGCTGCGCGACAAGTGGGCCGACGGCCCGATCACCTACCTGGGCATGGAGATCAGCGGCTTCCCCAACCTGATCACCGTGGCCGGCCCGCAGAGCGGCTCGGCCTCCACCAACTTCCCGCGCGGCATCGAGTCGGGCGTGGACTGGGTGATGAAGCTGCTGCAGCACATGTGGAAGAACGGCTACACGCGCGTGGAAGCCACGCCGGAAGCCGAGGAGCGCTGGACCCAGCATGTGGCCAAGATGTACAGCACCATGCTGATGCGCAAGGCCAAGGGCTGGTTCACCGGCTACAACTCCAACGTGGAAGGCCACGAATACGGCCGCGTGCGCTACTTCGTCTACAACGGCGGCGCGCCGAAGTTCGTCTCGCGCATCACCGAAGTGGCCGAGCAGGGCTTCAAGGGCATGGAATTCGCCTGAGGCCGCGCCCGGCAAGCGCCCGGCCGCTTGCCGGGCGCGGCCGCCGGCGCGCGCGGCGCATGCCGCTTGCGCCGGCGCCGCTGCCGGAGAGAATAGGCACATGACCGCCCTGCACTTCCAGTCGGCCACGGCCATCGCCCGCGCGATCCGCGAAGGGTCGCTGACGGCGCGCGCGGCCCTGGAGCATTTCCTGGAGCGGGTGGACCGGCTGAACGGGCCGATCAACGCGATCGTTCACCAGGACCGCGCGGGCGCCCGTGCCCGCGCGGATGCCGCCGATGCCGCACGCCGCGGCGGCGCGCCGCTGGGGCCGCTGCACGGCGTGCCGATGACGATCAAGGAGAGCTACCAGCTGCGCGGCACGCCGACGACCTGGGGCATTCCGCAGATGCGCGGCAACGTCACCCAGCGCGACGCGCTGGCGGTGCAGCGCCTGGCGGCGGCCGGCGCCAACGTGTTCGGCAAGACCAACGTGCCGATCCGCCTGGCGGATTTCCAAAGCTACAACGACATCTACGGCACCACCGGCAACCCCTGGAACCTGCAGCGCACCTGCGGCGGTTCTTCCGGCGGCTCCGCCGCCGCGCTGGCGGCCGGCCTCACCGGCCTGGAGCTCGGCAGCGACATCGGCGGGTCGATCCGCAACCCCGCGCACTTCTGCGGCGTGTACGGCCACAAGCCCACCTGGGGCCTGGCGCCGCCGTGCGGGCACAGCCTCGACGACAGCCTGGCCGCCACTGACCTCGCGGTAATCGGGCCGCTGGCGCGTTCCGCGTACGACCTGGAGACCGCCCTGGGCCTGATCGCCGGGCCGGATCGGATCGAGGCCGCCGGGCTGCGCCTCGACCTGCCCACGCTGCAGGAGCCGCTGTCGAAGCTGCGCATCGCGGTGTGGGCCACCGAGCCCGCCTGCCCTGCGTCCGCCGCCGTGGCCGGCCGCATCCAGGCGGTGGCCGAAGCCCTGGCACGCGCAGGCGCGCAGGTGGACGACAAGGCCCGGCCGGGCTTCGACCCGGCGCACGGCCACGCGGTCTACTCGGCCCTGCTGTTTTCGGCGATGGGCGCGCGCCTGCCGGACGAAGTGTTCAAGCGCCGTATCGCCGAAGCCGACCGCTTCGCACCGGACGACCACAGCCTGGTCGCCGCCCAGGCCCGCGCGCAGACCATGCGCAGCCGCGACTGGGCGGCGCTGGACGAGGCCCGCGCGCGGCTGCGCTGGGCCTGGCGGCGCTTCTTCGACGAGGTGGATTTCCTCATCGCGCCGGTCATGCCGGTCACGGCGTTTGCGCACGACCACAGCCCGGCGGACACGCGCCGCATCGACATCGACGGCCGCGCCTTCCCCTACTTCGGCCAGCTGTTCTGGGCGGGGCTGGCCAGCCTCGGCTACCTGCCGGCGACCGTGTTCCCGGCCGGCACGGCGCCCGACGGCCTGCCGGTCGGCCTGCAGATCATCGGGCCGGCCTACGGCGACCTGCGCACCATCGGCCTGGCGCAGCGCCTGGAG
>JADHNH010000120.1 GCA_016779605.1 Nevskia sp. | reverse complement strand
ATGAAGCTCTATTACTTCCCGCTGTCGACCTATTCGCAGAAGGCGCTGATCGCGTTCCACGAAAAGCAGGTGCCGTTCGAGCCGGTGCTGGTGGACCTGCGCGACCCGCAGCAGCGCGCGCAGTACCAGAAGACCTATCCGCTGGGCAAGGTGCCGCTGCTGGTGCGCGACAACGGCTGGATGATCCCCGAGTCCACCATCATCATCGAGTTCCTCGACACGCACTCGGAGCGCGGCCAGCGGCTGATCCCGGCGGACCCGGAGCGGGCGCGGCAGACGCGCTTCATGGACCGCATGATGGACCTGTACCTGGACAACAACGTCATCACGCTGGTGTTCCAGAGCTGGAAGCCGCCGGCGCAGCGGGACCAGGAAGCGATCGAGCAGGCGCGCCGCCAGATCGGCATCACTTACGACTACATGGAGCGCGCCCTGGCCGGCAAGCCGTGGCTCACCGGCGACGAGTTTTCGATGGCCGACTGCGCCGCCGCGCCGGCGCTGCTGTATGCGCAGCAGCACTGCCCGTTCGCCGACCGTCCGAACATTTCGGCCTACTGGGAGCGGCTGCGCGCACGGCCGTCGTATGCCAAGGTACTGGCCGAGGTGATGCCCTACCTGGAGAAGCTCGCCGCGGCGGCCAATCCGAAGGCGGCTTGAGGCCGGTTGCGACAGAGCGTGTGGTATCGGTTTTCTTTTTCCGCGCCAGGGATGGCGCGGCTCAACCAACACGGCATGGGTTGGTTCAGCATCGTTGTCGACCCCGCCGGCGCCGCTTTGGGCTTGTGGCACGCCGTGGCAGGCCAAGACACTGTAAGCTGCGCCGCCGCCTCGGCCAAGACTTAGGGTGCCTGGTCCATCATCGCCGGCAGATCGGTCACGCCGAAATCCACGCCGGATTGCGACAGCAGCGTGGTGAGTTGGCCGCGATGATGGGTCTGGTGGTTGAACAGGTGCACGACCAGCAGCCAGGCCGGCCGCGTGCGCGTGGCGCCGTCCAGTAGGCTGTAGTAGGTGAAATCCGCTTCCAGCCAGTGCTGACCGACCGAGTTTGCCCAATCCAGCAACTCGGAGTCGAGCGCCTGGCGGGCGGTGCGTAGCGCGTGGAAATCGGCGTGAATTTCCACTCGTGCATGTAGCCCGTCCAGGGGCTGTCCCTTGAAGCGGCGCAGCCAGGCGGTGTCGCCGTAGAGCAGGTGGTTGAGGGTGCCGTGAACCGAGCCGAAAAAGGCGCCGCGCTCGGCCTTGCGCTGCGGGTCTGACAACTGCGCGCAGGCCGCGTACAACTGCCGGTTCATCCAGCTGTTGTAGCGCGCCATCAGCCGGCAGTAAGCCGCGTCGATCATGACAGGTAGGTATAGCCGGTGAGCCCGGCTTCCAGCTCCGCCAGCAGCGCGTTGCGCTGCGCCGGTGGCAGGTCCGCCGCGGCGAACTTGCGGCGGTAGGCCTGCGCCAGGTCCTCGGGGGCCAGGTGCACGTAGCGCAGCAGCTCGTCGGTGCGGTCGCCGTGCTCCGCGCCTTCCAGCTTCCAGCCGCCGGCGGCGCCGCCTTCGGACGCAGACTCCGATTGCGGCACCACCACGACATTGACCGCGTTGGTGTCGCCGAACAGGTTGTGCATGTCGCCGAGGATCTCCTGGTAGGCGCCGACCATGAAGAAGCCCAGCAGGTAGGGTTCGCCGGCGCGCAGGGCATGCGCCGGCATGGTCGGCTCGGGCCCGCCGCGGTCCACGTACTGGTCCACGCGGCCGTCGGAGTCGCAGGTCAGGTCGCACAGGGTGGCGCGCAGCGCCGGCCGCTCGTCCAGGCGGTGCACCGGCAGGATCGGGAACACCTGGTCGATGGCCCAGGCGTCCGGAATGGACTGGAACACCGAGAAGTTGCAGAAATACTTTTCCGCCAGCTTCTCGTTGAGCTCGTCGAGCGTTTCGCGGTGCGCGCGGATCGCCGGATCCAGGCGCGGCAGCACCGCGCGGCACAGCGCGAAGTAGGTGCGCTCGGCGTAGGCGCGCTGCGGCAGGCTCAGCGCGCCGTGGTTGAACTGCGCCTGCGCCTCGGCCAGCAGCGAGGCGGCGTCGTGCAGGCATTCCAGCGCGCCGCGTGCGCCGACCTCGCCCATCAGGTCGTGGAACTTGTGCATCACCGACGGATCGTCGGCCAGCGGCGGATTGGGCTCGACCAGCGGCGCCGTTTCATGGCCGATGACCTGCGTCACCAGCACCGCGTGGTGCGCGGTGAGCGCGCGGCCGGATTCGGACACGAGGTCGGGTTCCGACTGGCCGGTTTCGGCGCAGACCTCCTGCAGCGTGCGCACGATGTTGCGGGCGTAGTCGCGCTGGCTGTAGTTGGTCGAGCAGTAGGAGCGCGAGCGCGTGCCTTCGTAATCCACCCCCAGCCCGCCGCCGACGTCGACCGTGTCCACCGGCGCGCCGAGCCGGCGCAGCTCGGCGTAGAAGCGCGCCGCCTCCTTGATGCCGCGGTGGATGTCCTGCACGTTGGCGACCTGCGAACCGAGATGGAAGTGCACCATGCGCAGCGCGTCCAGCGCGCCGGCCTGCCGCAGCAGCGCCACCGCCTCCAGCACCTGCGCGCAGGACAGCCCGAACTTGGATTTCTCGCCGCCGGTGTTCTGCCACTTGCCGGCGCCGATCGAGGCCAGGCGCACGCGCATGCCGATCAGCGGCGTGACCTCCAGGTTGCGCGCCTCCTCCAGCAGCAGCGCCAGCTCGCCGGGCTTTTCCACCACGATGTAGACACGGTGGCCGAGCTTCTGGCCGATCAGCGCGCGGCGGATGTAGGCGCGGTCCTTGTAGCCGTTGCAGACGACGATGCTGCCGGGCAGCGCCAGACCCAGCACGGCGGCCAGCTCCGGCTTGCTGCCGGCCTCCAGGCCGACGCGCGCGCCGCCGTGGCGCACGATCGCCTCCACCACCGCGCGCTGCTGGTTGACCTTGATCGGGTAGACCGCGGTGTAGCGGCCGCGGTACTCGTAGTCGGCGATGACCTCGGCGAACGCGCCGGTCAGCGCATCGACGCGGTCGTGCAGGATGTCGATGAAGCGCACCAGCACCGGCAGCTCCAGGCCCTCGCGCGGCAGCCGCCGGGCCAGCTCGTACAGGTCGATGGCGGCGGGCGAGCGCGTGCGGTACGGGCGCACGCACAGGTGGCCGTCGGCCGCCACCTCGAAATAGCCTTCGCCCCAGCGCGCCACGTTGTACAGCTCGGCGGAGTCGCCCGCCGCCCACCCGGCCTGCTTCGTCGCGTCATTCATTTGGCATGCCCGTAAACGTATACTGCGCGGCTTCCCATCCAATCCCCCTCAATTCGCGGCCCCGGAGTTCGCATGGCACTGGACGAGAGCTGGTTCACCGAAACCGTGGACAAGACCGGGACGGCATTTTCGCTCAAGCTGGGCGAGCGCGTACACGCCGAGAAGACGCCGTACCAGGAAATCGCGATCTACCGCACCGCGAGCTTCGGCTACCTGATGACCATCGACGGCTGCACGATGGTGTCCACCCGCGACAATTTCCTCTACCACGAGATGATGTCGCACCCGGCGCTGCACTCGCACCCGGACCCGCGCGACGTCGTCATCGTCGGCGGCGGCGACTGCGGCACCTTGCGCGAGGTGCTCAAGCACCCGCAGGTGCGCCGCGCGGTGCAGGTGGAGATCGACGAGCGCGTCACCCGCCTGTCCGAGCAGTACTTCCCCGAGCTGTGCGCGTCCAACGGCGACCCGCGCGCCACGCTGTATTTCGGCGACGGCATCGCCTGGATGAAGCAGGCGCCGGCGGCGAGCCTGGACCTGGTGATCATCGACTCCACCGACCCGGTCGGGCCGGCCGAAGGCCTGTTCGGCCGCAAGTTCTACGTGGATTGCCTGCAGGCGCTGCGTCCGGGCGGGCTGCTGGTGCAGCAGTCGGAATCGCCGCTGCTGCACCTGGAGCTGATCGTGGACATGCACCGGGCGATGCGGCAGGCCGGCTTTGCCCAGACCCGCCTGCTGCACTTCCCGCAGCCGATCTACCCTTCCGGCTGGTGGTCGGCGTCGATCGCGCAGAAGACCGCCGGCGGGCTGGCGCAGCGCCTGGAGCCGGCGGCGATTGCGGCGCTCGACACGCGCTACTACAACGCGCAGACCCATGCGGCGGCGTTCGCCGTGCCGAACTTCGTCGCGCAGGCGCTCGCGGCAGGCTGACGCCGGCGCGAATCTTTCGGGCGGATTTTTTCGAAACGGGGCCGCTACTGCGGCTGCTGCGCCATCGCCGTGCCGCAGTTGTCGTCGACGTACTTCTGGGTGCGCTCCACCAGCTTCTGCTTTTCTTCGGGGCTGTACTGGTGCACGTTGCCCAGGGCGTCGGTTTCGCTGACCGAAGCCGCCGTCTTGTAGACGCCCAGCTGGTCCTTCCGGCGCTTGCACTCCTCGGCCTGCTTGGCCGCTTGCGAATCGGCGGCCGGGGCGGCAGGCGCCGGTGCGGCTGCAGCCGGCAAGGGGTTGATCAGGGTCGCCGTGGGCGGCGGCTGGTCGCCGTAATGCACCTGGCCGGTCTGGTCCACCCAGCGGTAGACCTGGCCCTCGGCGAGCGCCGAGGCGGCGAAGAGCAGCGCCGCACAGAGCAGGCCGCCGCGCGGCTTCGAGTCATTCCATCGCATGCCCGCCCCCCAAAGGGCCCCCCTAGTGGGCCCGCCTACGGTGGCTTTCAGACCGCACCGACTCCGGATTCGCCGGTGCGGATGCGCACCGCCTGGTCCAGGTCGTAGACGAAGATCTTGCCGTCGCCGATCTGGCCGGTCTTGGCGGCTTTCTGCACCGCTTCGACGACGCGCTCGACGTTTTCCGGCGCCAGCGCCACTTCGAGCTTGATCTTCGGCAGCAGGTCGACGGTGTACTCGGCGCCGCGATAGAGCTCGGTGTGCCCCTTCTGGCGGCCGAAACCGCGCACTTCGGTGACCGTCATGCCCTGCACGCCGACATCCGAAAGCGCCTCGCGGACCGCATCCAGGCGGAATGGTTTGATGATCGCAACCAGCATCTTCATGGCAGTTCTCCTATTGCCGGCAGTCTACCACCGGCCGCGGCCGCGGCGTGCGCCGCGGCGCCGGCGGCGCCGGCGGCGCTGCAGATTGGACAACCGGTGTGCCGCCGCGCCCGCCGCCGCGCGGGCAAAAAAAAGCGGGCCGGAAATCCGGCCCGCCAGTTTTGAAGCTTCGCGTAACTTGAATGGTCTGCGGCGCTTTAGTAGTTGTACGCCTTTTCGCCGTGGTCGGAGATGTCCAGGCCCTCTTCCTCGGCATCGGCGGTCGGACGCAGGCCGATGGTGTACTTCAGCGCCAGCAGGATCACCAGCGCCACGCTGCCGGACCACACCAGGGTGATGCCGATATCCCACAGCTGCGAGATGATCTGCGCCTTGGCGTCGAAGTCCGCGGTCTTGTTGGCGACGTAGTCCCACACGCCCTGGCCGCCGAACTTCGGGTTGGAGAAGATGCCGGTGCCCAGCGAGCCGATGATGCCGCCGACGCAGTGCACGCCGAAGGTGTCGAGCGCGTCGTCGTAGCCCAGCGCGTGCTTGAGCTTGGTCGAGGCCAGCAGGCAGATCACACCGGCGGCGGCGCAGGTGATCAGCGCGCCCCAGGGGCCGACGTAGCCGGCTGCCGGGGTGATCGCCACCAGGCCGGCGACGATGCCGGAGCAGATGCCCAGCAGGCTCGGCTTGCCCTTCAGCACCCACTCGGTCAACGCCCAGGCCACACCGGCCACGGCGGTGCCGAACAGCGTGTTGAAGAAGGCCAGGCCGGCGGTGCCGGCGGCTTCCAGCGCCGAACCGGCGTTGAAGCCGAACCAGCCCATCCACAGCAGGCCGGTGCCGATGGCGACCATCGTCACGCTATGCGGTGCGCCGACCGACTTGCGCTTGCCGATTACGAGCGCCGCAACCAGCGCCGCGATGCCGGAGTTGATGTGCACCACCGTGCCGCCGGCGAAGTCCAGCGCGCCCTTCTGGAAGATGAAGCCGGCGTGGCTGTTGGCGACGTCCGCCGCCTTGGCGTCGGTATAGGCGTCGGGGCCGTCCCAGTACCACACCATGTGGCACACCGGCAGGTAGGCGAAGGTGAACCACAGGATGCTGAAGATGATCATCGCCGAGAACTTGAAGCGCTCGGCAAAGCCGCCGCAGATCAGCGCCACCGTGATCGCCGCGAACGTCAGCTGGAACATGCAGTACACGTAGTCCGGCAGGTACTGGCCCTTGCTGAAAGTCGCCGCCACCGCCGTGGTCGGGTCGTCGCCGGCCATGAACAGCTTGTCGAGCGAGCCTATGAAAGGCTGGTACCAGTGGCCGTCGTGCCCGGCGGTGAACGCCATGCTGTATCCGTACACCACCCACAGCACCGAGATCACGCAGAAAATCGCGAAACTCTGCATGGTCGTCGACAGCGCGTTCTTGGTCCGCACCATGCCCATGTAGAACAGGGCCAGGCCCGGCACCGTCATCAGCAGCACGAACGCGGTGGAGGTCATCATCCACGACACGTCGCCCTTGTTGCAGTCGAACCCCTTGTCGCCGCACTTCGGGGTGGCCGCGGGTGCCGAGGCGTCGGCGGCGGGTGCAGCCGCCGCCGGGGCGGGGGCGGGCGCAGCAGCCGGGGCCGCCGCCGCGGGCGCGGGAGTGGCCGCGGCCGGAGCGGCAGGCGGGGTGTCCGCCATGGCCGTGCTGCCGGCCGCGGCGACCGCCGCGAACAGCAGCACGCGTACAGTTTTGGTGACGGAAAGCATTAGCTGTTTACTCCCTTGCGTTTTAGAGTGCGTCTTTGCCGGATTCGCCGGTGCGGATGCGGATGGCCTGGTCGAGCGAGACGACGAACAACTTGCCGTCGCCGATCTTGCCGGTGTGCGCAGCTTTGGAGATGGCCTCGATCGCGGGGTCCAGCTTGTCGTCGGTGACCGCGACCTCGATCTTCACTTTCGGCAGAAAGTCGACTACGTACTCGGCGCCCCGGTACAGCTCGGTGTGCCCTTTCTGCCGTCCAAAGCCCTTGACTTCGGTGACCGTGATGCCAGCGACGCCGATCTCCGAAAGTGCTTCACGCACCTCGTCAAGCTTGAACGGCTTGATGATGGCTGTGATCAATTTCATTGCAGCAACTCCTCTTTCCAGCAGCGGTAGGAAAATCCCTGAAGCCCGCCGCCATTGCCCCGGGTCGGCGCGGCCTCGCGATCAATGCATGGAATGTGCCAGCGGATTTCGCACCGGAATGCGGCAACTGTCCGGCGTCCGGATGCTGCGGCGCGTCAATTGGCGCGCGTCCGCTCCGGCGCCACGGTAGACTCCAAGCAAAGGGGGAACCTTTCGATGGCGATGCCCGATTCCAGACAGCTCGAGGAACTGGCCGAACGGCTGGCGCGGGTGATCCCGCCCGGCCTGCGCGGCCTGCGCGCCGAGCTGGAAGACAATTTCCGCGCGGTGCTGCGGGCCAACCTGGACCGCCTGGAACTGGTCAGCCGCGAGCGCTTCGACGCGCAAGCCGAGCTGCTGGCACGCACCCAGGCGCGGCTGGCGGGCCTGGAAAAGCGGCTGCGCACGCTGGAAGCCAGAAGCGCCGCCGGCCAGCCGCTGCCGGCAGACCCCGCCGGCGGCTCCGGGGAGGCGTAAAGCGCCGCCGGCTTTGCATTTCGCAACCTTGCCGATGCCGCTTCCGCCCCGGTTCGCACCGTGACGCTCGCCACCGTTTTCAGCCGCGCCCAGAACGGCCTCGCCGCGGACCTGGTCACGGTCGAAGTGCACTTGGCGCCCGGCTTGCCCGGCCTGTCCATCGTCGGCTTGCCGGAGGCGGCGGTGCGCGAATCGCGCGACCGCGTGCGTGCGGCCGTGCTCAACAGCGGCTACCAGTTCCCCAACCGGCGCATTACCGTGAACCTGGCGCCGGCGGACCTGCCCAAGGAAGGCGGCCGCTTCGACCTGCCGATCGCGCTCGGCGTGCTGGCGGCTGCGGGGCAGATTCCGCTGGAGTCGCTGGGCGCCCTGGAGGTGCTCGGCGAACTGTCCCTGACCGGCGAGATCCGCCCGGTGCGCGGTGCGTTGCCGGCCGCGCTCAAATGCTCCAAAACGGGGCGTCGCTTGCTCGTTCCTGAGGTCAACGGCGCGGAAGCGCAATTGGCACCGGATTGCGAGGTGGCGGTGGCGACCCAGCTTGGTGCGCTGTGCTCCGTGCTTCATTCCGGGGCGCCGCCTCCGCTGCCGCCCCGGCCGGTGCCGGTGGCCGGCCATGCCGCCGCGGACCTCGCCGATGTCGCCGGGCAATTCCAGGCGCGCCGTGCATTGGAGATCGCGGCGGCCGGCGGCCACTCGCTGCTCATGTCCGGACCGCCGGGCAGCGGCAAGAGCATGCTGGCCACGCGCCTGCCGGGCATCCTGCCGCCGCTGACCGAACACGAGGCACTGGAAGTCGCCGCGGTGGCGTCGGTCAGCCTGGCCGGCTTCAATCCGCGCGACTGGGGCCGCCGGCCTTACCGCGCGCCGCACCACACCGCGTCCGGCGTGGCCCTGGTCGGCGGCGGCGCCGACCCGCGGCCGGGCGAGATCACGCTGGCCCATCACGGCGTGCTGTTCCTGGACGAGCTGCCCGAGTTCGACCGGCGCGTGCTGGAAGTCCTGCGCGAACCGCTGGAAAGCGGCCAGATCACGGTTTCCCGCGCGGCGCGCCAGACCGACTTTCCGGCCAGCTTCCAGCTGGTGGCGGCAATGAATCCCTGAGCAAGTGTTGCTCATTCTGCGAAACTTGGGAGGGGGAGGGAGGGGGCGGGGCGTAGAGGTAGGCAAATTCAATCTCGCCCTCGCCGATCACGATGCGTTCGACTACGCTTTCGGCGATGCGCCGCTTCTCGTCCACGGCAAGTTCCGGCCAACGGTCGTAGAGGTTGCGGGCGTTTGAAATGATGTCCTCTTGGGACAGGTGGTTAATCCGGAGCACGTCGAGTTCGGCCCGAAGCTGCGGCAACTCGTTTTCAATCTCGGAGGAACGTTTCTCCAGCGGTTGGTACTTGCGGGCGAACAGATCCTTATTAATTGCGCTCGACTGGTACAGGTCGTACAGCTTGTCGATCTCGGTTGTGAGGGAGCCTTGTTCGGTTTCGAGGACAGAAAGCAGCTCTGCTTTGGCCTGAATTGCTTGGTTAGCCTGCTCAAGGTAAGCGGCGACTTCGGTCGGCGAGAAGAACAGTCCCTTTATCTGCTCCCGGAACACCATTTCCAGATCGGCGACCGGCATCCGGTTCTTGCAGGGGTAGCACGTATATCTCGGGCTATTGGCCGGCACGTACATTTTCTTGCCGCAGGCGCAGTGCGCAATACCCGAAAAGAGGTGCGCAACCGGCTTCGTGCTTCGCTTGCCCTTGGCCCGTTGATCGTCCAGAAACGCGTTGCAGGACGTCCAGAGGGATTCAGGCACGATCGCCTCGACCGGATGGAGTACCCATTCGCTTTCCGGCTTCACCTCCCAGGCTTTGCCATCGCCGGTTGACTTGGTGTAGTTGGCCCGCCGGATGCCTTTGGCCGTGGGGTCGCGTATGAGGCGGTCAACCGTGGTGTCCGAAAATGGTGCACCGCTTCTGGTGCGATAGCCACGCTCATTCAGAAGACGTGCAACCGTCTTCTTACGCCGCTGTTCATTGAAAAGCTCGTACAGAAGCTTGCGAACGGGCGCTTCGGTCGGGTCAACGACCAGCTTTTTGTCCTCCCACTTGTACCCGAACGGCGCCTGTCCGCCAAGCGGCTTCCCGAGCTGCGCGCGGATCGGGACAGAGGCTGAAACGCGTTGTGCAATTTCCTCCCGCTCCCACTGCGCCATTGCGGCAATCATCGTGAAGAACAGACGACCGGCAGGGGTCGATGTATCGATTGCCTCCGCCAAAGAGACCAGGTCGGCGCCGCATTCCTGGAAGATTTCCGCGAACTCAAGCAACTCCCTGGTGTTGCGTGCGAGTCGTGCAAGCTTCGAAAAGATAAGGCCGCTAATGTGACCGGAGCGAACGGCTTCAATCATGCGTTTGGCTTGCGGCGTTTCCTTCACTGTCTTACCGGAAATCGCATCGAGCTGGTACACCTCAACAACATTCCAGCCTTTCGACTCGGCGTAGAGACGCGCGCGGCGTTCGTGATGCTCGGGCGATTCGTCTTTGACCTGCAGGTCAGTTGAAACGCGAATCCAGATGCCAACCCGCTTTGCTCCATCGGCCTGTCTCATATCGCCCCCAATCGCCACGCCTGATACACATAATTTTATTTGAATTAGAAGAAAATAGCAAACAAAATTATGTGGTTCAGTTATTATCGGCAACATGGATTACAGCACCTTTCAGCAAAACATAAAGGAGGCGGGGCTGTCGATTGCCGACATGGCCCGCCTCCTTAAGCAGCACCCTAACTCGATCACCAACTACAGCCACCTGGGGTATGTCCCGTCACATCTAGCCGTCATCGCCGTTTTGGTGCGCGAACTCGCGAGCCATGGCATTCCGTTCGTGCCCATCCTCGAACAGCTAGACCTAAAACCGAAGGCCGGTCGTGGTCGTCCACTACGTCCAGCTACTCCGATGCGGCGAAGTCGTCCCGATAGCACGTGATGCACAGCGCTGCTGCCTGAAAGAGCCCAATAACTTTCTGCTCGCTTTCCCATGCCTTTCTACGCCTGGGCAACCGATGGGCGAGCGCCCGGAACTCCCGCGCCGTCGCCTGCGCGATCTCATACCGCGAGGCAGCGCCAACTGATGCATACGTGGCCCGCACATCTGCCCTCGTGTACCGCTTCACGTCTATGTCGCGAACTCTGGCCGCGTGAGTAATTGACCGGTACAGGCGGCGAATGCGCTCCGAACGGCGCGAGCCGGGCACGGTCCAGTCTTCCAACACCACGATAACCGCCGTCAGCAACTCCAGACGCTTGACTTGCGTCAATGCCAGGCGCGCAGCCTTCGGTTAGTTTCGGGCTGGCAAGCCATTGCACTTGGGAGTCCGATCATGAACCGCACGTTGTTGTCGCTCAGCTTCGCGCTGTTTCCGCTCGTCTTGAGCCCGGCGTTTGCGCAGCCGCCCCCACCCGCGAGCACAGACGCACAGAGCAGTCCGGCCGCACCCACGCCCGCCGATTTCGATAAGCAGATCGCGCAAATGCGCGAAAACATGCAGAACATGCAGGCGCAGATGGAGCGCATCCGGCAAACCCAGGATCCGGCGGAACGCCAGAAGCTCTTGAGCGAGCATTGGGCCAGCATGCAGGGCGCCATGGCGACGATGCGTCAGGCTTGGCAGTCGGGCGGCATGGGCTGGTGTATGGGCGGCCCTGGACCGGGCGGCGGCATGATGGGCGGCCCTGGCATGATGGGGTATGGAACGACCGGGCCGATGATGGGCTGGCGCAATATGTCCGGCTACTACGGCAAGCTGACCGCCGAACAAATGAAGCAGCGGCAGTACATGATGGACCAGTACCTGCCGATGCAGCAGATGATGATGGACCAGATGATGTGGCACAGCTACTGGAGCAATCCGCCGGCACCGCCAGCCAAGTAGGGTGCGCCGGCTCCCGCCGGCGGAAATTTGCTTGCCCGCTGGCATAACCTGGATCGGCGAGACCTAGCGACGTGAGAGCGGCCCGTTGGAGGGCGAAAACAGGGGAGCACACCTCAAATTTATGGGGCCAAGCGGAGTTGTGGCGCGGGTTTTGGTATGGATTGGCAGGCCCAATCTGCGGCCCGAGAATACATTTCTATCGTCGGCTCGCTGCGATTTCAAAAAATGGTAGAAATGCCAGGGCTTAAGCCACAGAGCACCCGTCCATACATCTCAAGGGTCATCGTCGGGCGAAAAATGCCGTGTAAAACGACCGTGCTCAGATCGCGGAAGGAGTATTGGAGGAAACTCGACTCGGCCATACTTGAAGACCCAGCAGCAGCGATCAGCAAATCGAGTGATTCCTTCGCCAGACTCATGGCATAGGCAGTATCATTGGCGATGCGCACCCGCGTACGCAGGTCAGGGAAATCGCCGTCCACAGCAAAGCGTTGTGCCTCGGCGGCAGCCCGTTGCACGAGAAGGACTGCGATCTCGCGCTTTGTGTCTGCGTTTGCTAGAGCGATCTGGATCGAGGGTGCCTCCGACCGTGATTGGTAGGTCGTATAGGGGATGCTGCGCTTTGAAGGCCCTTCGAGGAACGCCTCTTGTGCGGCCAGAGCGATTCCTAATGCCGGTCCACTCAAACCAAGGCGCAACAGCGCCCCTAGTGGCACGCGGTAGAGGGACTCCGAACGATGCTCCGTCAGCGTCGAGCCCTCGATGGCACCACTTGGCCCCATAAGGGGAAGTGTTCGATGGGTGGGAACGAACACGTCATGAGCGACAAAGGTGTTGCTCCCGGTTCCGCGCATCCCAACAGTAAACCAGGTATCTCGGATCTCGAGATCCGCGCGTGGGAACAGCATAAGTGCTAGGTCAACCATCTGGCCATTTTCGATAATGGGGACGCCGAGACCGGTCCATGTCGCGTGGAGGCTCCCAGAGGCGAACGGCCATTCCCCACTAACCCGATAGCCGTCTGTCGTTTTTGTTGCAGAAGGGGAAGCCGTGCCGCCTGGTAACAGAACTCCACAAACCAACGCGTTCCCGTCCGCGCCGAATATTTCATCCTGCGCCTTCTGGGATAACAGACATGCAATTGCACTGAGCGTCGTCAAATTGGCAAAGACCCAACCAGTCGAAGGACAGGCTCTGGCAATCTCCGCGGATAGATTGATTTGTGTCTGTATGGGTGCCTCGAACCCCCCATAGCGCCGTGGCACCCAGACCTTAAGCAGGTCTGCCTGTTGCAGTGCGTCAATGTTTTCGTCGGGGAGGCGGCGCATTGCGTCGGCCTCGGCCACATTTTTGCGGAGCAAGCCAAATAAGCTTGAGGCGCGGTTGAGCAAATCCTGCGAATCAATAGTTGATTGTGCCCCCATTGAGGCTCTCCCTTTCCT
>JADHNH010000119.1 GCA_016779605.1 Nevskia sp. | reverse complement strand
CGGGGGCCACAGAGCCGGTGGAGCCGGCCGCAAGATGGAACTTCCATCAGGAACCCGCACTCCCATTTGCAACAGGTGCCGTTTCGACGCCTTATCCACTGCTCGTTACGCGAATATTCCAAGGAGGAACCCGTGCTCCACTACGCCGTGGTGTTCTTGATCATCGCCCTGATTGCCGGCGCCTTGGGATTCTTCGGAATCGCCGGCGCCGCCGCCGGCATCGCCAAGGTGCTGTTCCTGATCTTCCTGGTGCTCTTTGTGGTTTCGCTGGTGGCCGATCGCCGCCCCACGCTATGACAGCCTGAATTGGAAGACATGGACCGTCTCCGGGGCCACGGAAGGCCCGCCTGGCTGCCCTCTTTCAAGCCGATGACTCAGGAGCTTCGCAAAATGAGCCGCAAACTCAATTGTTCCTCCGCCGCTTTCCGGTTGCGCAGCAGCGCGTGGCGCCGCGCGCTCGCCGCCGCCGGCCTCGCCGCCTGCCTGGCCGCACCGCTGGCGGCGGTTCAGGCCGATCCCTCGACCGACGCCCAGCCGCAGCCGCACAGCGACAGCCTCGGCGCCGCGGTGAGCGACACCGCCATCACCGCCAAGATCAAGGCCAAGTACCTCGACGACACCCGCCTGAAGAATGCCGACATCAGCGTCACCACCACCAACGGCGTGGTCACTCTCGGCGGCTCGGCGCCGGGCGCGGAGGCCAAATCGGCCGCCGAGTCGCTTGCGCAGTCCGTCGACGGCGTCAAGAGCGTCGACAACCAGGTCAGCACGCCCTCGGTGGCCGACACTGTCGCCCACAAATCCGACCATGCGGCGAAAAAAGCCAAGCGGGCGGTGTCCGACACCTGGATCACCACCAAGGTCAAGTCCAGCCTGCTCGCCGATTCCGCGACCAAGGGCCTGGAGATCAGCGTGACCACCCGCAACGGCGTCGTCGCCCTCGCCGGCAAGGTCGACACCAAGGACTCGGCCGAGCACGCCGAAACCCTGGCCCGCTCGGTCAAGGGCGTCAAGAGCGTCGACACCAGCGGCTTGATCGCAACTCAATAGCCGCACCCGCGGCGCGGCCCGGTTTCAGCGGTGGTGGCGGAGCCCGCCGGAGGCAGTCCTGCTCCGGCGAGCTTTTTGCGTGCCGGCCAGTTGCGGAAGATCGCGGGCCGCGGCCGCGGGGCGCATTCGGTTAAACTCGCTGCGCCCAGGCGTGCCGTCGGGACGGATATTCGTGCAATCCAGCGCGTTCATCATCTGCGAAGACTGCGACAGCGTGCACCGGCGCATCGCCCTTGCCGAGGGCGAGGTTGCGCGCTGCAAGCGCTGCGGCGGCAGCCTGTACCACAACAACCGCTACGACCTGAATGCGATGCTGGCGCTCACCGTCGCCAGCGCCCTGGTCTTCGTCATCGCCAACGCCTATCCGCTGATGACGCTGGAGATCGGCGGGCGCCATAGCCACACCACCGTGTGGCAGATGCTCGCCGCCACCTACGCATCCAACGTCACCCCGATCGCGGTGGTCGCCGCGGCGACCGTGTTCTTCTTTCCCCTGGTGGAAATCTGCCTGTTCGGTTACGTCCTCACCGCCCTGCTGCGCGGTCGCGTGCCGCCGGGCTTCGTCGCCGCGATGCACGCGCTGCGCCAGATGCAGCCCTGGACCATGGTCGAGGTCTTCATGATCGGCACCCTGGTCGCCGTGGTGAAGCTGTCCGACCTCGCCTCCGCCACGCCGGACCTGGGCATGTGGGGTTTCGCCGCGCTCACCGTCCTGCTCACGGCGCTCAACGCCTACGACCTGCGCGAACTGTGGGACCTCGCCGCCGGCCTGCAGCGATGAGGCGCGCCGCATGAATCCGCCGCCGCGCGCCCGGGAGCTCGGCCTGATCGGCTGCGACGCCTGCGGGCTGGTGCTGCGCGGCGACGCCGGCTTTTGTCCGCGCTGCGACAACGCGCTGCATCGGCGCAAGCCCGACAGCCTGCGGCGCTGCACTGCGTTCCTGGTCGCGGCCGCCATCCTTTATGTCCCGGCCAACCTGCTGCCGATCATGCACACGGCCAAGCTGTTCGACGTCGAGGACAACACCATCCTGTCCGGCGTCGTCGAGCTGTGGAAGGACGGTGCCTGGGATCTGGCGGTGATCGTCTTCGTCGCCAGCATCGCCGTGCCGCTGCTCAAGATCGCCGGCCTGGCGCTGCTGATGCTGAGCGTGCGGCGCGCCAGCGGCCGGCACCGTGCCGACCGCGCGCGCCTCTACCGCGTCATGGAGCTGATCGGCCGCTGGTCCATGCTCGACGTGTTCGTCGTCGCCCTGCTGCTCACCCTGGTGCGCTTCGGCGTATTCGCCCAGGTGCGCGCCGGCCCCGGCGTCATCCCGTTCTGCGCCGTGGTCGTCCTCACCATGCTCTCGACCATGAGCTTCGACCCGCGCCTGATCTGGGACGAGGCCGCCGAAGGCGCGCCGGCGCCAGGGGCCGGGGCATGAGCGCGCTCCCGCCGGATCCCGCGGCCGCCGAACCGCCGCCGCCGGAGTTGCGGCGTCCGCACCGCTGGAGCTTCTCCCTGATCTGGCTGGTACCGCTGGCGGCGGGCATCGCCGGCCTGGTGCTGACCGTCCGCACCTACCTGGAAGCCGGCCCCACCATCTCCATCGAATTCGAAACCGCCCAGGGCCTGGAAGCCGGCAAGACCGAAGTCCACTACAAGGAAGTCGTCGTCGGCAAGGTCACCCGCATCCGCCTCAGCCCCGACCGCAGCCACGTCGCCGTCACCGTGGACCTCGACAAGGGCGCGGCTTCCCTGGCGGTGGCCGACTCGCGTTTCTGGGTCGAGCGCCCGCGCGTCGGCCTGGGCGGCATTTCCGGCATCGACACCCTGTTCTCCGGCGCCTACATCGCCGTCGACGTCGGCACCTCGGCGGAGTCGGAGCATCATTTCTCCGGCCTGGAGAAGCCGCCGCCGGTCACCCACGACATGAAAGGCAAGCGCTTCGTCCTGCACACGCGGGACGTCGGTTCGCTGGCCATCGGCTCGCCGGTGTACTACCGCCGCATGCCGGTCGGCCGCGTGGTCGGCTCCGACCTCACCGCCGACGGCCGCGGCGTCACCATCCAGGTCTTCGTCGACGCCCCTTACGACCGCTTCGTCACCGCCAACTCGCGCTTCTGGAACGCCAGCGGCGTGCGCCTGGCGCTCAACGCTTCCGGCTTCAAGCTCGACACCCAGTCGCTGGCCACCGTCGTCGCCGGCGGCGTCGCCTTCGGCCCCTCGGCCCAGGGCGAACCCGGCGCAACGGCGCGTGACGGCGCCGAATACGAGCTGTTCGCCGACGAAGCCGTCGCCATGGCCCCGCTCGACGGACCCTCGCAGCTCCTGCGCATGCGCTTCGCCCAGTCCATCCGCGGCCTGGCCCCCGACGCGCCGGTCGAGTTCCGCGGGCTCAACTTCGGCACCGTGAAGTCCATCGCCCTGAACTTCGACGCGCCGCGCAACGAGTTCTACACCGAAGTCGTCGCCGAAGTGTTTCCCGAGCGGCTCGGCAACGCCCTGCGCAGCCTGCGCGAAGTCGAGAAGAGCCAGCACCTGAGCCGCGGCCAGATGTGGGGTCGCCTGGTGCAGCTCGGCCTGCGCGCGCAGCTGCGCTCCGGCAACCTGATCACCGGCCAGCTCTACATCAGCCTCGATATGCTGGCGCACGCCGAATCCGCACCGTTCGATCCCAAGGCCGATCCGCTGGACATCCCCACCGCGCCGGGCAGCATCGAGCAGCTCCAGCAGCAGATCCAGGACATCGCGCGCAAGCTCGACGAAGTGCCGTTCGGCGAAATCGGCCGCAACCTGCGCGACACCCTGCACGACGCCGGCGCGCTGCTGCGCACCCTCGACACCCAGCTCGCCCCCGCCGCCAAGGCCATGTTCCAGCAGGCTGAAAAATCGCTGTATTCGCTCGACGCCAACCTCGCCTCGCCGGACGCGCCGGTGCAGCAGGACGCCCACCGCACCCTCGAGCAGCTCAACCAGGCCGCCGCGTCCCTGCGCGCGCTGTCCGACTACCTCGAGCAGCACCCCGAATCCCTGCTGCGCGGCAAGGGCGCCGCCACCGAGCCGGCCGCCGACTCCGGCAGGCATACCGGCGCGCCCGCCGCCGGCCATGCCGCGGAGCCGCCGACGCCATGAAACGCTCACCGTCACGCCTGGCCTTCGCTCCGGCCCTCGCCCTGGCTGCCGCCCTGGTCCTCGACGCCTGCGGCAGTACCCCGCCCGTGCATTTCTACAGCCTGGTGCCGCCGCCTGCCGCCGCGGCCGCGCGCGCTGCACGCTTCCGCATCGACGTGCAGGACGTCGACCTGCCCGCCCAGGTGGGTGTCCCGCAAATCGTCGTGCGCACCGGCCCGGAGGAGCTGGTGCCGGTCGAGACCCGCCGCTGGATCGCCCCGCTGGCCGAGGAAATCCGCAACGCCCTGTCGGTCGACCTCGGCAATCGCCTCGACGCGCAGGACATCCACGGCCAGGCCTATGCCGCCGGCGACCTGCCGGTCTACCGCATCGGCGTGGCCGTGCAGCGTTTCGACTCCGCGCTCGGCGCCTACGCCCGCATCGACGCCCAGTGGAGCCTGTCCACCGCCGGCCGCCCGGGCGCCTTGAGCTGCTTCACCAGCGCCACCGAGACGGTGCCGGAGGGCTACGAAGCGCTTGCGGCGGGGCACCAGCGCGCCCTGGCGCACATTGCCGACGCCATCGCCGCCGCCGTGTCGGCCGTGCGCCAAAACGGCACGCCGCCGACCTGCCCGACGGCGTAATCACCCGCCAGACGAATCAGGCGTCAGCTCAGGCAGGACTCCGCCGGTTCGTCGCTAGCGCGCGGGCGCATCCAGCCGGCGTGCCTGGCCCACCGGCAAATCCGTCAACCGCTGCATCTCCGGGTCCTCGAACAGGTGCCGGTCGCGCAAAAAAGCGTCCAGCATGTCGCTGCTGTCGTCGCCCCAGAACAGCTCGCCCTCGCAGACCATGGTCGGCACGCCGAACACGCCTTCGGCGATCGCCGCATTGGTGTTGTCGGCCAGGCGCTGCTTGACCTGCGCGCTGCCGGTCGCCGCCGCCAGGTCCGCCACCCCCAGCCGCCGGGCCAATGCCTCCAGTTCCGCCGGATCCCCGATATCGCGTCCTTCGGCGAAGATGAAGTCGAATACGTCCGCGATGACCGCAGGTTGCGCATCCAGCGCCACGATCAGCCGCAGCGCCGGCAGCGGATTGAACGGGTGGCGCGGCGGCATCCGGAAGGGTATTCCGCGGCTGCGTGCCAGGAAGGTGCACATGCGATAGATCTGCAGCCGCTTGGCGGGAATCTCCGCCGGCCCCAGCTGTCCCCAGTGCTTCAGCAGCCCGGCGAAGAGCACCGGGCAGTATTCGATCTGCAGGCGCCCCTCGAACCGCTTGAGGCCGGCCAACTGCAGGTAGGCGAACGGCGAAACCACGTCGAAGTACCAGCGCGCCGCGCGCAATCCCGGGAAATTCCCGCCGGTTGCGTTCCCCTCAAAACCGCGCGGAACCGTGTTTGTGTCCATTTCTTGCACTCCATTTCGACGTGCTACCTTACCGCATCAGCTGCGCCGCAGGGCCGTGCCCGCGCTACACTAGCGGCGAGGAGCGTCACCAGCGATCCGGCGTGCTGCCCGGCCCGCCTAAAGAGCCGGCGTGCAGTGCCGCTTAAATGGAAGCATCCGATGCAGATGGCCGTTCATGCTCGCGTCCCGTGACACCGCCTGGAAACGCCAAGTTGCGGCCGCCGCCCTGCTGCTGCTCGCGGTGCTGTCGCTGCTGTTCGTATTCAAGGCCATGGACAGCGTGCCCGACGGCCTGCCCGGAGTTTCCGGGCACCACTGGCTGCCGGTCGGGCTGGCGGGCGGCTTCCTGGCGGGTTTCCTGTCCCTGGCGTTCATGGCGGCGCGGCGCGGCTCCTGGCAGCGCGATATCGAGCGGCGCCGCCACAGCCTGATCGATTCGTTGCCCGATGGCGTGTTGCTGGTGGACGCCGGCGGCACCGTCATGTCCTGCAACAGCGCGGCGGCGCGCCTGCTGCAGCTCGACCGGCGCCGCGTGCCCGGCATGAACATCTCCGATCCGCGCCTGGGCGCCATCCAGGCCGAGTCGGCGGAGCATCCGGCGATGCTGTGCCTGCGTACCGGCCTGCCGCAAAGTGTCCAAATCCGACTGAACACGGCAGACAGCGGCACGCGCTGGCTCAAGATGCGCTCCACGCCCATGCCGGATATCGATGGCAGCGGCAGCGCCGGCGTGCTGGTCAGCCTCGACGACATCACCGGCTCGCGCGACGAAATCCAGGACCTGCGCAACGGCGAAAGCCGGCTGCGCCTGCTGCTCGAGGGCATCAGCGGCGACGCCGTCGTGCTGCTCGACGCCGCCGGCCGCATCACTTCGTGGAACGCCGGGGCCGAGCGCATCACCGGCTACGCGGCGGCCGAAATCGTCGGCAGTGGCGTCGCCCGCCTGTATCCCAGCGACGAGGTCGCCCGCGGACGTCCCGAGGAAGACCTGCACGCCGCGGCGGAAACCGGCCGCTGCCAATGCGAAGGCTGGCGCCTGCGCAAGGACGGCTCCAGGTTCTGGGCCGACGTCGTCATCGATGCCGTCGGCGCGCACGCCGGGCGCCCGGACAGCTTCGTCATGGTCGCGCGCGACCACACCGCCCGGCGCGAAGAGCAGGTGCGCCTGCAAGCCTCGCAGCAACTGCACCGCTCGATCTTCGAAAGCGCGCCGATGGCCTTCATCGCCACCGATCCCGCCGGCGTGATTCGCCAGATCAACGGCGCCGCCGAGCGGCTGCTCTGGTACAAGAGCGAGGATCTCGCAGGCCAGGTGGCATTCATGCGCCTGTGCGACGTCAGCGGCATCGAAAGCCTGGGCGACGAGCCCGCCGAAGCCGGCGCCGCGCCAGACTCCCCGTTCGAAGCGCTGGTGACCCGCGCCCGCTCCGGCTTCACCGACGAGCATGAATGCGCGCTGGTGCGCAAGGACGGCTCGCGGGTGCAGGTGCAGCTCGCCATCAATTCCCTGCGCGACGCCGATGGCGCCATCGAAGGCTTCCTCGCCGTGGCCACCGACATCTCCCAGCGCAAGCGCCGCGAAGACTACGCGCGCCATGTCGCCTATCACGATCCGGTCACCGGCCTGCCCAACCGCTCGCTGCTCAACGACCGGCTCAAGCTGGCCATCGAGCACGCCAAGCGCGACAACACGCGCATCGGCATGCTGATGCTCGACATCGACCACTTCAAGCGCATCAACGACCTGCTCGGCACACCGGTCGGCGACCAGGTGCTCGCCACCATCGCGCAGCGCCTGGCCAGCAGCCTGCGCGGGTCCGACACCGTTGCGCGTATCGGCGGCGACGAATTCGTCGTGCTGCTGCCGGACGTCACCGACGCGGCCAATGCCGAGCGCCTGGCCGCCACCATGCTCGAGCGCCTCGCCGCCCCGACCCGCGTCGGCCGCGAAGAGCTGCACCTGTCCGCCAGCATCGGCGTGGCGGTTTACCCGGACCACGGCCGCGACGCGCACGCCCTCATGCAGCACGCCGAGACCGCTCTGCACCAGGCCAAGGGCGCGGGGCGGCGCTGCTACCGCGTGTTCAATCCGGCCATGGAGCGCGCCGGCGCGGAAAAGCTGGTGCTTGAAAACGCCCTGCGCCGCGCCTTGCGCATGGACGAGTTCGCCCTGCATTACCAGCCGCAGGTGTCGCTCGACACCGGCGAGGTGGTGGGCGTCGAAGCGCTGGTGCGCTGGCGCAACCCGATCGGCGGCCTGGTGTCGCCGGCGCGCTTCATCCCGGCCGCGGAAGACAACGGCCTGATCGTGCCGATCGGCGAATGGGTGCTGCGCACCGCCTGCACCCAGACCTGCCGGCTGCAGGACCGCACCGGGCGTCCGCTGCAGCTCGCGGTCAACCTGTCGCCGCGCCAGCTGCGCCAGCCGGATCTGGTCGATTTCATCGCGCGCACCCTGCAGGAAACCGGCTTCCCCGCCTCGCTGCTGGAGATCGAAATCACCGAAGGCGTCCTGATGGAACCGAGCGAGGAGCACATCGAGCGCCTGCACCAGCTGCGCGCCCTGGGCGTGTCGGTCGCGGTCGACGATTTCGGCACCGGCTATTCCAGCCTGTCCTACATCACCCGCTTCCCCATCGACACGCTCAAGATCGACCGCAGCTTCATCAGCCGCGTCACCGACAAGCAGAGCGACGCCGCCGTCACCCAGGCGATCATCGCCCTGTCGCAGAGCCTGCGCACCCGCGTCGTCGCCGAAGGGGTCGAGACCGCGCAACAGCTCCTGTTCCTGCGCGAGCATCACCGCGACCTCGGCCGGCGCCCGGCAGCCGGCAGGCCTTCGTCCACCGACACCTTCAGTGTGCAGGGCTACCACTTCTCGCGGGCGGTGCCGTTCGAAGCCCTCGCCGAGCGTTTCTCCGAGCTGCAGGATGCCTGTGGCGCGCGGCTGCGCGAAGCGCAGTAAAAAAAGAGTGTGTCCCGGCCGCTTCTGCAGGCCGCGCCCGCGGCGTTAAACTGGGCCCATACCGAAAACCTCGAACGCCAGGGAGCCCGACCATCCCGCCATGTGGCACCTCATCCTTCTGGATGCTCAAGGCACGGAAGTCCAGCGCAATCCAATCACCACCGAATCCCTCACGATCGGCCGCGGCAAGGACCGCCGGATCGTGCTCCCGTCCAACCTGGTCTCGCGCAGCCACGCGCAGGTGCTGCTGCAGAACGGCCAGCCGCTGCTGCTCGACGAGGGCAGCGCCAACGGCACGCGCCTGAACGGCCAGCCGGTCACCGGGCAGGTGCCGCTCGCCGACGGCGACGAAATCGGCATCGCCAACATCCGCCTGCGCGTCTTTCTCGAACAGACCGCGCCTCCGGTGTCGCCCGCGCCGGACCCATCACCTTACGGTGGCGCCGAGCACCCGCTATCCGCGCGCGAACTGCTCGAGCGGCAAATGGCCGGCATACGCAGCCACCGCGACCAGACCAGCGGCACCGCCAGCCGCAAGGCCGCCGCATTCGAGCAGTCGTGGAAAAACGTCGTCGCCTCGATGCGCGACCTGCAGCGGCAGCTCCGCGCCGAGCGGCGCATCATGTACTTCACCATCGACCGCGACGATCGCGAAATCACCGTCAAGGTCGCCGACCCCACCCGGCGCGGCGGCGGCCTGGTGCTGATGTTGTCGCGGCGTCAGCCCGCCGGCCAGCACCAGGACCAGATGACCGTCTGGCTGCGGGCGGTGGGCGAAAGCGACGTGCACCTGCCCGACCCGCAGGAAGCGATGGAACGCTTCGTCCAGCGCATCGCCAGCCGCCTGGCCTGAGCGGCCGGCGGCGCAGCTCAGGCCAGCTTGATCTCGTTGATCTGCATCAGCGGCTCGACATCCGTGTAGTTCGGCACGTCGCCGCGGAACACGGTGGCGTGCGGCGCATAGGCCTGCCGGAACGCGTCCACCGAATCGAACAGCATGTGGGCGATCACCACATATGGCGGCCGCGAGTCGGGCGCGCGGCCGCTCAGGCCGCGATCGACCCAGACGCCCTTGAGCGCCGGCTTGAGCTTGCCGGCGACCATCGGGATATGCGAATTGACGTAGTAGTCCACGTCGAACCGGCTGCCTTCGGTGTTCGGATAAAAGATGCTGACTCTGATCATGTTCGGCCTGCGCCCCGTCGGTGTCGAAAGATCGCCGCAGCCTATCACTAATCCGGGCTCCGCTCTCGTCACCGCGGCACCACGGCTCGTCACGCCGCCGTGCCGGCTCGTCACAGCGCCGTCGACACCGCATCGCGCCATCGATACGCTGCGATCGGTGACCATGGGGGAACGCCCGCCGCGGCGCGAAATGATCGTCATGAACTACGCGATGAACCCGCTGCGGCGTACCGCCGTGCTGGGAGTGCTGGTCGCGGCGCTGTTCGCGCCGCTGGCCTGGGCGCAGTCGTTCACCATCGTCGGCGCCTGCGTATTCGACGGCGAGCGCGTCCTGCCGCCCGGCACGGAGGTGCGGGTCGAAAATGGCCTGATCCTGGCGGTCGGCCGGCGCGTCGGCGTCGCGCGCGGCGCCAGCGTGATCGACGCGCGCGGCAAAACCCTGGTGCCGGGCGTCATCGACCCGCACCGCACCCAGCCGCGCAACGAGGCCCGGCGGTTGGCCGATGCGGGCGCCGCGCCGGCGCAGGCCCTGCGTGCCATCGCCGCCTCGGCGGCACCGCAGCCCGCCGCGATCGTCACCGGCGCCCGCGCCGATTTCTCCTTGCTCGAGGGCGATGCCGCCGAAGACCTGCGGGCGCTCAGCGATATCGTCGCCGTATGGAAAAACGGCTTCCTGATCCGCGGCACCGGCAAGTCCGCGCCGTCCCTGTAGCTTCCATCCAGGCCGCATCCCGGCGTGACGCGCGTCACATCCGCCGGGAGGCACGCCGCCGCATTCAGATGCGGTTCAGTGGCCCCGCCCTAATCTGGTCGCGCCATCAGGACACAACCGACCCTGAGCGGCGCGCCGAAGGAGGCGAACATCATGAAAAACAAACTTCTTGGACTGGCGGCGGGCATCGGCCTGATCGCCGCCCTGCCCTTGGCGGCCAATGCAGACGCGCGCGTCTATCTTGGCCTGGGCTACTACGGCCCACCGGCGGTTGTGGTACAGGCGCCGCCGCCGGCTTACGACGCCTATGGCCCGACGGTGGTCTACCAGCAGCGCTGGGACGATGCGGAGCGCTGGCGCGAACAGCAGTGGCGTGAGGACCAATGGCGCCAGCACGAGTGGCGCGAACACCACTGGCGCGACGACGACCATTGGGACGACGACGACTGACCGTCGATTCGGGCGCGGCAGTTGCCAACGCAGCACTGCGCCACGATGCCGGACGGCACGCCCCGTCCGGCATCGTCACACGGCAGTGGGAAGTCCTCCAATTCCGCTTCGCCAAATCCCGTATCGGAACCCGCTCACGCCGACCTGCTCGGCCTGACCCGGCTTCCGCCAACCGGCGCGGCCTAACCCCCGCCTAACCCCACTCCGCAGCTTCGCTCGTTCATACCTCAGGCCATCGGCAGGAGGATGTATGCGAACGCTTATTGCAGGGCTGTGCTGGTGCGGGGCGGCGTCGGCGGCGCAGGCCGCCGTTGCCCCCGTCACCGACGTCACGCTGTACCCCGGCAGCGCTACCGTCACCCGCAGCGTGACGGTGGATCCCAGCCGCATCAGCGTCGAGATCGCCGGCCTGCCGGCGCTGTTCGATCCCGCCACCGTACGCATCGACGCCGGCGCCGGCATCGAGGTCGGCCAGGTCGAGCTGCGCGACCACGCGGGCACCGCCGCTGCCGATCCACGCGAGGCCGCCCTCAACGATCGCATCCAGCAACTGACCGACCGCAAGGCCGCGCTCGAGGCGCAAGCCGAGGCTGCAGGGGTCGTGCGCGACTACCTGCGCCGCATTGCCGCAGGCAACGGCGGCGCCGCAGGCGCCGACCAAGGGCAGGACCACGGGCGGCGGCCGCTGGATGGCCGCACGCTGGCCGGCGTGGTGCAAAGCCTGCGCGGCGCGGCATCCGACACTTACGGCTTCCTGCAGGGCACCGTCGTGCAGGAACGCGAGCTGGATCGCCAGATCGCCGCACTCCAGCGCACGCTGGAAGCGCTCCGCAGCGGTGCCACCGATACGCGCACGATCGTCGTCGGCTATGCCGCCGCCAACGCCGGCACCCTGCGCATCTCCTACCAGCTTGCCGGCGCGGGCTGGCAGCCCGGCTACCGTGCCGCGCTCGATTCCGCTGCTTCCACCCTGGCGCTGCAGCGGCGCGCCAGCGTACGCCAGGCCACCGGCGAAGACTGGATCGGCGTGCACCTGCGCCTGTCCACCGGCCGGCCGCGCAGCTCGCCCGCCGGCCCGGTGCCCGACACCTGGCTGCTCACCCTGCTCGAGCCAATGCCGATGGCGCTCGCGGAAGCCAAATCCAAGGCCCTGGCCGGCGCGCTCGCCGCGCAGGCGATGCGCACCGACGCGCCCGCGGCAGCACCGGCAATGGCGCCGGCGGCTCCAGCCGTGGTGGAAATCGACACGCCGTTCGCCGCCGAATTCGAAGTTCCAGGCCGCGTCGACCTGCCGGCGGACGGCCGCCAGGTCGACCTCGCCCTGTCCAGCCAGAGCCTGCCGGTGCGCGAACGCATCCGCGTCGCCCCGCGCCTGGACGCGGCGGCCTATCTCGTGGCCGAAGCCGACGCCCCCGACGGCGTCTGGCTGCCCGGCCCGGTACAGCTCGTGCGCGACGGCAACTACGTCGGCACCACCTCCTGGAATCCGCTTTCCAGCGAGCGCCTCGAGCTGCCGTTCGGCCGTGACGACCTCGTGCGCGTCAAGGCCAGCCGCACCCGCGACCTGCGCCAGCCGCCGGGGCTCGCCTCCGCTTACCGCGAGCGCGGCCGCGAGATCGAAGACCTGTTCACCGTGCAGAGCCTGCACAAGGCAGCGGTCGAGCTGCTGGTGCTCGACGCCGCCCCGGTCGCCGGCAACGGCGACATCCGCGCGCAGACCGATTTCGTCCCCGCGCCCACACTGCACGACTGGGACCAGCGCAAGGGCGTGGCCGGCTGGCAGACCACCCTGCAGCCGCGCGCTGCGTTCACCCTGCGCGTCCACACCATCCTGCACTTCCCCAAGCAGGGCGCCATTGCCGGGCTGCCCTAGGGCCTGTTCACACTACTTGGATCGCTGCGACGGAGGTCATTTTTGCCCAGCGCAAGGAGAGAGGCGCGTGGCATGGTCATACCATGCGAGTGCCGATCGACGCGGCGATGGGCAAAAATGACCCCGTCCCTTCGGGTTGCGCCCCCCGTTGTCTATTGGTGGGCGCGCCCGGCTGCGTTGCTCGTCGCTCATTTGGAATAACCAAACTACGCTCCTCGCGCCTTGCCGGGCACAATTTTGGGCGGCAACGCAGCGACCCAAGTAGTGTGAACAGGCCCTAAGCGCTTCATTGTGTTGTAGGCTGCATGGACGGCCCCTATCGGGCCCTCCGTCGTGCGCGCTTACGC
>JADHNH010000118.1 GCA_016779605.1 Nevskia sp. | reverse complement strand
TGATCGGCTCGATCGTCGGCGTCGGCCTGATGAATTCCTACCTGTCGCCCGATTCGGCGTTCGGCGAGGGCGTGAACTGGGCCAAGGTGTCCGATACGGCCAAGGCGCTGCTGTTCTCGCCAATCATCGGCTTCGTGTTCGCCGCGCTGCTGCTTTGGCTGGCCCGCCGGCTGCTGACGAACAACACCCTGTTCCAGGCTCCGCAAGGCGACACGCCGCCGCCCTGGCCGGTGCGCCTGCTGCTCGTGCTCACCTGCACCGGCGTCAGCTTCGCCCATGGCTCCAACGACGGCCAGAAGGGCCAGGGCCTGATCATGCTGATCCTGATCGGCGTTGCGCCGGTGGCATTCGCGCTGAACCTCAACGCCAGGCCGGATGTGGTGCAGCATATCGCCGCCGATGCCCGCAGCCTGCACGACACGCTGGCCGGCGGGGCCGGCTCGGCAATGGACACCGAAACCGCGCACAAGACGCTTACCCAGTTCCTCAAAAAGAAGGACGACTTCAACGCCGCCCATGTCGCCGCCCTGGCGCAGGTCAACAGCAGCATTGTCGATGCGCTGCACGACACCGCCGACCTGTCCGGCGTGCCGCCGGAACGGCGCCGCGACCTGCGCATGAACCTTTATCTCGTGTCCGAAGTGCTGGTGCGGCTGGACAAGGCCGGCAAGCTGCCCGCCGGCGTCGACAAGGCCCTGGTTTCCGGCTACCAGAAGAACCTGAAGAACGTGACCACCTTCATCCCGGTCTGGGTCAAGGTGGCGGTGGCCATCGCCCTGGGATTCGGCACCATGATCGGCTGGAAGCGCATCGTCGTCACCGTCGGCGAAAAGATCGGCAAGGCCCATCTGACGTATGCCCAGGGCGCCTCCGCCGAACTCGTCGCCATGGCCACCATCGAGGCTGCCGATCAGCTTGGCCTGCCGGTCAGCACGACGCACGTACTGTCGTCGGGCATCGCCGGCACCATGGTCGCCAGCGGCTCCGGCGTGCAGAAGGACACCGTGCGCAACGTCATGCTGGCCTGGGTGCTCACCCTGCCGGTTTGCGTGCTGCTCGGCGCCAGCACTTTCGCGGCCGGCCTGTTCGTGGTCTTCCGCCTGTTCGGAGTTCACTGAACAAGTCCCACGCCGCCCGCACGGCGTCCCCGGATCGTAGCCCCGGTGGCGCCACTGCCATGATGCATTGACATTGCTTGCCTCGGCATGTATTGTTTCGGCAATACTTGCTCAGGCAAATATGTCGCCTACTTACTACACCGCACGCGACTTCCAGGCGTTTGACAGCATCGGCTATCTGATCAAGCGCTGCGGGACGCTGATGACCGCATTCGCCGAGGCGGCGTTCGCCGCGCAGCCGGTCTCGTTCACGCAGTGGATCGCGTTGATGCAGCTGTGCCGCAGCTCGCCGATGTCGGCCACCGAGCTGTCCGATTGCATGGGGCATGACATGGGCGCGCTGACGCGCGTCATCGATGCGCTCGAGCACGGCGGCCTGGTTCGGCGCGAGCGCAGCCGCAGCGATCGCCGCAGCGTGGAGATCGCGCTCACCGACGCCGGGCGCCTCCAGGTGGAAAAATCCACCGAGCTCGTGGTGGCGATGCTCAACCGCCTGCTCGAGCCGTTTTCCCGGCAGGAATTCGAGGCGATGCGGACGCTGCTGCAGCGCCTTCTGCTGCGCCTGCAATCGCACGTCGACGAGTTGCCCCAATCCCGCGACACCGGCGGCGTTGCACGCACCCCAGCCCGTCGCGGCAAGCGATCGCGGGGGCCACGATGAACTGCAAGCCCCTTTCCGGCCTGCATATTCTCGCAGGCGCCTTGCTCGCGCTGGGCGCCGCCGCATGCACGCTGGGCCCGGATTTCTCGCGCCCCGCACCACCCGGACCGCTGCCGCAACCGCCGGCGGCCGGCCCGCAAAGCTTCCTGTTCGGTGCCGACATCGCCCACGACTGGTACCGCCTGTTCAAATCCGCCGCTCTGGATTCACTGGTGCAGCAGGCCCTCGCCGGCAACCCTGATCTGGATGCGGCGCGTCATGGACTGGCGGCCGCGCAATTCGAGTTGCGCGCCGTCGCCGGCTCGGCTCTTCCGCAAGTGCAGGGCAGCGCCGACGTCAGCCGCTCGCGCCTCAACGGCAGTTTCGTCAACGGCCCTGTCGCCGCCCTGGGTGCAACCGCCAACCGGTTCTCGGTCGGTCCTGCGCTGGCCTACGACCTCGACGCTTTCGGCGGCGTGCGCCGCGCCATCGAATCGCAATCCGCCGCCGCCGCCGTGACGCGCGACCAGGCGCTGAACACGTTCATCACGCTGGTCGACCAGGTGGTGGTGACGGCGTTCGATTACGCCTCCACCGAAGCCCAGCTCGACATCACCCGGTCCCTGGTCAGCGACCTACAGGCACAGCTCCAGCTCAACCAGCGACTCGAAGCGGCCGGCAAGATCACGCACGGCGACACGCTGCTGGCACAGGCCCAGCTCGAAAATACCCGCGCGGACCTGCCGCAGCTCGAGCAGCGGCGCGATACCTTGCGCGACGCAATTGCACAGCTGCTCGGGCGCGAGCCGGCGGGCTTCTCGATGCCGGAACTCGGCTTGGCCGACTTCCAGTTGCCGCCGCAGCTGCCGGTGTCACTGCCCGCGTCGCTGGTGCGGCAGCGCCCGGATGTTCTGCAGGCCGAGGATACTCTGCACGAAGCCAGCGCACAGATCGGAGTGGCCGAAGCCGCACGCTGGCCTTCGCTCACCATTTCCGCGCAATACGCCCAGCAGGCGACCAAGCTCAACGAGCTGCTCACCCAGCCTGGCGCGATCTGGGAGGCCGGACTTGGGTTGTCGACGCCGATTTTCAACGGCGGCCGGCTCAAGGCGCGCCGCGACGAAGCACGGGCGAAGTTCCTGCAGGCCCAGTCCAGCTACCGCGCCGCTGTGCTGGCCGCGCTGGTGGAAGTGGCGGACTGCATACAGGCGATCCAGCACGACGCGGCGGCCTACACGGCGCGTAGCCGCGCACTGCAGGCTTCGCGCGACAGCCGCGACCTGGCCGTGGCCCAGTTCAAGTCCGGCACGGTCGGCGAGCTCACCGTGCTGGCGGCGGAAGCGCAGTACCAGAGCGCCGCCCTGGCGCAGGTGCAGTCCGACATGCGGCGCTTTTCCGACACCGCCGCCTTGTTCCATGCGCTCGGCGGCGGGTGGTGGAACGCGCAAGCCGACCCGGCCACGCAGCCCGCGCCGGCCGCTGCGCAGACCGCAGTCGCAGGCGCCACACAGTAGCGCCAAGGAGCAAACCGAATGAACGGCAGTGCGCCGCAGGCAAACCCTGCTGAAATCCCACCGGCCGTGGCGCGGTCGCGCAGGCTGCCGCTGTTATTGTTCGCCGTGCTGCTCGTCGCGGCGGCGGCACTGGCGGCACACTACTTCCTCGTCGGGCGCTTCCATGCACAGACCGACGATGCTTACGTCAACGGCAACATCATCCGGCTGGCACCGCAGGTCAGCGGCACGGTGGTGGCCTTCGGCGCCGACGAGACCCAGTATGTCCGCCAGGGCCAGCCCCTGGCCCAGCTGGACAATCAGGATACCGACGTCGCCCTGGCCCAGGCCGAAGCCGCCCTGGCGCAGACCGTGCGCGAAGTCGTGCAGCTGCGCGCCGACGAGCGGCGCGACGAAGCCGCGGTCGCCGCGCAGCGCGTACAGTTGCGCCAGGCCAGCGAAGACCTGGCGCGCGACCGCACGTTGGCCGCGGCGCACGGCGTTTCCGAGCAGGCCCTGCAGCACGACGAGCACGCCGTGCGCAGCGCCCAAGCCGCCCTCGAGCAGGCACAGGCAGCATTGGCGGCATCGCGCGCCGCCGTCAGCGGCACCACGCCCTATACGCATCCCCGGGTGCTGCAGGCCCGTGCCAGCCTGCACACCGCCTGGCTTGCTGCCGCGCGCACCCATGTGCTCTCGCCGGCCAGCGGTTACGTCATCCGCCGCAGCGTCCAGCTGGGGCAGCAGGTGACGCCGGCCACCGAGCTGCTCGCATTGGTACCGCTCGAATCGATCTGGATCGACGCAAACTTCAAGGAAACGCAACTCGGGTGCCTGCGCATCGGACAAGCGGCGCAGGTCACTGCCGACATTTACGGGACACGGGTGCAATTCCACGGCAAGGTGCTCGGCCTGATCGCGGGGACCGGTAGCGCGCTGGCCGTCCTGCCGGCGCAGAATGCGTCCGGCAACTGGATCAAGGTAGTGCAAAGGCTGCCGGTGCGCATCGGCCTGGATCCGGCGGAACTGGCCGCGCATCCGCTGTTCGTCGGCGCCTCCACCCACGTCGACGTGGATACGCACAGTCTGGACGGAGCTGCCTTGTCGCAGGCTCCGGCGTGGCCGGCGGCCGCGAATACCGATGTCTACGCGGCGCAAAGCGAAGGCTTCGATGCGCTGGCAGAACGCATCGTCGGCGCCAACATCGATACATCCTCCGCAGCCGTCGGCCAGGGCCCGACCCCCCGATGAGCGCGGCTGCCGCACCCGTGCGCAACGTGCCGGCGGTGAATCCCTGGCTCATCGCCCCGGTCGTGGCGCTGGCTGCATTCATGGAGGTGCTGGACATCTCCATCGCCAACGTTTCGCTGCCCCACATCGCCGGCGACCTGTCTTCCAGCCAGGACGAGTCCACCTGGGTGCTGACCAGCTACCTGGTGACCAACGCCATCGTCATGCCGATATCCGGCTGGCTCTCCAATGTGTTCGGGCGCAAGCGCTTCTTCCTCACCTGCATCGCCGGATTCACCGCCAGCTCGCTGCTCTGCGGTCTGGCACCCAACCTCGCCACGCTGATCGTCCTGCGCGCCGTCCAGGGGGCCACCGGCGGCGGCCTGCAGCCGAGCGGCCAGGCGATCCTGGCCGACTCGTTCCCGGCCGAAAAGCGCGGCATGGCCACCGCGATTTACGGAATCGCCACGGTGTTTGCGCCGGCCATCGGGCCGACCTTGGGCGGCTGGATCACCGACAGCTTCACCTGGCGATGGATCTTTCTCATCAACGTGCCGATCGGCGTGAGCCTGTTCTTCCTGGTCACCGCTCTGATTCAGGACAGGCTGCCCGCGCAGCGCACACGCGCCAGCGGCTTTTCCGTCGACTGGCCCGGCTTCGGCTTCATCGGCTTGTCGCTGGGCTGCCTGCAGGTCGTGCTGGATCGTGGCCAGGAGGACGACTGGTTCGCCTCGCAGACCATCGTCGCGCTCACCGTCACGGCGGCGGTTTCCGGCGTGCTGCTGGTATGGTGGGAACTGCGGCATCCGCATCCGATGGTGGACCTGCGCCTGTTGCGCGAACGCAACTTCGCGGTTTCCTTCGTCCTCATGCTGATGCTCGGCTTCATCCTGTTCGGCAGCACCTTCCTGCTGCCGGCCTATACACAGTCCCTGATGGGCTACCGCGCCATCGATGCCGGCCTGGCGCTCACGCCGGGCGGCTTCGTCATCATGCTGCTGCTGCCCGTGGTCGGCCGGATCGTCAACAAGGTGGATCTGCGGCTGCTCATTGCCGTTGGCCTGGTTGCGGTCGGCAGCGGCCTGCTGTGGATGACCCGCTTCTACCTGGACTCGCCGTTCAACGAGATCATGCTCGCCCGCATCCTGCAGTCCTCGGGCCTGGCATTCCTGTTCATCCCCATCAACAACATCGCCTTCCGCGATGTCGGCCCGGAAAAGACCAACAACGTCTCGGCCCTGGTCAACCTGGCGCGCAATTTCGGCGGCAGCATCGGCATCTCGTTCGCTTCAACCGTGCTCACGCGCCGCGAGCAGTTCCACCAAGCGCGCGCGGTCGAATACCTGCACACCCTCAATCCGGATTACGCCGATTTTGCCGCCCATGTGGGAGCCGTGCTGCGCAGCCCGTCCGACAGCATGGCCACGCTCGCCACGATCTACCGGGGTGCGGTGCAACAGGCCACCCTGCTGGCCTATCTCGACGACTTCAAGATCATGGCGCTGACCTGCTTCGCCCTGCTGCCGCTGCTGTTGCTGGTGCACCGCGGCACGGGCATCGGCCATAGCGCGGTGGAGTAACCGCCAGGACCTATTTGGTGTCCGGCTCCGCGGGTTTGTCCGCGGCTGGCGCTGCATCACCCGCCGCCGGATGCCCGTGCGCACCACGGCCGGAACCGCCCCCTCCAGGATTCAGCGCCCGGTCCAGCACGTCGTCCGGCGGGAAATTCCATTCCTTGACGTCCACGCCCTCCGACTTCATCGCGTCGCGCAGCTTGGCCAGGCGCAGGTGCGCGCCGGTGGTGGAGGCGATCGAGGTGCCGCGGCGGGTGACGAACACGTCCAGCCGCTGGATCAAAAGGCCGCGGTCGCGCAGCCGGTTGCCGGAAGCCATGCGCGAGGAAGCCCAGGCCGCAGCCGGTATCCACACCGTGTTCGGAACCGAGATGGCGCCCTCGCCATCGAAATGGGCAATCACGAACTCGCGGAAGCGCCGGGTCTGCGCACCGCCCTGGGCGGATTGCAGGGCGTTCTTGGGCGTGAACAGGGGGGGCATGATCGGTCAGGGATAGCGCGCGCGCCGGGGTAGCAGCGGTTGCCGGGACTTGGAGTATACGGCGCCCGATCACGCGGCGCGGGATCACGCACGCCTGCCGACCGACTCTGCCCACGAGGCGCGAGAGCGCCCCTGCGCAGATTCAGACCGGCGCACCCATCAGGCGGCCGATATCCCAGATGTCCTTTTCGACATCCTCGGCCACCACCACCACGACGGCCTGCTCGGGTTTCAGCGAGCTGGCGGTCTGGCACGCCCAACCCAGGGCATAGGCGGTCTTGATGGCCGGAATGATGCCTTCGTAATAGCTCAGGTCGCGTATCGCCTTCTTGGCCAGTTCCAGCGTGCTCTTCAGGTATTCGACCCGACCACTGGCTTTCAGCCATTGGTGCTCGCGCGTAACGCTCGGGTATTCCAGCCCTTCCAGGATTGTCTGCGCCACCTTGTTTTCGGTGCGGCTGAGCGGCTGCTTGGCCGGATCGATCGCCAGCCCAACGCTGACGGCCTCCGCGTCCTTTTCCTTGGCCGGCTCGACGCATACCAGGCGCGTTTGCCGTTCTCCGAGAAATGCCGGGAACAGGCCCAGCGCGTCGGCGTTCTCGCCGCCGCGCGCTACCACGAGGTCCGGCGAACGCCGCGCCATCACCCGCAACTGACGCTGGCACTCGCGGCCGATGGTGGCGGCGAACTCGCGCGTGATTTGCGGATACGGTTCCGGCGCGCCTTCCAGCCCGGTGATCAGCATCGCGTCGCCCGCATTGCGCGCCCAGAACTCGAGTGCGGCGTCACGCGCCTCCTCGGCCTGGCCGGTACGCTCGTTGACCGTCGACTGCACATTGGCGCCGAGCAGCCACATCCTGAACAGGTTGGACGACTGGCGCGCGTTGGTCTCGCTGGGCATGAAGACGACGGCGTCCATGCCCAGGCGCGCGGCGATCGACGCGGTGAGTACCCCGCGCCGGCCGTCCGTGGTGCCGGTGACCAGGGTTTTCTTGCCCAGCCGCTGCGCCAGCAGGGCCTGGCCCACCACGCTGAACGTCAGGTGCGTATCGCGCGGAGATACATCTTCGCGCTTGATATAGATCTGTGCGCCGCCAATCGCCTGCGACAGGCGCTTGGCGTGCAGCAGCGACGAAGGCCGGCGCGCCATCGTCGCCAGTTCCAGGTCGAGCTTGGCCTGGAATGCGGGGTCCGACCAGGCTTCCTTGAAGCCGCGCGACAAGTCGTCAAAATAGCGTGCAAAGCGCTTTTCGTCGCCGTAACGGCGGTATTTCTGCACCGGCGCCGAAGTACCCGGCGCGGTGCCGACGAAAGTAATGCGCTCACCCGGCTCGCCGTGGAAGATTTCGGCATGCGGCGCCAGCATCCGCCCCATGCTCAGCGTCTTTTGCCACTCCGGAGACAGGCCCTTGTCGGGGGTCAGTGCGGCGAGAGCCTCGGCCTCGCGCAGAAACGCGTCAACCTTGCGGGTTTCGTAGTACAGCTCCAGGAGCTTCAGCCGCAGCTGATGGTTGCGGGGCTGCGCGGCGAGCTGTTCCGTCAGCAAATCTTCAAGCTGGCCATAAAATGATGGCTGCTTTTCTTTTGCGTCACTCCGATTCGCCATAGCGATTTTCCCGCAATAACCCCGACATTGATGTCTAGCGGCAATCACCCGCCGCAGCTGCACCCGGCGCCCCAGATCCCCGATTTACGATCGTAATCTCATTGGCGCGCCCTGAACACCCCCGCAGGGTGAAAATTGCATACTCATCGTCATCGGGCCGACCGGGCCCGATGCACAAATAATTTCGACTCCCAGGCCTCACTTGCCGTTCCCGGCGGTGCGCGCCGGCGATTGCCCAGACTTGAATTCCCCGATCACTCCCACTTACCATTGTGGCAGGTTTCAGCCAGACCGTTGCCGCCAGGCCTTGAACATGTTGCACGCCGATTCGATCGCCCGCTTCGCCAACGCCGCCGCCTCGGCTGCCGCGCCGCTTTGCGGCTGGCGTGGCGTGGCCATGGCGGGCTCGGTGTCCTTGGCGATGCTCCAGATTCAGGTCGCCTGCGCCAAAGTCCGAGCCCACGGCTCCCAGTAGCCTCTGACCGGTCCCCTCCCGTCAGAAGCGCCGACGGGAACGGGAAAAGACCGCTAAAGCTTCCAAACCAGCCTCTTTCCACACCCGCCGGCCTAAGCGAGGGCCAATGCGCACGTCATGTGCGCCAGTTAGGAAAGAAAGCTGTGAACAGGATCGTATTGACCAGCGGAGCCGCCAGCGAGCTGCACCGCATATTCGCCTGCGCCGACAAGCCGCTGGCCTTGCTCGCCGACTTCGAGCAGGCCCTGATCGCCTTGACCGCCGGTCCGGCCGGCCCTTCGGTGGTCCTGCGCACGGCGCGGCGCCACCGCACCCGCTTGCGCATCCAGGCCTGGGTGGGCGAGCCGCGCCCCGCGTCCGGCGACCATGCCTTCGACTCGGTGCCGGAAACCGTGGCTTTCCTGCGCAGGCAATCCGAAAGAAGCTTTCAATAAGCGTCGTAAGCGGAGGCGTCCATGTTCAAGCTGATCATCGGCAACAAGCGGCTGTCGTCATGGTCCATGCGTCCCTGGCTGCTCATGAAGCAGCTTGGCATCCCGTTCGAGGAGGAGGTTGTGCCATTCTGGCACCCTGACTGGACCGGCCGCGTCCGCGCTGCCGCGGGCGGCGCGCCGGTGCCCGGCACCGTGCCGATCCTGGTCGACGGCGCGCTCGCCGTCGGCGACTCCCTGGCCATCGCCGAAACGCTCGCCGAACGCCTCCCCGGCGCGGGAATCTGGCCGCCTGCGCCCGACCGGCGCGCCCTGGCGCGCGCCCTGTGCGCGGAAATGCATGCCTCGTTCGCCGCCATCCGCCTCGAGTGTTCCTTCGACGTTTTGCGCAGCGCGCAACCCAAGGTGCTCACCGCCGCGGCCGTCGGCCAGCTCGCCCGCGCCGACGCGATATTCGCCGCCAGCGACACCCGTCAGGGATTCCTCTGCGGCGGATTTTCCGCGGCCGACGCCTTCTTCGCCCCCCTGGCGCTGCGCACCCTGCAGTACGCCTTGCCGCTTTCCGCCGCTGCGGAGTCCTATGTCCGCCGCATCGCCCAATTGCCGGCCGTGCAGGAATGGATCGCCGCGGCCGCCGGCGAGCGCGAGTGGCCCATGCAGGGCCCCAACGGGCGCAATTACTTCGCCGCCGTGATCACCGCCGATGACGCCGCCCGGCTGGCCCAGGCCTGGGTCGCCGCCTGGAACCGGCGCGATCTCGACGCCGTCCTGGCCCTGTTTGCCGAAGACGCCGCGTTTGTCAGCCCCAAGGCCGAATCCTTCGTCGGCCGCGCCCGCGTGGAGGGCAAGCCCGCCCTGCGCGAATACTGGACCAAGGCATTGGCGGCCATTCCCAGCCTGGAATTCCGCTTCGAGGCGGCGGACTGGGATCCCGCCCGCTCCGCCATCGTCGTCACCTACCAGGCCGATCTCGCCGGCCGGCGCGCCCGCGCGGTCGAGCGCTGGCTGGTCAGGGCGGACGGGCGAATCACCTACGGCGAAGCCTTCTACGGCGCGGCCGCGCCGTAACCGCGGTGATCGGCTTCAGTTCGGCACCAAGCTGCCGATAAGCCAGGATAACCGTACGTGCGGCCTGCGCTGGCACAGCCTCACGTCCACCACGAATACCAGGACCGCCGCCGGCGGCCGGCGCCTCCCGTGGCACGACTCAAGACCCACTACGACAACCTGCAGATCACGCGCAACGCCAGCCCGGAAGTGGTGCGCGCCGCCTATCGGGGCCTTTCGCAGAAGTGGCATCCCGACCGCAATCCGCCGGACAAGCGGCAGGAGTGCGAGCGGGTGATGAAGATCATCAACGCCGCCTACGAAACCTTGTCGGATCCCGAGTTGCGCGCACGCCACGACCGCTGGATCGCCGAGCAGGAGCGCCCGGAGCCGGGTCGTCCGCAGCCTCAAGGCGGCGTACCGGAGCCTGCCGGCTTCGATTTCAGCGACTCTCGCCTGCAACCCGGCACCATCCGCTGGGCCGACACCCGTGACGCCGCACGCGCCGAGATCACGCTGGCATTCGGCAACAGCCAGCCGGGCTACGCCTGTGCACCCATCGCCCGTCTCAGCACCCAGGTCTGCATTTCGGCCTCCGGCATCGCCATGGTGTCCGCAGTGTGGGCCTGGTCCACCCGCATGCCGCTGAGCGGGCAGCTCGCCGTGTTCGCCTACTTCGCAGTGCTGGCCGCTTGCCTGCTCATCGTCTATGGACTGCTGCGCAGTTACCAGATGCTGGCTTCCGGCTTCGGCCGCAGAATTGCCGTAACCCCCACCCACCTGGTCGAATGCGACTACGCCACCATGACCGTGTGGCCGCTGCTCGGAGCGCGCCGCTTCGACGCCACCCACCACCATCTGAACGGCGCCTACAGCGGCACCGACGTGCACTTCGAGCACATCGCCGGCGGCAGCCGCAACTTCATGCTGCGCTCCAAGTCCGCCGCCGACCGCCTCAAGGGCACCTTGGCGGACAACATTTCCCGCGCCCAGAAATACGGCGTCGCCTACCTCGGCGAAATCAAGAATTCCGCCCTTTACTGGCAGCCCAAAGGCAAGCTCGAATATGCGCACAACGGCGCACCGGCCATCGGCGTTTCCGTTGCGCTGGGCGGTCTGCTGCTCAGCCTGGTGGTGTTTTTCGCCGTCATCCAGCCGCCGTCGCTGCCAGTCCCGGCGCCGCCGCGCCCCGCCGCAGCGCAACCAGCGGCAAGTGAACCGGGCAGTCAGCCGCAGTCTAGAGCGGAAGCCCCGCCCACCCAGACGCCGGCGCAAGTTTCAGCCAGCGGCGAACCGGCCACCGGGTGGGTACAGCGCCCCTCGCGCAATCCCGCCGTCGCCCTGTCCATCAGCGCGCCGGCGCCGGGCTCCTACTATGTCAAGCTGCTGTACACCGACGAAGCGCCGCTGGGTACGCTTTACCTGCGCGGTGGTGAAACCTTGCGCGTGTATGTCCCGGTGGGTATCTACCGGGTGCGCTACGCCTATGGCGATTCCTGGCTGGGCACCGACCGCCTGTTCGGCGACGACACCTTTTACGCCGAGCTGCGCGACAACTATGACTTCTTCGTCGACCAGGGCCGCCCCAGCAGCCACGACATCGTCATCTACGGCCGCCTCGCCGGCAGCTCCCAGGAGCGCGTGCTGACCGCGGCGCAGTGGTAACCGGACCTGGCCCGCGGAATTGATTCAGTAGAAGACGTTTCCGCTCGCTGTCTCCCCGCTCTCCACCGCTGCCGCTGACAGCCCCGCCGGCACCCACCGCCTTGACTGAATCGCCGAGCAATGCAGCCCGGCAGCAAGCTCAGGCGGCAGCCTGGCGCGGCCCCTTCCCTTCCTCCGCATCCAGGCGGATATTGCCCTCCAGCAACTCGTGCAGCGGCGGCAGCCGCACGGTCCGCCCTGCCGCCCCCAGGCTGATGATGGTCCACAGCGCGGTGAGCGAGCGCCCCAGGTTCTCCGCGCGCTGGTTGGCCGCCGCCAACGCCTTCTCGGTTTCCGTGTGGCGTTTGTTGCATTCCGCCACCGCCAGCTCCAGCCGCGCAATGCGGCTGATCGTCGCGCGATACAAAAGCCACAGCGCCCCGACGCAGGCAACCGAAACGTAGACAAATCCCGCGTGGGTCCCCTCCGCCACCCGCTCGATCGCGGCCACCAGCGCAAGCGCGTTCATCGGTCCGCCGCCGCGTGCCAGTCGATCAAGGCGTCGAGCTGGGCGCGGATGGCGCCGCACTGCTGCGCGTTGTCGATGTGGTTGCCGAGGATGTCCGACTGACCGATGCCGGCATCGAGCGCGGCGTCAACGACTCCGGCATCGGCGGACGCACCAGCAGCGCCGCCGGCGGCCGCGGGCACGCCCCCGCTTGCGATGCCTACCGCCACGTTGCCGGAAAACAGGCAGGTGTCGAGCCACAGCATGCAGTAGCCGGTGGTCACGCCGAGCTGCCGCACCTTCAGGTCCACGTTGCGGTGCGCCAGCCCGTCGAACAGCCGGCGCTGTGCCCAGTTCGGCCGGAACGGCACCACTTTCGCCGCCTTGTCGCGGATCCGGTAGAGGTTCGCCAGGCGCCACTGGCGGTCACTCAGCAGGGTTTTCAGTCTTGACCAGTTCTTTGTGGCCGCCATCGTCCAGCCTGCCCAGCAATTCCTTGAGCCAGCCGCGCGGCACCGCCGGCTCACGCGCGCCGCCTTGTGCGCGCGCCTCGGCGGCCAGCAGCCGCGGAAACACGCTCTGGTAAAACCGCGTCAGGTCCTCGCGTGCCCACGCCGCCATTGCCTCGATCCCGCCAAGCTCTTCGAACACCTGCCAGATCGCGCTGCGCGCAGGCACCGCGCTCTGGCGTGCGGCGCCGGCTGCCCTTCTGCGGGAACCGCCGGCGGTCCGGCGTGCCGGGCGCATCCTGCTTCCCTTGCGCTCCCTCGTGCCGCCCATCGCCCACCCCTTTCGCCCGCAAAAAAGCCCGCTCGCGGCGGGCTCTTGCTGGCGCAGCTTTGACGTTTAGAGAACTTTACCTTGTTCTAGTGCACCTGTCAAGTCCACTACGCGATTCCGGCGCGTCCGCCGCGGCGCGGCCAGCTGCGCCGCACACTGCATGGTGACGTTCCCCCGTTTAGGACGTCCAACGTATCGGGGGCCACAGAGCCGGTGGAGCCGGCCGCAAGATGGAACTTCCATCAGGAACCCGCACTCCCATTTGCAACAGGTGCCGTTTCGACGCCTTATCCACTGCTCGTTACGCGAATATTCCAAGGAGGAACCCGTGCTCC
>JADHNH010000009.1 GCA_016779605.1 Nevskia sp. | reverse complement strand
GCGCGTTCTTGCCAATTCCGGGATGCACCAGAGCATCGGCCAATCCCAGTTGCTTGCTTCCGCCTCTGTGCGCCATCGCTCGACTCCTCCTGCTCAATGCCTCTTTCAATGCAAGAAGAATTCCGCAAAGCTCCCCCAAAGGGAGAGGGAGAAAATCGCCCCCAAGCGGGCCATCCGCGCTTCGCGATGAACACCACGACCGGCTCTCTCCGCGCCGATCTCGCCCTGATCTGCGACTGGATCACCCCCGGCAGCCGCATCCTCGACCTCGGCTGCGGCGACGGCGCCCTGCTGGGTCACCTGGCGCGCACGCGGCAGGTCAGCGGGTACGGATTGGAGATCGACCCCGCCAACGTGGCGGCCTGCGTCGCCGCCGGCGTCAACGTGATCCAGGCGGACCTCGACGAGGGCCTGGCCGACTTCGCCACCGGCTCGTTCGACTACGTGTTGATGACGCAGGCGCTGCAGGCGCTGCAGCGGCCGGACAAGGTGGTGGCGGAAATGCTGCGCGTCGGGCGCGAGGCGATCGTGACCTTCCCGAACTTCGGCCACTGGCGCGCGCGCGCCGCGATCCTGGGCGGCCACATGCCGGTGACGCCGGCGCTGCCGGCGCAGTGGTACGACACCCACAACATCCATTTGTGCACGGTGGCGGATTTCGACGGCCTGTGCCGGCACAGCGGCTGGCGCGTGCTGGAGCGGGCGCTGCTGGACCGCGCGCACCGGCGCGGCATCGCCATCGCGCTGCTGCCCGGCCTGTTCTGCGAGATCGCCATGTACAAGCTGCGCAAGCCGGAACAGCCGCTCCCCGGCGCCTGACGGCGGCAATCCCCTATTGCAAGGCGGCGCCGCCTTCGGCGGCCAGCTTGGCGCGGATGTAGTCCTGGTCGGACACGTACAGCAGCCCGGCCAGCCGGCGCAGCAGGTGCTCCTCGTGCTTGTCCAGGCGGCCGTCGGCGTAGGCGACCTGCCAGAGGATTTCCATCAGCTCGTACTTGCCGGCCGGCGCCAGCCGCGCGTTCAGCGCCTGCACGTAGTCGAACAGCGACACCGCCGCCTGGTCCAGCGCCTGCGCCTGCCGCAGCAGCGCCTCGCACTGCTCGGTGCCCAGCCCGTAGCGCCTGGACAGCACCTGGCGGATCTTGTCCTGCTCGGCCTGGCCGAACTCGAAGTCGGCGCGTGCCAGCTCCAGCAGCAGCAGGGCCACGCACAGCGCTTCGGACGGCGGCTCCACCTCGGCGCCGAAGCCGTCGAACAGGCCCAGCAGGCGGTCCAGGATCGAATGGGAAGTGGTCATGTTCAGTTCACGTCGAAGCGTAAGTCGCCATACCAGGTGTTGGCCTGGCCGTGCGCATCGTCGCAGTCGGTGACGATCGCCACGCCGCCGAGCTTGTCGGCGTCGACGCCGAAGAAGCGCTTGAAATCAGCGCGCACGTCGCGCGACTGCTCCTGCCACTGGCCGACGCCGTCGGCGCCGCTGCGCACGGGCACGATCATGCCTTCGCCGGCGGCGCCCGAATAGGGGCTGGGCCAGGATGCGGCCTGCTGCGTGCCGTTGGCCCACACGTAGATCAGGCCCTTGATGGTCCAGGGCAGCCAGCGGCTGCCGGTGACGGCATAGATGCGGGCGGGGAAATCCGAGCCGCCGCGCACGCGCTCGTCCAGCCCGGGATAGATGCGGTCCACCTTCCAGCGCCAGTGCAGCACCGGCGTGCGGCGCAGGTCCACGGTGCCGCGCCAGGCCTCGCCGGAGCCGGTGTCGTCGCACTGCGCGGCCACCACCTTGACGCCGCCGTCGTCGGCCACGCTGTAACGCGTCAGCTTGTGCAGCTGCAGCGTGGCCGGATCGCGGAAGCTCTGCTGCTCCCAGCCGTCGAGCCCGTGCAGCGAAAACGCCGGCGGGCCGTCGGCGGCGGCCGCGGTGCCCGCGAGCAGCAGGGCCGCCAGCGCGCGCCTCATGGGCGCAGGCTCTGCTGCAGGAACGGCAGCACGATGTCCTGCAGCTCGCCGATGCGTCCGTGGTAGAAGTGGCCGGCGCCGTCGAGCTCGACGATGGTGGGCGGCGGCTGGTAGCGCAGCAGTTCGGCGCGCGTTTCGGCCCAGCTCACCACGTCGTCGTCGACGCTGTGCACCGCCAGCCACGGGCAGCCCGGGTGCGTCGGCGGGGCGGCCTGGTCCACGTAGCGCCCGAACGGGATGCTGATGCTCACCTGCGCGGCGGGGTGCACCTGGGCGGCGGCCTTGAGACTGACGTAGGCGCCGAACGAGAAGCCGGACAGGACCAGCGGCAGGCCGGGGAAATGCGTGCGCAGCCAGCCGGCCACGGCGACGGCGTCGTCGGTTTCGCCGCGGGCGTCGTCGAAGGTGCCCTGGCTGGCGCCGACGCCGCGGAAATTGAACCGCATGGCCGCCAGCCCGGCCTTGAGCGCGGCGGCGGCCAGGGCATGGACGACCTTGTTGCTCATCGCCCCGCCGTACAGCGGATGCGGGTGGCAGGCCAGGCAGACGCCCGCGAGCGCGCCCTGGCCGGGCGGCATCGCCAGCAGGGCCTCCAGGCGGCCGGCGGCGCCGTCCACGAAGAGTTCGCGTGATTCGCCCCGAGCGGGGAGCCCCACCAGTTCGGTCGACATTGCCGGGCAGTTTACTGCGGCAGCCCCAAAAAAACCGTGACAAAGGCCGTGATACAGGCGACGGCGGCGGCGTAATGCGCGAAAATACCGGCGCGCGCCGGAGAGCGCCCCGCGGCACCCGGGCCGCGGCGCATGATCCGGGGCACCGGCGGACGAACCGGCGCCAAGGGAGCCGGTTCGCACGCATCTGCGGCGGCAGTCGAAAACAACGTTAGCGGGGCCTATGAAGGAAGCGCGGTTGCGACTGACAAGCTGGCTGCGCGCGCTGCCCGCCGCGCTGGTCGGCCTGGACCTGCGCAGCCTGGCGCTGTTCCGCGCGCTGCTCGGGCTGCTGCTGTTCTTCGACGCGGCGCGACGCCTGCCCGACACCTGCAGCTTCTATACCGACGCCGGGGTCATGCCGCGCCAGTGGCTGGCCGCTTTCGGCGAGCCGGACCGCATCAGCCTGCACCTGGCCAACGGCCAGGCTTGGTTTGCCGTGGCGCTGCTCCTGGCTCAGGCGGCGGCGGCCCTGGCCCTGGCGCTGGGCTGGCGCACCCGGCTGGCCGCCGCCGCCTGCTTCGTGCTGCAGGCCTCGCTGCTCAGCCGCGCCCCGCTGATCGTCACGCCCGGCGATACCCTGCTGGCCTGCCTGCTGTTCTGGGGCCTGTTCCTGCCGCTGGGCGCGCGCGGCAGCGTGGACGCCGCGCTCGCGCGCCAGCCGGCACCGCCGGCCGCGCCGCACTTGTCCTGGGCCGGCGCCGGCCTGAGCCTGCAGGTCGCCGCCGTGTTCCTGTCCGGCGGCCTGGCGCTGCGCGGCGCGCAGTGGTCGCCGGACTTCACCGCCCTGCACCAGGCCGTGCTGCGCGATGCGTACACCGCGCCGGCCGGCATCTGGCTGCGCACGCAGGAAGGCCTGCTCGGCGCGTTTTCGGCATTCGCGTACTACGCCGCGCGCTGGGCACCGCCGCTGCTGCTGTTTCCGCTGCTGCGGCGGCCGCTGCGGCTGGCCGCGCTGGCCACCTTGGCGCTGCTGCAGGTCGGGCTGGCGCTGTGCTTCGTGCAGCGCCTGCTGCCGGCGGCCGCCCTGGTGGCCCTGGCGGCCCTGGTCGACGGCTGGGTCTGGGATGCACTGGCGCGCCGGCGGCAAAAACGCGAGCGCAGGCGCGGGCCGCAGGCCCTGCGCATCTACTACGACCGCGACTGCGCGCTGTGCCTGAAGCTGTGCCTGCTGGCCCGCACCCTGCTGGTGCTGCCGCGCGCCGAGCTGGCGCCGGCGCAGGGGCAGGCTCGCGCCCGCGCGCTGTTCGAAGCCAACCGCTCCTGGGTAGTGATCGACCACGACGACCACGCCTACCTCAAGTGGCCGGCGCTGACCGTCCTGCTGCGCCGCTCGCCGGTGTTCTGCGGGCTTGGCTGGCTGCTCGCGGGCAGCTGGAGCGCCGCACCCGGCAACGCCCTGTACGACCTGCTGGGCCGCCACCGCACGGCGCTCGGCCGGCTGGCGGACCGGCTGCTGCCGTACCGCGAACCGCGCCAATGCACCGCCCGCGCAGCGCAGTGGCTGGCGGCTGGCGTGCTGGCACTGGTGCTGGCCGGCAACCTCGCCGCCGCCGGCGTGCTGCGGCCGGCCGCGGGCCTGCTGTCGCCGCTGCGGCTGCTGCGCATGGACCAGGACTGGGACTGGTACACGCCGCTGGCGGCGCGCGACGACGGCTGGTTCGTGTTCCCCGGCGCGCTGGCCGACGGCAGCGCGGTGGACGTGCTGCACCCCGAGCACGGCACGGTGAGCTTCGACAAGCCGCGCGACGTCCCGGGCAGCTACCGCGGCATCCGCTGGCACCTGTTCCAGGACAAGCTGCTGCCGGCGCAGGCGGGGCCCGCCGGTGCGATTCAGGCCGCATACGGCGACTACCTGTGCCGCCGCTGGAACCGCGCCAATCCGCCCGGCCGCGCCCTGCTCGACTTCAAGATGATCTACCTGGTCGAGCCGCCGCACGAAGCCGGCGCCGCGCCCGCGGTGGAACAGCGCATCCTGTGGCGCCAGCAATGCCAGGCGCCCGCTGCTGCCGCGCCCGGGTAAGCGCCAGCGTGCCTGGTGCGAATCCCCATTCCCGATTCCCGATTCCCGATTCCCGAAACAATGATCGACATCGGCGCCAACCTCGCCCACGACAGCTTCGACGCCGACCGCGACGCGGTGCTGGCGCGGGCCTGGGCGGCCGGCGTTGAGGCGATCGTGGTCACCGGCAGCAGCGCCCAGAGCAATGAACAGGCTTTGCAGCTGGCGCGCGCGCACCCGCAGCGGATTTACGCCACCGCCGGCCTGCATCCGCACCATGCCACCGAATGGGACGAAACCCTGGCCGCGCAGATCGCCGGGCTGGCCGGCGAGCCGCAGGTGGTGGCGCTGGGCGAATGCGGGCTCGACTACTTCCGCAACCTGGCGCCGCACGAGGCGCAGCGCCGCGCCTTCGTCGCCCAGCTCGGCCTGGCGGTGCAGGCCGGCAAGCCGGCTTTCCTGCACCAGCGCGACGCCCACGCCGACTTCCACGCCATCCTGCGCGACTACCGCAAGGCGCTGCCCGGCTGCGTGGTGCACTGCTTCACCGATTCCGCCGAGGCGCTGGAAGCCTACCTGGCGCTGGACTGCCACATCGGCATCACCGGCTGGGTCTGCGACGAGCGCCGCGGCCAGGCCTTGCGCGAGCTGGTGCCGCGCATTCCGGCCGACCGGCTGCTGGTGGAAACCGACGCGCCCTACCTGTTGCCGCGCACGATCAAGCCGGCGCCGAAGCACCGCCGCAACGAGCCGGCTTACCTGCCCTGGGTGGTGCGCAGCGTCGCGCAGGCGCGCGGCGAAAGCGCCGCAGCGGTGGGCGCAGCATCCGCCGCCAACGCCCGGCGCCTGTTCGGCCTGGCCTGAGCCGGGTGTCGGCGAGCGGAGCGCTCAGCCGTCCGTCACCGCGCCCTTGCTGGCGGTGCCGACCAGCTTCATGTACTTGGCCAGCACGCCGGCGGTGTAGCGCGGCGCCGGCTGCTTCCAGCCGGCGCGCCGGCGCGCCAGCTCCGCGTCGGAGACGTTGAGCTGGATCAGCAGCTTGTGCGCGTCGATGGTGAGCGAATCGCCTTCCTGCACCAGGGCGATGTTGCCGCCCACGTAGGCTTCCGGCGCGACGTGGCCGACCACCATGCCCCAGGTGCCGCCGGAAAAGCGCCCGTCGGTGATCAGGCCCACGGTCTCGCCGAAGCCCTTGCCGATCAGCGCCGAGGTGGGCGCGAGCATCTCGCGCATGCCGGGGCCGCCCTTGGGGCCCTCGTAGCGGATCACCAGCACGTCGCCGTGGCGGATCTGGTCGGCCATGATCGCGGCCATGGCGGCGTCTTCCGAGTCGAACACCCGCGCCGGGCCGGTGATCGCCGGATTCTTCAGGCCGGTGATCTTGGCCACGCAGCCTTCGGGCGCCAGGTTGCCGCGCAGGATCGCCAGGTGGCCCTGCTTGTACAGCGGCTTGTCGATCGGGTGGATCACGTCTTGCCCGGCCGGCGGCGCGTCGGGCACGTGGGCCAGGGTTTCGGCCACCGTCTGGCCGGTGATGGTCAGGCAGTCGCCGTGCAGCAGGCCCGCCTTGAGCAGCATCTTCATGACCTGCGGGATGCCGCCGGCCTGGTGCAGCTCGGTGGCCACGTACTTGCCCGAGGGCTTCAGGTCGCACAGCACCGGCGCCTTGAGCCGGATGCGCTCGAAATCGTCGATGGTCCAGGGCACGCCGGCGGCGTGGGCGATGGCCAGCAGGTGCAGCACCGCGTTGGTGGAGCCGCCGGTGGCCATGATCACCGTCACCGCGTTCTCCAGGCTCTTGCGGGTGAAGATGTCGCGCGGCCGGATCTGCCTGCGGATGGCGCCGACCAGCGCCTGCGCGGACAGGGCGACCGAGTCGGCCTTTTCCGCGTCCGGGTTGGCCATGGTCGAGGACGCCGGCAGCGACAGGCCCAGCGCCTCGATGGCGCTGGACATGGTGTTGGCGGTGTACATGCCGCCGCAGGCGCCGAAGCTCGGGCAGGCGTTCTTCTCGATGCCGTCGAAGTCTTCCTTGGACATGCGGCCGGCGGAGAACGCGCCGACCGCCTCGAACGGCGAGACGATGGTCAGCGTCTGGCCCTTCCAATGACCCGGCTTGATGGTGCCGCCGTAGCAGAACACCGCCGGGATGTTCATGCGCATCATCGCGATCATCGCGCCGGGCATGTTCTTGTCGCAGCCGCCGATCACCAGCACGCCGTCCATGAACTGCGACTGCACCGCGGTTTCGATGGCGTCGGCGATCACCTCGCGCGACACCAGCGAGTACTTCATGCCCTCGGTGCCCATCGAAATGCCGTCGGTGACGGTCGGGAAACCGAAGTTCTGCGGCATGGCGCCGGCCTGGCGCAGCGCGGCTTCCGCCCGCACCGCCAGCGGCCCCAGGCCGGCGTTGCAGGGGTTCATGGTGGAATGGCCGTTGGCCACGCCGACGATGGGCTTTTCGAAATCCGCGTCGGTGAAACCCACCGCGCGCAGCATGGCGCGGTTGGGCGAGCGGGCCACCCCGGCGGTGATCATGCGGCTGCGGCTGTTGGCTGGTTCGGTCATGGTCCTGGCACGGTTTTAGGCCCGGACATCCGGGCTGCGGGTTCGGCGAGGGAGGATACACCAAGGAAGTGGGCCGGGCAGGCAGGGCCGGCGCCCGGCGGTCGCGGCGATTGATTCACACGGGCCGCCGCGTAAAATGGGGGCAGGCTCTCCCAGTGCAGCGGTCCGTCGAAAGCGCCGGCCGTCGCGGTGAGAAAGCCCGGGTGCGTCTCACTTAAAAAAATTCCGACAGCCCCATCTGCTGCGGCGCGCTTGACCGGCCAGATCCGGACGCAAGCCGCCACGACGCGACGCGGGCTGGAGCAGCCCTACCCAGGACATCGACAATGAGTACCCCGCAGCCGACGATCATCTACACCCTGACCGACGAGGCACCGCTGCTTGCGACCTGTGCCTTCCTGCCGATCATCCGCGCCTTCACCGGACCGGCAGGGATCAAGGTGGACACCAGCGACATCTCGCTGGCGGCCCGCATCCTGGGCGAGTTTCCCGAGTTCCTGTCGGAAGAGCAGCGCGTGCCCGACAACCTGGCCGAGCTGGGCCGGCTGACCCTGCTGCCCGACACCAACATCATCAAGCTGCCCAACATCAGCGCCTCGCTGCACCAGCTGGTCAGCGCCATCAAGGAACTGCAGGCCAAGGGCTTCAAGGTCCCCGACTATCCGGAGGACCCGAAGACCGAGGAGGAAAAAGCCATTCGCAAGCGCTACTCCAGGTGCCTGGGCAGCGCCGTGAATCCGGTGCTGCGCGAAGGCAACTCCGACCGCCGCGCGCCGAAGGCGGTGAAGGAATACGCGCGCAAGAACCCGCACAGCATGGGCGAATGGAGCATGGCCTCGCGCACCCACGTGGCGCACATGCGCCACGGCGACTTCTACCACGGCGAGAAGTCCATGACCCTGGACCGCGCCCGCGACGTCAAGATGGAGCTGGTGACCCGAAGCGGCAAGTCGATCGTGCTCAAACCCAAGGTCGCGCTGCTCGACGGCGAGATCATCGACAGCATGTTCATGAGCAAGAAGGCCTTGTGCGCCTTCTACGAGGAACAGATGGAGGACTGCCGCAAGACCGGCGTGATGTTCTCCCTGCACGTCAAGGCGACCATGATGAAGGTCTCGCACCCGATCGTCTTCGGCCATGCCGTGCGCATCTTCTACAAGGAAGCGTTCGCCAAGCACGGCAAGCTGTTCGACGAGCTGGGCGTGAACGTCAACAACGGCCTGGTCAACCTCTACGAGAAGATCGAGTCGCTGCCGAGTTCCAAGCACGACGAGATCGTGCGCGACATGCACGCCTGCCACGAGCACCGCCCGGAGCTGGCGATGGTCGACTCGGCCAAGGGCATCTCCAACCTGCACGCGCCCAACGACATCATCGTGGACGCCTCGATGCCCGCCATGATCCGCATCGGCGGCAAGATGTACGGCGCCGACGGCCGCCCGAAGGACACCAAGGCGGTCATCCCGGAAAGCACGTTCGCCCGCATCTACCAGGAGATGATCAACTTCTGCAAGACCAACGGCAACTTCGACCCGGTCACCATGGGCACCGTGCCCAACGTCGGCCTGATGGCCCAGCAGGCGGAGGAATACGGCTCGCACGACAAGACCTTCGAGATCCCCGAGGAAGGCGAGGCGCGCATCGTCGACCTCGCCACCGGCGAAGTGCTGCTGGTGCAGCAGGTGGAAACCGGCGACATCTGGCGCATGTGCCAGGTCAAGGACGCGCCGATCCGCGACTGGGTCAAGCTGGCCGTCACGCGCGCGCGCAATTCCGGCATGACCGCGGTGTTCTGGCTGGATCCGTACCGCCCGCACGAAGCCGAGCTGATCAAGAAGGTCAGGACCTACCTGAAGGACCACGACACCACCGGCCTGGACATCCAGATCATGTCGCAGGTGCGTGCCATGCGCTACACGCTGGAGCGGGCCATCCGCGGGCTCGACACCATCTCGGTCACCGGCAACATCCTGCGCGACTACCTGACCGACCTGTTCCCCATCATGGAGCTGGGCACCAGCGCCAAGATGCTGTCCATCGTGCCGCTGATGGCCGGCGGCGGCATGTACGAGACCGGCGCCGGCGGCTCGGCGCCCAAGCACGTCAAGCAGCTGGTCGAGGAAAACCACCTGCGCTGGGATTCGCTGGGCGAATTCCTGGCGCTGGCGGTGAGCCTGGAAGACCTGGGGCTCAAGACCGGCAACCAGAAAGCCAAGATCCTGGCCAGGACCCTGGACGCCGCCACCGGCAAGCTGCTCGAGAACAACAAGAACCCCTCGCCCAAGACCGGCCAGATGGACAACCGCGGCAGCCAGTTCTACCTGGCCATGTACTGGGCGCAGGAGCTCGCCGCGCAGACCGAAGACCCGGCCCTGCAGGCACGGTTCGCGGGGCTTGCGAAGACGCTGACGCAGAACGAGAAGACCATCATGGGGGAGCTCGCCGACGTGCAGGGCAAGCCGGTCGACATCGGCGGCTACTACGCCGCCGACCGTGCCAAGCTGGAGGCGGTGATGCGGCCGAGCAAGACGTTCAACGCGGCCTTGTCGGCCATCCGCGGCTGAACGGCACTACGAACGGCGCCCCCGCCGCCGCGCAGGCAAGGGGGCGCCAGCTTGCGGCGCCGGCCGGCATCCGGCCGATGCGCTCAGGCCGCCGCCGCGAGCCTGGCCGACTCGTGCTCGGCCACGGAAATGATCTGCCGCAGGCGCGGATCCCACAGCAGGAATTTCAGCGAGGCGCCGATGTCCCCCAGCGTGAGGCGCTTGACCTTGCCGAACAGGTGCCCGTGTTCGGCGTGGCAGCCCGCCAGCCGGTAGTTGGGGATGCGCGGGGAAAGGTGGTGGATGTGGTGGTAGCCGATGTTGGCGGTGAGCCAGTTCAGCCAACCCGGCAAGGCCAGATAGCTGGTGCCGTGGAGGGTGGCGCTGTCGCAGTCCCAGCCCAGGTCGCCGCTGGCGTAGGAATGCTCGAAGTTGTGCTGCACGGCGAACAGCACGATGCCCGCGCCCCCGGCCAGCGAGGCGCTGGCCAGGTAGACGCAGAAAAACAGCACCGGGCCGACCAGCCAGCACATGAGCGCCCAGGCCGACAGCAGGACCAGGTTGTTCATGGTCATGTGCCAGAACTCGGCGCCGGTTTTCCAGTGGCGCGTTTCGTAGCGGGCGGCGTGCGTGCGCACGGAAACGCCGGGCTGCGCGATCTTGCCGCGGAGCACGTGCCGCGCCAGGCCCGCCGTGCCCTTGAGCCAGGTCACGCGGGGGTTGAAGATCAGGTAGAGGAATCCGCCGAACGGCGCCAGGAAGATGTTGCGCCGCCGCACGTAGGACCGCTGGCGCGGCCTGGACAGCGCGTCGTATTCGTCCACCGAAAGGATCGACAGCGGCCCGCGATACTTTTCCCAGTTGCCGTTGGTGGCATGGTGGTAATTGTGGTGCTGCGCCCACACGTATTGCGGCATGCCCGACAGCAGGCCGAAGCCGAAGCCCAGCGCCTTGTTGAGCGAGGACGTGCGGAACAGGCTGCCGTGACCGCAATCGTGCATCAGCACGAAAACGCGCAGCAGGAACAGGCTCAACACCAGGGTGGCCGCCGCGGTCAGGCCATCGGCGTCGGCCAGGCGGTCGCCGAGGGCGGCGGCATACCACAAGGCCGCAACCGGCAGCAGGGTGGTCAGGACCTGGGTCGCACCTTTGAAGTTGTCGGGCTTGGCGTGCCGATCGATGATGCTGCGCTTTTGCTGTCTGATTGCGGCAACTGCCGGCACTGGAAAACTCCCGCCCTTGGTGGTGCATCGTAAACCATCGGCGAAAGTTAGGCTCCAGGGTCAAAATTGCCCACCCGCAGCCGTGCCGCCCGGTCAGTGCCGGTCCTTCACGGCCGAGCGCACCGCTTCCTCGATCGGCCCGAGGAACTCCAGCGGGTCGCCCGCCTCCAGCAGCCGCAGCTTGAAATCGCGCTCCAGCGGCAGCATTTCCGCCAGCCGCCAGGCAACCCAGGCGGCCTCGTTCAGGCGCAGCGGGCTGGCGAAGTGCTCCGCGCCGAGCTTTTCGATGATCTCCTGGAGCAGGCGCGACAGGCGCTTGTAGCGTTCCGGCAGGGCCGCCGGCGGCTCCAGCGGCTCCTGCAGCCGCACGTTGGCGCGCAACAGTCCGCCCTTGGTGGACCACTGCTCCTGGATGCGGAACACACTCTCGCCCTCCGTCACCAGGGTGAACAGCCCGGCGGCGGGCACATCCCATTGCACGATGCGCGCGGTGCAGCCGACGCGCGCGGGCACCGCGGGCTTGCCGGTTTCCTGTCCTTCGAGGATCTGGCACACGCCGAAGACGCTGTTATCGCGGATGCAGGCCTTGGTCATGTCCACGTAGCGCGTCTCGAAGATGCGCAGGGGCAGGCGCCCACCCGGGTAAAGGACGGTGTTCAGCGGGAAAATCGGGATATCGGCAATGTCGGCCACATCCGCTCCCTGCGCCGTGCCCGGCATCGCCCCGGCAAGCCCGGCTGGGACGCCGCCGGGCTTGCCTGCGCGCGGCGCTCAGCCGCCGACCGCGCGCGAGTCGAAGTAGTCGCGCCAGGCCTTGATCTTGCCGCCCTGCACCTCGAACACGCCCATCAGGCGGATCGACACCAGCGCCTTGCCGTCGGCGCCGAGCAGATGATCCACGCGCTCGGTCATGACCGTGTTGCCCTGCGCGGCGATGCCGAGCATGTCCACCTTGAGGGACACGAACGGCAGCTGCTTGGCCATCGCCTCGAGCACGGCGATGGAGGCCGCCGGGCCGGTGGTGTTGGTCAGGCCCACGTTCTCGTAGACGCAGTCGGCGGTGAAGTAGTCGCGGATGGCGGTCTTCCAGCCGTTGGCCGGTTCCCAGGCCTTGAGGAAGCTTTGCACGGTTTCGGTGGGGCTCATGAATTCATCTTTCCTTGGTCGATTGGCCTTGGCCGTTGCGGGTCGGGCCGCGCACGGATTGCGCGGCCGGCGCTGCTGCTGTGCCGGCCACGCCCCTGTCCCGCGGCGTGGAGAGGGGCGCGACCGGGTGCAACTTCACCGGGTGCGGCTTCAGAAGAAGCCGAGCTTGTCGGGGCTGTAGCTCATCAGCACGTTCTTGGTCTGCTGGTAGTGCTCGAGCATCATGCGGTGGCCTTCGCGGCCGATGCCGGACTGCTTGTAGCCGCCGAACGCCGCATGCGCCGGGTAGGCGTGGTAGCAGTTGACCCATACGCGGCCTGCCTGCACGCCGCGGCCGAAGCGGTAGCAACGGCTGGCGTCGCGCGTCCACACGCCGGCGCCCAGGCCGTAGCGGGTGTCGTTGGCCAGCGTCAGCGCCTCGTCCTCGTCCTTGAACGTGGTCACCGAGACCACCGGGCCGAAGATCTCCTCCTGGAAGATGCGCATCTTGTTGTGGCCCTGGAACACGGTGGGCTCGACGTAGAAGCCGCCGGCCATGTCGCCGGGGAACGTCGCGCGGTTGCCGCCGGCCAGCAGCTTGGCGCCTTCCTGCTTGCCGATGGTGATATAGCCCAGGATCTTCTCCATCTGCTCGCTGGAAGCCTGCGCGCCGATCATGGTCGAAGGATCCAGCGGGTTGCCCTGCTTGATGGCGCCCACGCGCTTGAGCGCCCGCTCCATGAACTTGTCGTAGATCTTCTCGTGCACCAGCGCGCGGCTGGGGCAGGTGCAGACCTCGCCCTGGTTGAGCGCGAACATGACGAAGCCTTCCACCGCCTTGTCCAGGAACGCGTCGTCGGCCGCCGCCACGTCGTCGAAGAAGATGTTGGGCGACTTGCCGCCCAGCTCCAGGGTCACCGGGATCAGGTTCTGCGCGGCGTACTGCATGATCAGCTTGCCGGTGGTGGTCTCGCCGGTGAAGGCCACCTTGGCGATGCGCGGGCTGGAGGCCAGCGGCTTGCCGGCTTCCAGGCCGAAGCCGTTGACGATGTTGACCACGCCCGGCGGCAGCAGGTCGTGCATCAGCTCGGCCCACACCAGGATGCTGGCCGGCGTCTGCTCGGCCGGCTTGAGCACCACGCAGTTGCCGGCGGCCAGCGCCGGCGCCAGCTTCCACGCCGCCATCAGGATCGGGAAGTTCCACGGAATGATCTGGCCGACCACGCCCAGCGGCTCGTGGTAGTGGTAGGCGATGGTGTCGGCGTCGATCTCGCTCAGGCTGCCTTCCTGCGCGCGGATGCAGCCGGCGAAGTAACGGAAATGGTCGATCGCCAGGGGGATGTCGGCCGCGGTGGTTTCGCGGATCGGCTTGCCGTTGTCCCAGGTCTCGGCCTCGGCCAGGGTGGCGAGGTTGTCCTCCATGCGCTGGGCGATCCGGTTCAGCAGCGTGGCGCGCTCCACCGCGCTGGTGCGGCCCCAGGAAGGCCGGGCGCGGTGGGCAGCGTCCAGCGCCATCTCGATGTCGTTTTCGTCGGAGCGCGGCACTTCGCACACCACCTTGCCGGTGATCGGCGAGGTGTTCTGGAAATACTTGCCGCTCTTGGGCTCGACGAACTGGCCGCCGATGTAGTTGCCGTAGCGGGCTTTGAACGGGGTGCGCGTCGGCAGGGTGACGACTTCAGGCTTGTTCACGGCGATCCTCCAGCGAGTTTTTGAATGGGGCGCGCGCCGGATCGTCCGCGCACCTGCCGCCTTGCTGGCGGTGGTGCTCCCCCGGCGCGCCGTGTAATCGTGCAACCGCCCGGGATCGGGTCCCGGGTTCGCTTTACGTCCAACGATTCTGCGCCAAACCGGCTTGCATGTACATGACACCCCGGCCACGCTTGGCCCGGCGGCAAGGTGCTATCAGCTTGTTCAGCACAGCCGTCCCTGGCGAGACTGCGCAGTCGCCGGAACGCCCGGCCCGGCCATCCCTGGCCGGGCGTTCGGCACCGCAGGCGATGACATCGAGTCATCGCCTAAACGCGTTCCCTCACCCAGTCGGCGCCGCCGGGTCGCGCACCACCGCGAAGCTCCGCGCCGCCGGGTCGCGCACCACCGCGAAGCTGCGCGCCGCCGGGTCCCATTGCGGCGCTGCCTGGATCGCCGGCAGCACGTCCTCCGGGCTCTCCACCAGCGACCACATCCGCGCGTGCTCCGGGTTCATGAAGCGCTCGTCGATCATGTCGCGCAGGAAGCCCTGCAGCGGCGCGTAGAATCCGCGCGTGTTCACCAGCACGATCGGCTTGAAGTACAGCCCCAGCCGTTTGAGCGTGATCGCCTCCATCAATTCCTCCAGCGTGCCGCAGCCGCCGGGCAGGGCGATCACCGCGTCCGAATCCGCCAGCAGGCGGTGCTTGCGCTCGCGCATGTCCTCGACCACGTGCAGCGTGGTCAGGCCGGGGTGGCCCCATTCCAGGTCCGCCATGAAGCGCGGCAGGATGCCGACCACCGCGCCGCCCTGCGCCAGCGCGCCGTCGGCCAGCGCGCCCATGGAGCCGGCGGTGCCGCCGCCGTAGACGATGGTGCAGCCGGCCTGCGCCAGCACCCCGCCGAGCCGGCGCGCGGATTCGCGGTATTCGGGATGTGACTGGCTGCTGGACGCGCAGTAGACGCAGATTCGCATGGCGCAAAAAAATCGGCCCCGCGGATGCGGGGCCCATAGTTTATTCAGTTTATTCGCTCTGCCAGGCGCGCAGGTTGCAGCGCCGGGCAGTACTTCTTACTTGGCCAGCTTGACCAGCCGCAGGTAGGGCTTCAGCGCCTTCCAGCCCTGCGGGAACAGCTTGTGCGCATCTTCGTCCTTCAGCGAGGGCACGATGATGACGTCCTCGCCCTGCTTCCAGTTCACCGGGGTGGCCACCTTGTGCTTGTCGGTGAGCTGCAGCGAATCGATCACGCGCAGGATCTCGTCGAAGTTGCGCCCGGTGCTGGCCGGGTAGGTAATGGTCAGGCGGATCTTCTTGTTGGGGTCGATCACGAACACCGAGCGCACGGTGAAGGTGTCGCTGGCGTTCGGATGGATCATGCCGTAGAGGTTGGAGACCTTCTTGTCGGCGTCGGCGATCAGCGGGAAGTTCGGCGTGTGGCCCTGGGTTTCGGCGATGTCCTTGGACCAGCCTTCGTGGGAGCCCAGCGGGTCGACCGACAGGCCGATCACCTTGACGTTGCGCTTGTCGAACTCCGGCTTGAGCTTGGCGGTGTAGCCCAGCTCGGTGGTGCACACCGGCGTGTAGTCCTTCGGGTGCGAGAACAGCACGCCCCAGGAGCTGCCGAGCCATTCGTGGAACTTGATCTTGCCCTGCGTGGTTTCCGCCTCGAAATCGGGTGCGATGTCGCCCAGTTGCAATGCCATGATTTTCTCCTCGCCGGCTGGTTGGGACGCCTATGATGCACCGTTCGGTCTTGCGATCAAGCCATAAGCTAATAACCGCCGCAGCAGGCGGCCTTGATCTCCCTCCCCTTGCGGGAGGGACCCGGGGGGCCTGGATGGAGAACGCATTCAGGTCCCGCCGGCCCCGACAGGCCCCGCCGCCGCCACGCCGCCGCGGGTGCGCCGCAGGTAGCGCAGCGACAGCCCGGCCGCCGCCGCGCCCAGCCCGGCGGTGAGCCCCCACCACAGGCCGTCCGGCCCCATGCCGTCGCCGCCGGCGCGGAACGCCAGCCACCAGGCCACCGGCAGGCCCACCAGCCAGTAGGCGACGAGCGTGATCAGCATCGGCACGCGGGTGTCCTTGATGCCGCGCAGGGCGCCGTTGGCGGTGACCTGCAGGCCGTCGAACAGCTGGAACACCGCCGCCAGCAGCAGGAAGCCGGCGGCGTGGCGGCCGATGGCGGCGTCGGTCGTGTACACCGCCACGATCGGCGCGGCCAGCCCGGCCATGATGGCGGCGTTGGACGCGGCGTTGGCGATCCCCAGCCCCATGCCGACGAGCCCGCGGAAGCGCGCCGCCGCCGGCGCTCCCGCGCCCGCAGCATGGCCCACGCGCACGGTGGTGGCCAGGCCAACGCCCAGCGGGATCATGAACACCAGCGCGGCGAAGTTGATGGCGATCTGGTAGGCCGCCACGGTGGCGTCGCCGAACCGGGCCATCAGCAGCGCCGCCAGCACGAACAGCCCGGCTTCGGCCACCAGCATCAGCCCGATCGGCAGGCCGGTGCGCAGGATGTCGCGCACCCCCTCGGCGACGTCTTGCACGCCACCCGGCACCGGCAACAGGCCGCGCAGCGCGCCGCGGCGGTACAGCAGGTGCAGGGTGCCCGCCATCAGCAGGCTGGAGATCGAGGTGGCCACGCCGCAGCCCACCGCGCCCAGGCGCGGCAGCCCGAAATGGCCAAACAGCAGCAGCCAGTCGAGCAGCGCGTTGCCGCCCAGGCCGGCCAGGCCCGCCAGCACGATCGGCCGGGTGCGGCCCAGGCCCTCGGCGGAAAACCGCAGGGTGAAATACAGGCACATGCCCGGCGCCGAGGCCGACAGCGCGCGCATGAAGCGCACCGCCAGGCGCGCGGTCTCCGGGTCCAGGTGCAGGCTGTCCACCACCGGTGCCGCCGCCAGGTTGAGGCCGCCGGCCCACAGCAGCGCCAGCAGCACCGCGAACCGGCGCGCCCTGCCGACGAACGCGGCCATGTGCGGCAGCGGCCGGCCGGCGCCGACCATGTGCGCCACCACCGGCGAGCAGGCCATCAACACGCCCATGAAGAACACGAAGAACACCACGTTGAGGTTGACCCCCACCGCCACCGCCGCCAGCGCCTCCGGCCCCAGCCGGCCGGCGAAGATGGTGTCCACCGTGCCCATGCCGACGCCGGCCAGCTGCGCGGCGATCAGCGGCAGCGCGAGCCCAAGGTTGGCGCGCACCTCAGTGCGCACACCAGATGCGGGAATGGCCATGACGGCGCGGCGAAGTGGAACGTAGGACGCGCCGCCGTAGCCGGCGGCGCGGGCGCCGGATAATACGCCAGATCGGCACCACTCGCAGCGGAATCCGAGGAGCCACGAGGGGCCGGCGGTGCCCCGATTCGGTTACTCCGCTGACGAACCTGTCTTTGCCGAGCCGGTTTCGTCGCTGCGCCGGAATGACAGTTGCCACGCCTGTTGGAGTCAATGATAAGTCCCGCGGCAGCGGCGCTTGAATATTGTGCTACCATTTGATGGCACAATTTTAGGAAGCAGCAGTGGAAACTTTCACAATCAGGGACTTACGCGAACGCACCGGCGACTTGGTGCGCGGGGCCGAGCAAGGGCACTTGGCGGTGGTCACCAAGCATGGCCAACCGGTATTTGTCGCGGTGCCGATGGACGAATTGCTGGTGCGCGACGGGCTTGACGTGGCCCTGGCCGTGAAGCTGTTTCAGGACGGTACGCTGAGCCTGGGCAAAGCCGCGCGCTTAAGCCGGATGAATCTGGTGCAGTTCACCGCCAAGCTCGCCGAGCAAGGCATCCCGGCGGTGGACTATCCGCCTGAGGAACTGGAAGCGGAACTGGCGGCGATTGGCTAATTCCGCCGTCGCCGACGCCGCCCCCCTCATCGCCTTTGCGCGGCTCGGCATGCTTGCGGTGTTGCCGCAGGTATTGGGCGAAGTTGTGGTACCGGACACGGTAGCCGGCGAATGCCTGGCACCCGGCCTTCCGGGGGCCGACTCGCTTGCCCAGGCATTTGCGGCGGGGCTGCTGACGCGCCACGCCGATGCCGGGGGCGCAAGACCCGCGTTCCCACAGCTCGACGCCGGCGAAACGGCGGCAATCCATCTGGCGCAGCAGCTCAGCGCCGCCGTGCTGATCGAGGAGCGCCTGGGTCGCGCGGTGGCGCGCCGCTTGGGCCTGACCGTGATCGGCAGCCTTGGCGTACTGATCGCCGGCAAGCGGCTGGGACTCGTCGCCTCCGTCGGGGCTACGATCGCCCAGATGCGCCGTGACGGATACTACGTCGGCGAGCCGCTGGTTGCCGAAGCATTGCGGCTGGCAGGCGAATAAGAAAATCACATTGAGGCGTTCAACCGCTTGCCGCCAGCAGCCGCGCGTTGCCGCCCACCGCCGCGGTGTTCACCGTCAGGCTGCGCTCGGTGACGAAACGCAGCAGGTAATGCGGCCCGCCGGCCTTGGGACCGGTGCCGGACAGGCCTTCGCCGCCGAACGGCTGCACGCCGACCACCGCCCCGGTCATGCCGCGGTTGACGTAGCAGTTGCCGACCCGGGCCAGGGCCTGCACCCGCCGCCAGGTCGATTCGATGCGGCTGTGCACGCCCAAAGTGAGCCCGTAGCCGGTGCGGTTGAGCGACTCCACCACCGCTTCCAGCCGCCGCATCGGGAAGCGCACCACGTGCAGGATCGGCCCGAAGTTTTCGGCGGTGAGCTGCTCGATCGCGTCGATCTCCACCGCCAGCGGCGCGAAGTAGGTGCCGGCGCCGCAGGCCGCGGGCAGCGCCAGGCGCTCGATCACGCGGCCGCTTTTGCTGATGGCGGCCGCATGCGCCTCCAGGCGCGCCCGCGCCGGCTCGTCGATGAGCGGGCCGATGTCGGTGCACAACAGCGCCGGATCGCCGATGCAAAGCTCGCGCATGGCGCCGCGCAGCATGCCGACGGTGCGCTGCGCGATGTCGTCCTGCAGGAACAGCACGCGCAGGCTGGAGCAGCGCTGGCCGGCCGAGCCGAAGGCCGAAGCCAGCGCGTCGCGCACCACCTGCTCCGGCAGCGCGGTGGAGTCCACGATCATCGCGTTTTGGCCGCCGGTCTCGGCAATCAGCGTGGCGATCGGGCCGGGGCGCGCGGCCAGCGCGCGGTTGATCGACTGCGCCACCTCGCCGGAGCCGGTGAACGCCACCCCGGCGATGCGCGGGTCGCCGACCAATGCCGCACCCAGGCTGCCGTCGCCCAGGCAGCACTGGAACACGTAGCTGGGCAGCCCGGCGTCGCGCAGGAGCTGCGCCATGCGCGCGGCCACCAGCGGCGTCTGCTCCGCCGGCTTGGCGATGACCGGGTTGCCGGCGACGAGGGCGGCGGCGACCTGGCCGGTGAAGATCGAGAGCGGGAAGTTCCACGGCGAGATGCAGACGAATACGCCGCGCCCATGCAGCTGCAGCTCGTTGTGCTCGCCGGTGGGGCCGGGCAGCGCCTCGGGATGCGCCAGCCAGCGCCGCGCCTGGCCGGCGTAGTAGCGCAGGAAGTCCACCGCTTCGCGCAGCTCCGCCAGCGCGTCGGCCACGGTGCGGCCGGCTTCGAGGATCAGCAGGCGCACGAACTCGGCGCGGCGCGCCTCCAGCGAATCGGCGGCGCGCTCCAGCACCGCGGCGCGGCTTTCCACCGGCGTGGAGTTCCAGCGCGCGCAGGCGCCCTGCGCCGCCGCCACGACCTCGGCCACCGCCGCCGGCGGCAGCGGCCGCCAGTGGCCGACGATGCGTCCGCGGTCGGCCGGGTTGGGCACTTCGCGCAGCGGGCCTTCGCCGTCGATGCCGCCGAACAGCAGCGAAGCGGCCGGCACGGCGGCGTCCGCCGCCTGGCGCAGCTCGCGCGCGAAGGCGGCGGCGGCCAGCGGGTCGTTCAGGTTCAGGCCGGCGGAATTGCGCCGCGCGGCGCCGTACAGCGCCGCCGGCAGCGGCAGCGACGGATTGGGCTTGACCGCCAGGCCGCGCACCGCCGACACCGGATCGGCGACGAGCTGCTCGGGCGGGGTGCCCTCGTCGAAGATGCGGTTGACGAAGGAAGTGTTGGCGCCGTTCTCCAGCAGGCGGCGCACCAGGTATGGCAGCAGGTCCTCGTGCGAACCGACCGGCGCGTACACCCGGCACGGCACCGGCGCATCCTCCCGCACCACCTGGTACAGCGCCTCGCCCATGCCGTGCAGGCGCTGGAACTCGTAGCCGCGGTCGCCCGCGCCGGCGTAGGCGCGCACGGCCGCAACCGTGTGCGCGTTGTGCGTGGCCAGCTGCGGATAGAACAGCTCGCGCGCCGCCAGCAGGCGCCGCGCGCAGGCCAGATAGGCGACGTCGGTGTTGGCCTTGCGGGTGAACACCGGGTAGCCGGACAGCCCCTGCTCCTGCGCGCGTTTGATCTCGGTGTCCCAGTAGGCGCCCTTGACCAGGCGCAACGGCATGCGCCGGCCGGTCGCACGCACCAGGCCGGCGAGCCATTCGATGACGGCGACGGCGCGCTTCTGGAAACCCTGCACTGCCAGCCCCAGCCCTTCCCAGCCGGCCAGCGAGGCGTCGCCGTACACCGCCTCGAAAATGTCCAGCGACAGCTCCAGGCGGTCGGCTTCCTCGGCGTCGACCGTCAGGCCGATGGCCTGCGCGCGGGCCGCCTGCGCCAGCGCCAGCAGCCGCGGCACCAGCTCGGCCACCGCGCGGCCGCGCTGGGCGAACTCGTAGCGCGGATGCAGCGCCGACAGCTTCACCGAGATGCTCGGGCGGGCGAAGATCGCGTCGGCGCTGCTTTCCGGCGCGCCAGCGAACTGGCCGATGGCGGCGATCGCCTCGGTGTAGGCACCGAGGTAGCGCTCCGCATCGGCCGCGGTCAGGGCGGCCTCGCCCAGCATGTCGTAGGACTGCAGGTAAGCGCGCTGGTCGCGGCCTTGCGAGCGCTTGAGCGCCTCGTCGATGCTGCGGCCCATGACGAACTGGCTGCCCATCATGCGCATGGCGCGGCGCACCGCCACCCGGATCACCGGCTCGCTGCTGCGGTTGAGCAGGCGCGACCACACCGCGCGGAAGTTGCCCGGCGCCTCCACCGGCAGGCGCACGATGCGCCCGGTCAGCATCAGGCCCCAGGTGGAGGCGTTGACGAACAGCGAATCGCTCTTGCCCAGGTGCTTTTCCCACTCGGCTTCGGACAGCTTGTCGGCGATGAGCTTCTCGGCGGTGTCGTCGTCGGGCACGCGCAGGAAGGCCTCGGCCAGGCACATCAGCAGCACGCCCTCCTCGGACGACAGGTCGTACTCGCGCATGAACGCGTCCAGCGGCGTCTGCGAGTCCTTCAGCCGGCGCACGCGTCGCACCCAGTCGGCCGCTTGCGCCGCGACCCGCTCGCGCGGCTCGGCGGGCAGCTCGGCGATGGCCAGCAGGCGGTTGACCTCGGCGGTTTCGTCGGCCAGGTAGAGCTCGGCGATGGCGCGCCGCAGCGGCGCCCGCGGCGGCGGCTCGGCGAACAGGAAGCAGGGCTGGGCTTCGGCCTGGTCCGTGGGCGTATGTTCCATCGGCAAATGATGGCACGCGGCGCGGCGGCGCTGGGGTCTGTTGACACCCATTTGGTCGCTGCGTTGCCGCCCAAAATTGTGCCCGGCAAGGCGCGAGGAGCGTGGTATGGTGATTCCATATGAGCGACGAGCAACGCAGCCGGGCGCGATTTTGGGCGCAACCGGGAGGGACGGGGCCATTTTTGCCCATCGCCGCGTCGATCGGCACTCGCATGGAATGACCATGCCACGTGCCTCTCTCCTTGCGCTGGGCAAAAATGACCGCCGTCGCAGCGATCAAATGGGTGTCAACAGACCCTAGGGCCGCATCGGGTAGACTGCCTGCCCTTCGCCGCCTGCCCGATAAGCTCTTAGCCATGTCCGAGCCCGCGCTGATGGTTTTCGTGACCTGCCCGCCGGCATCCGCCGCGGCCATCGCCGAGGCGCTGGTGCAGCAGCGCCTGGCCGCCTGCGTCAACGTCCTGCCCGGCCTGCGCTCGGTCTACCGCTGGCAGGGGCAGGTCGAGTCCGCCGAGGAAACCCTGCTCGTCGCCAAGACCGCGGCACGCCGCTACGCCGAGCTGGAAGCGGCGGTGCGCGCGCTGCACCCCTACGAACTGCCGGAGATCGTGGCGGTGGACATCGCCCGCGGGCTGCCGGCGTACCTGCAGTGGGTCGAGGACTCCAGCCAGTGAGGCGCGTCCCCGTCTGCTTGCTGGCGGCTCTGGCGGCCGGCGCCGCGTGGCCTGGCCTGCCGGCGTCCGCCGATGCCGCGTCCGGGCTGTGGGCGCGGCGCGCCGAGCTGCTCACCGTCGACGCGGCGTTCCGGCTCGACGGTGCGCGCATCGAGCACGGCGCGGTGGTGGTGAGCTGGAGCATCGCCGGCGGCTATTATCTGTACCGCGACCGCCTGCACTTTCGCGCGACGCTGCCGGCCGGCGCCGTGCTGCAGGCGCCGATGCTGCCCGAACCCGCCCGGGTCGAGGAGCCGGGCCATGGCGCCGCGGCGGTTTACCGCAACGCGCTCCAGGCAAGGCTCGGCTGGCCGGCGGCCGCGCCGGCACCGCGCCGGATCGCGGTGAGCTACCAGGGCTGCGCCGACGCGGGATTCTGCTATCCACCGCAGACGCGACTGATCGAGGTCATCCAGGCATCGCCATGAAAAAAGCCATCGTCTTCGCCGTCGCCTGCCTGGCCGCCGCCGGCATCGGTTTCGGTACCTATCGCCTGGCCGCCGCCAAGCGGGTCATCGACGAAGCCCCGCCGCCGGGCCTGGCGTTCACCGATCTCGACGGCGCCGAGCACCGCCTGGAGCAGTGGCGCGGCAAGCTGCTGCTGATCAACTTCTGGGCGACCTGGTGCACGCCCTGCATCGAGGAAATCCCGGAGCTGGTGAAGCTGCAAAAGCAGTACGGCAGCCGCGGCCTGCAAATCATCGGCCCGGCGGTGGACGACGCCGACACCGCACGCGCCGCGATGAGCTCGCTGGGCATCGACTATCCGGTGATGACCGGCTCGGTGGAAGCGCTGACCGCCGCCATGGAAAAGCTCGGCAACGACAAGGGTGCGCTGCCGTTTTCCGTGGTGGTCAGCGCCGAAGGCCGCATCATCGAGCGCCACCTGGGCCAGTTCAGCGCCGCCGAGCTGCAGGCGCTGGTGCAGCCCAGGCTCGCCGGCAATCCGCCCGGGAATCACCCGGACAATCACCCTGCCAATCGCCCTGACAATCATTGATACAGCTTGATTTTGCACCCATCGGCAATGATCGCGTAGCGATCTTCGTTCAATTTGTCTGATTGGCGCGAATCGGGCACAATTCCCGGCAGTGCGGTAACAAGCGAGCTTCCCGTGAGCCGACTGCTGTTGTTGAATGGCCCCAACCTGAACCTGCTGGGCACCCGCGAACCGACGATTTACGGTGCGCAGACCCTGGCCGAGATCGAGAACGGGCTGGCGGCGCAGGCCGCGCAACTCGGGCACGAGCTGCTGTGCTACCAGAAGAACCAGGAAGGCCTGCTGATCGACCGCATCCACCAGGCCCGCGTCGAAGGCGTGGCCTTCATACTGTTCAATCCGGGCGGCTTCACCCACACCAGCATCGCCTTGCGCGATGCCTTGCTGGGGGTGTCCATCCCGTTCATCGAAATCCATCTGTCCAACGTCTTCGCGCGCGAACCGTTCCGCCACCATTCGTATTTTTCCGACATCGCGGTCGGCAGCATGGTCGGCTTCGGCCCGGCGGGATACCGGCTGGCACTGCTGGCCGCGCACGAGCGGCTGACGCGGGACAAGACCACTTAAAAAGGGGAATGCGTTCACATGGATTTGCGCAAAATCAAGACGTTGATCGAGCTGGTCGAGGAATCCGGCATTTCCGAGCTCGAGGTCAAGGAAGGCGAGGAATCGGTGCGCATCAGCCGCAATCCGGGCGGCATGATGCCGCCGGCGCATTACTACGCGCCGCCGCCGATGGCGCTGCCGCCGGCAGCACCGGCACCGGCCGCCGCGGCGCCCGCGCCGGCGGCTGTCGCCCCGCCCAAGCCGCCGGTGGACAACCGCTACGTGGTCAAGGCGCCGATGGTCGGCACCTTCTACCGCGCGCCGTCGCCGGGCGCCAAGCCGTTCGTCGAAGTCGGCCAGACCGTCAAGGCCGGCCAGACGCTGTGCATCATCGAGGCGATGAAGATGCTCAACCAGATCGAGGCGGACCGCTCCGGCGTGATCGCCGAGATCCTCGCCGAGAATGAAAAGCCGGTGGAGTTCGAGCAGCCGATGTTCCTGATCGACCCCGCTTAGTGAACATCCCTGTTCAAGCACCGGTCGTCCATGACCGGACTGTAAAAAAAAGCAGAAACAAACCATGTTTCAGAAAATACTGATCGCCAACCGCGGGGAGATCGCGCTGCGCATCCTGCGCTGCTGCCGCGAGCTGGGCATCCGCACGGTGGCGGTGCATTCCACCGCGGACCGCGACCTCAAGCATGTGCTGATGGCCGACGAGGCGGTGTGCATCGGGCCGGCGGCGGCCACCGGCAGCTACCTGAACATGGCGGCGATCATCAGCGCCGCCGAGGTGACCCAGGCCGACGCCATCCATCCGGGCTACGGCTTCCTGTCGGAAAACGCGGACTTCGCCGAGAGCGTGGAGAAAAGCGGCTTCGTGTTCATCGGGCCGCGCTCGGAAACGATCCGGCTGATGGGCGGCAAGACCAGCGCCAAGGCCGAGATGATCGCCTCCGGCGTGCCCTGCGTGCCCGGCTCCGACGGCATCCTGCCCGACGACGAGGCGCGCTGCCACGAGATCGCGGCCAAGATCGGCTACCCGGTGCTGATCAAGGCCGCGGCCGGCGGCGGCGGCCGCGGCATGCACGTGGTGCGGCACGAAGCCGACCTGATCCAGTCGATCAAGCTGGCGCGCACCGAGGCGCTGCAGGCGTTCAAGGACGGCTCGGTGTTCCTGGAGAAATACCTGGAAGTGCCGCGCCATATCGAGATCCAGGTGCTGGCCGACGAGCACGGCAACGCGGTCTACCTGGGCGAGCGCGACTGCTCGATGCAGCGGCGCAACCAGAAAGTGGTGGAAGAGGCGCTGGCGCCCGGCATCAGCGCGCAGCAGCGCGAGGAGATCGGCCTGCTCGCCAGCGACGCCTGCCGCCGCATCGGCTACCGCGGCGCCGGCACCATGGAGTTCCTCTACGACAACGGCCGCTTCTACTTCATCGAGATGAACACGCGCATCCAGGTCGAGCACCCGGTCACCGAGATGGTCACCGGCGTCGACCTGATCCGCCAGCAGATCCTGGTGGCCGCCGGCCAGCCGCTGCCGTTCCGGCAGGAGGACATCCGCTACCAGGGCCACGCCATCGAGTGCCGCATCAACGCCGAGGATCCGTTCCGCTTCATCCCCTCGCCCGGCGAAGTGAAGAAATACCACACGCCCGGCGGCCCCGGCATCCGTATGGATTCGCACGTCTACGCCGGCTACAAGGTGCCGCCCAACTACGATTCGATGATCGGCAAGCTGATCGCGCACGGCCCGACCCGCGAGTCGGCGATCGCGCGTATGCGCACCGCGCTGTCGGAGCTGATCGTGGAAGGCATCCAGACCAACGTGCCGCTGCAACGCAAGATCATGCAGGACGAAGTGTTCGTGCGCGGCGAGCACCACATCCACTACCTCGGCGAGCGGCTGCAGGAGTGGGCGGCGGAAGCCTAGCCCCGTGTGGATCGAGCTGCGGGTCGCCACCGCGTTCCCGGAATTCGCCGAGGAAGTGCTGCTCGCGCACGGCGCGGTGTCGGTGACGCTGGTCGACGCAGCCGACTCGCCGGTGCTCGAGCCGGCGCCGGGCGCAACCCCGCTGTGGCCGCAGACCGCGACCTGCGGCCTGTTCGACGCGCAGGCGGACCTCGACGCCGTCGCCGCGGCGCTGCGCGAGCTGCTGCCCGACGGCGCGCAGCTCGGGCTGAGCCGCAAGACCGTCTCCGACGATGACTGGATCGGTGCCTGGCGCCAGCACGCCAGGCCGCTGCGGTTCGGCGCCGCGGACGCACGCGGCTTGTGGATCTGCCCCAGCGGCCACGCCGTCGACGAGGCGGGCGCGGCCGTCGTGCAGCTCGACCCGGGGCTGGCGTTCGGCACCGGCTCGCACCCGAGCACCGCGCTGTGCCTGGACTGGCTGGCGCAACATCCGCCGGCCGGCGCGCAGGTGCTCGACTACGGCTGCGGCTCCGGCATCCTGGCGATCGCCGCGCTCAAGCTGGGCGCGGCGCACGCGCAGGCGGTGGACATCGACCCGCAGGCGCTCACCGCCTGCCTGGGCAACGCCCAGGTCAACGGCGTGGCGGACCGCATCGCCTGCGCGGCGGCTGCGCAATTCGATGAACAAGCTGTGGACGAAACTGTGGACCTCGTGTTGGCAAATATCCTGGCGCGGCCGCTGATCGAACTCGCGCCGCGGCTGTCGCGCTGCCTGCGGCGCGGCGGCGACATCGTCCTGGCCGGCGTGATGCAGTCGCAGTCCGCGCAGGTGCGCGCCGCCTACGCGCCGTGGTTCGACTTGCGCGACGACGCGGTGCGCGACGACTGGGTGCGAATCTGGGGCAGGCGCAACGGCGCCCGCGCCGGCTGAAACGTGACGAACGGCGCTTTCGCGCCGCAACGGAACTCAGTATCATCGCCTCCCGCCGTTGAACAAAGATGAATACAAAGGGACGCGTTCTCCACATCGCGCATGTCTTCGTTCAAGTCCGACACCACCAAGCCGCTGTGCCACTCCGTGGCCGACTGCCTCGACGAATACTTCCGGGCGCTCAACGGCCACGCGCCCAAGGATCTGTATGAGGTGATCCTCGGCGAAGTCGAGCCGCCGCTGCTGCGCGCCACCTTGCGCTACTGCGACGGCAACCAGTCGCGTGCCGCCGAGCTGCTGGGCCTGAACCGCGCCACGCTGCGCAAGAAGCTGTCCCAGTACAAGATCGCCGCGAAGTCCGATTCGCTGCACGCCCGATGAGCGTGCTGCAGCCGCGGCGCGCGCTGCTGTCGGTTTCCGACAAGACCGGGCTGCTGGAGTTCGCCGCGGCGCTGGCGGCGCGCGGCGTCGAGCTGATCTCCACCGGCGGCACCTACAAGGCGCTCGCCGGCGCCGGCATCGCCGCGCGCGAAGTCGCCGAGGTGACCGGCTTCCCCGAGATCATGGGCGGCCGCGTCAAGACCCTGCATCCGAAAATCCACGGCGGCATCCTCGGCCGCCGCGGCGTCGACGAAGCCGTCATGCGCACCCACGGCATCGGCGCGATCGACCTGGTGGTGGTCAACCTGTATCCGTTCGAACGCACCGTGGCCCGCGCCGACGTCGGCGTGGACGAGGCGATCGAGAACATCGACATCGGCGGCCCGGCGATGGTGCGCGCGGCGGCGAAGAACCACGCCGACGTGGCGGTAGTGGTGGAGCCGGCCGACTACGGCGAGGTGCTGGCCGCGCTGGCGGGCCCGGGCATCGACGCGGCGATGCGGCGCCGGCTGGCCACGCGCGCCTTCGCGCACACCTCGCGTTACGACGCCGCGGTGTCGGGCTACCTGTCGTCGATCGACCCATCCGGCCGGCGCGAACCGTTCCCCGGCGTGCTCGGCCTGCAGTTCGAAAAAAAGCAGGACATGCGCTACGGCGAAAACCCGCACCAGCGCGCGGCGTTCTACACCGAGCGCACGCCGCCGGCCGGCAGCATTGCCGGTGCGCAGCAGCTGCAGGGCAAGGAGCTGTCGTACAACAACGTGGCCGACGCCGACGCCGCGCTGGAGTGCGTCAAGCTGTTCGTGAAGCCGGCCTGCGTGATCGTCAAGCACGCCAATCCCTGCGGCGTGGCGGTGAGCCTCGACGGCATCGGCAAGGCCTACGACCTGGCCTACCGCACCGACCCGACCTCGGCGTTCGGCGGCATCATCGCCTTCAACCGCGCGCTCGACGGCGCCACCGCGCAAGCCATCGTCGAGCGGCAGTTCGTCGAAGTCATCGTCGCACCCGGCGTGTCCGACGACGCGCGCCGCGCGGTCGCCGGCAAGCAGAACGTGCGCCTGCTGGATTGCGGCGCCTGGCCCGAGCAGCCGCCGGGCGGCTGGGACTTCAAGCGCGTCAGCGGCGGCCTGCTGGTGCAGGACCGCGACGAGCACCGCATCCGCACCGCGGACCTCAAGGTGGTGAGCCGGCGCGCGCCCACCGAGGCCGAGCTGCACGACCTGGTGTTCGCCTGGAAGGTGGCCACCTTCGTCAAGTCCAACGCCATCGTCTACGCCAAGGACCGCTGCACCATCGGCGTGGGCGCCGGCCAGATGAGCCGCGTGTACTCGGCACGCATCGCCGGCATCAAGGCCGCCGACGAAAAGCTCACGGTGGCCGGCTCGGTCATGGCCAGCGACGCCTTCTTCCCGTTCCGCGACGGCATCGACGCCGCCGCCGCCGCCGGCATCACGGCGGTGATCCAGCCCGGCGGCTCGATGCGCGACGCCGAGGTGATCGCCGCCGCCGACGAGCACGGCATGGCCATGGTGTTCACCGGCATCCGCCACTTCCGCCACTGACGGCGCCGCGCCCCGCGCCGCTGCCTGCGGCCACGGATCGATGGCGCAGTGCGCTGGGCCTGCGCCGCTTTTGCGGCCACGCGCTCCCGACCGTTTGTCGCACCTTGGGACGCCGCCTGTCGGCGTGCGGGCTTCGGGCACCCGCCGGCTATAGTCTGCTAGGCGAATCGTTCGACGAGCCGGCGGAAAATCCCGTGCAAATCCTGAGGTCGCCGCACTGTGCCGCAGTCCAGCCGCCGGCCGCTGCGCCGGCCGGCAGGGCGGTTTGCGGGCCGCGGCGGCGGACCGTTTCATGGGCGTGACCCCCGACAGGGCACTGGCGCTGGTCTGTTACTGCACCTGCGCCGTGGCGGTGTTTGCGCTGCTCGACCTGGGCGAGCGTGCGGCCACGCTCGAACCGCGGTGGCGGCGGCGCAAGTGGCTGCTCGCCGCGCTGCTGGGGGCGGCGGCCGGCCTGTGGACGGCGGGACTGATCGGCATCCGGGCGCTGGCGTGGCCGGCGGTCGACGGCTACGGGCTCGGCGGTGCGGCCTGGTCCGCGCTCGGCGCGCTTGGCGTGGCGGCAGCGGCACTGTATTCGACCAGCGCCCGTACGCTCCCGCAAACCCGGCTGGCGCCGGCGCTGGCGGTGATGGCCGGCAGCATGGCCGCGCTTTACCTCGGCGGCCTCGCCTCGCTGCGGCTGCAGCCGCCCATCCGGTTTTCGACCTTGCCGCTGGCCGCCGCCATGCTCACCGCGGCGAGCGTGTCGCTGCTGGCGCTGGCCACCTTCGCTTCGCTGCGGCGCTATGCGCGCGGCAACCGCTTCGCCGTGCACATCGCCGCCGCCCTGGTGCTGGCCGCGGCGATCTGCGCGGTGCAGTTCGCTTTCCTGCACGCCGCGCGCGCGGCACCCGGGGCGGTGGAATCCGGCCGGCCGGCGATTCCGGGCGTCTGGGCCGGGGCCGTGCTGGGGCCGGTGGCGGCCGGCCTGCTCATCATCCTCATGCTGCTGTCGCGCATGGAGGCGCAGGTGGTCGCCGAGCGCCAGGCACGCGAACGCCAGCGCCTGGCGGCGGAGAGCATCCGGCGCGTGACCTATTTCGACGGCGTCACCGGCCTGCCCAACCGCAGCCAGTTCAGCGAAGCGCTGATCAAGCAGCTGATCAGCGTCAACGGCCGCATGCCGCCGCCCTTCGGCGTGCTGCACGCCGAAATCCGCAACTACGCGCAGCTGCTCGAACGCCTGGGGCAGGAACGCCTGAACCGCGTCCTGGCGCGGCTGGCCCAGCAGTTGTCGGCCACGGTCCATCCCGGCGACCTGCTGGCGCGCCTGTCGCACGACAGCTTCGTCTACCTGCTGCGGCGGCGCGAGCCGTCGGAAGTGCAGGCCGCGCTCGATGCGGTGGCGGCGGCGCTGCAGGTTCCGCTGCAGGACGAGGGTGAACCGATCGCGCTGGCCTGGGCGCTGGGCAGCAGCCATTATCCCGGCGGCGGCAACTCCACGCGCATGCTGCTGCGCGCGGCGATGAAGCCGCAGCGCGAGTTCCTCAACGAAGCCCCGCCGGCCGGCGACTCCGGCGCGGCGCTGCTGACCGGCCTGCCCTGCTGACGGCCGCGCGCCGGCGGCCGGCGCGAATCATTCGGCAGCGGCTTCCTGCCGCGCCAGGTCCGCCTCGAACAAATGCTCCAGCTCCTGCGCCGACTCGCGCGCGGTCTGGATCAGCCGCTGCTCGTCGCGGAACACCGCAAACTGCTTGAGCAGGGTCTCCTGGTCGTGGCGGCGGAACCGCTCCACGTCGCGCGCGATCTGCGCCTGCGGCATGCCCATCGCGTCCATCAGCCGTGCCGTCATCTCCAGGCTGGAGCCGTAGGAGCGGCGGATGACGTCGACGATGCCGAGGTCCATCAGCTGCATGGCGTGGCGGCGGTCGTGCGCGCAGGCGAAGATGCGCAGGTGCGGGAAATTGCGCTTGACCGTGCCGGCCACGCGCAGCGATTCCTCGGTGTCGGCGATCGCCAGCACGAAAAAGCGCGCCTTGTCGGCGCGCGCCGCCCGCAGCACCTCCACGCGCCCGGCGTCGCTGTAGAACACGCGGTTGCCGAACTGGCGCACGAAGTCGACATGCTGCCAGTTCTTCTCCAGCACCGTGAACGGCACTTTCTTGACCCGCAGCATGCGCCCGAAGATCTGGCCGAAGGTGCCGAAGCCGGCGATGATGACGTCGTTCTCCGGCACGTCGATCTCGTCGAACGGCCGCGGCGGCTCCTCGGCCTTGCGCAGGCGCGAGGCCAGCACGTAGACCGGCGCGGACACGATCATCGACAGCGTCACCGCCAGCACCAGCAGGTCCTGCAGGTGGCGGTCGATGATGCCGCTGCCGGCGGCAAGGCCGAACAGCACGAAGGCGAATTCGCCGCCCTGGGCCAGGGCCACGGCCAGCAGGCCGGCGGGCTGCGCCGGCAGCCCGCCGGCGCGGCCGATGCCGAACAGCAGCGCCGCCTTGAGCACCATCAGCGCCGCCAGCACCGCCAGCACGTGCAGCGGCTCCTGCGCCAGCAGCCCGATGTTGGCGGACATGCCCACGGCGATGAAGAACAGCCCCAGCAGCAGGCCCTTGAACGGCTCGATGTCGGCCTGCAGCTCGTGGCGATACTCGGAGTCGGCCAGCAGCACGCCGGCCAGGAAGGCGCCGAGCGACATCGACAGGTGCACCGCGGACATGGCCAGCGCGGTGCCGGTGACGGTGAGCAGCGCCGCGGCGGTGAAAATCTCCGGCACCTGCGCCGCCGCCAGCAGCCGGAACACCGGGCGCAGCAGGTAGCGGCCGCCGAACACCACAAGTGCCAGCGCCCCGATCGCCAGCAGGGCGCCCGACCAGTGGCTGCCGCCGGCGCCGGCGGCAGCCTTGGCGCCCAGCACCGGCAGCAGGGCCAGGAACGGGATCACCGAAAGGTCCTGGAACAGCAGGATCGAAAACGCGGCGCGCCCGTGCCGGTCGGTCAGCTCCTTGCGCTCGGACAGCATCTGCAGGACGAACGCGGTGGAAGACATCGACAGGCCGAAGCCGGCGACCCAGGCCGCCGCCGGCGCCAGGCCCAGCGCCAGGCCCAGGCCGGCGAACACCAGCGTGGTCGCCGCCACCTGGGCGCCGCCCAGGCCGAACACCGCGGCACGCAGCCGCCACAGGCGGCTGAGCTGCAGCTCCAGGCCGATCACGAACATCAGCAGCACCACGCCGAACTCGGAGAAATGCAGGATGTCCTCGACGTTGCCGACAAAGCCGAAGCCCCAGGGCCCGATGACGATGCCGGCCGCAAGGTAGCCCAGCACCGACGCCAGGCCGATGCGCTTGAAAAACGGCACCGCGATGACGGCGGCGGCCAGGAACAATGCGACGTCGGCGAGCATCGATTTCGTTTAGAGTGAGGCGAGACCCTTGAGAGCCCAGCGTAAGCGCAAATGCGCGGAGCGGCCCGGCTCCCGCCGCATCGAATCGACGGAAGGTTTTCATGCAGCCGCCTGGACGCATCATAACTTGGGGACTATGCAGCGCCCTAGCCGCCCTGGCCTGCGCTGGCTGCGCCACCGCGCCGTCGGCGCCCGCGCCGGCCTGCATGCCCATGCCTCCCAGCGCCGCGGCGGCGCCGGGAGCTGCACCCGCTGCGGCATCCGCCGCCGCGCCCGCGCCGGTGGCGCAGGCGGCCCCGCCGCCGCGCGTACGCGGCCGGTTCGAAGCCGACGCCGACACCTTCCAGCTGGTCGCCAGCAGCCACGGCTTGACCCTGCACAAGCCGATGTACGTACTGCCGCTCACCTACAGCCCGGCCTACCAGGGGCATGACTCCGAGATGCTGTTCCAGATCAGCCTGAAGCAGCAGATCCTGGGCATGCCGCTGTACTTCGCCTACACGCAGAAGTCGTTCTGGCAGGCGTACAACAGCCGGCGCTCGGCGCCGTTCCGCGAGACCGACTACAACCCCGAGCTGTTCTACCGCTTCATCCCGGCCGACCGCGACCGCTGGTTCCACCTGGGCGTGGACGCCGGCTTCGAGCACGAGTCCAACGGCCAGGGCCTGCCCGGCTCGCGCAGCTGGAACCGCATCTACATCGCGCCGTTCCAGGAACAGGAGGGCGACCACCTGGTGTACTGGAAGTTCTGGTGGCGCTTTCCCGAAAACGACCAGCTTCCGGCCACCGACCCGCACCGCGACGACAACCCGCATATCGGCGCCTGGTACGGCTACAGCGAACTGCACTACGAGCAGCGGCTGTTCGACGACAAGCAGGTGGCACACTTCACCTTCCGCTACAACCCGGCCACCGGCAACGGCGCCGCCGGGCTGCAGTACACCATCCCCAATTCGGCAACCGACCCGCAGTTCTACTGGATGCTGTATTTCTGGCAGGGCTACGGCGAGAGCCTGGGCGACTACAACCGTTCCGTCACCCGCGTGGGCCTGGGCGTGGCGCTCACCCGCTGAAGCCTCTGCCGAACTCCGCCGAATCCAGGAGCCGGACCATGTACGAAAAGCGCGATCCCGCTGCGGCGAAAAAACGCACCCGCCACGTGGCCGAATGGCTGATCTCCAAGGAGATGACCGACCACGCCGTGCGCGCCATCCGTTCGCGCATCCACCTGGTGCGCGACTACGACATCCCTTACCTCGCCGGCTACAGCCTCGACGGCCAGATGATCTTCATCGACCGCCACATGCCCAAGACCCTGGCCTGGAAGCGGCGGCGCATCAACACCGACCGCTTCCTGATCGTGCACGAGGCGGTGGAAAAATCCCTGATCCAGTTGCTCGGCATGCACTACCTGCACGCCCACCAGGTGGCATTGCGCGCCGAGCAGGCGGCGGTGCGCGCCGAAGGCATCGAGTGGAAGGCCTACGACGACTTCATGCAGGAATACATCAAGGTCATCGGCGACGAGTCATTGAGCAAGGTGCCGGAAAACCTGGACCTCACCCCCTACCGCGATTTCCACGACACCGCGGAAATTGCCAGCATGCGGGCCTGCATGGCGCCGGTGCCACCCTTAGGGCACAAACATAAAATTCACATTTCCGGCTTGGAAACGCCTGTCATCTGAGAGCCGGGAAGGAAACCATCCAAACTTGGTCAATGCGTGACCACAATTGAAAATCGGCGAATAAATACGACAAAAATCGGCAGTGGTAATTATTGATTATTAAGAACAAACGGATATCCCACGGTATTCAGTTTTGCTTGCAACCCCGCTAAGCTTACCGTTAGCTTACCGGAGCGGGGTTTTCAAAAACCGCCTTACCATTCGAGAGCCAACTACAATTGCGCGCACGGAAGTGGTGCGCGATGCCGACAGCGTATTTTGGGAGCCAACTTCATGAGCGCAACGCAACGCGGTTTTACCCTGATCGAGCTGATGATCGTGATCGCGATCATCGGCATCCTGGCGGCCATCGCCATCCCGGCCTACCAGGACTACACCATCCGCTCGCAGGTCTCTGAAGGCGCGATCCTGGCCGACGGCGTCAAGACCGCCATCACCGAGTACTACAACAACAAGGGCAAGTGGCCGCCGACCAACGCCAGCGCGGGCCTGGAAAGCTCCGGTTCGATCACCGGCAAGTACGTATCCACCGTCGACGTCGGCACCACCACGGGCGTGATCGTCGTCCGCTTCGGCGGCACCAATGTCAACCAGGTCGTGTCGGGCAGCCTGCTGGCGTTCTCCGGCTACGCTTCCACTTCCAAGGGCTCGATCAACTGGAACTGCAAGTCCAACGCGACCGGCGGCACCAAGACCACGATCCCCAACAAGTATCTGCCGATGGCCTGCCGCACGTAAGATCTTGCCGGTGCTTCAAAAGGGGCCGCGCATGCGGCCCCTTTTCGTTGTGGCGCGCGCATTCATGCGCGCGTGACCGGCGGTGACGGCATCCTTTCCGCGCCGCCACCGCACTCTCGGATAAAATGGCCCGCGCGCCGGTATAGCTCAGTCGGTAGAGCATCTGATTTGTAATCAGAGGGTCGGGGGTTCGAATCCCTCTGCCGGCACCAGCAAATTCAATGATTTGCTGATCCCCTTAGTGCAAAACCTCCTTCTGCGTAGCTGAATTGTCACCTCCCAGGATCGGACGCAGCCCGATCTGATCGGCAAAGCGGTCGACGTGTGTCGTCAGGTGTGCCGGCGAGAAGTGCGCATACCGCCGCACCATCTCCACCGAGGCCCAGCCGCCGAGCTCCTGCAGCGCATACAGCGGCGTTCCCCGCTGCACGTGCCAGGACGCCCAGGTGTGCCGCAGATCGTGCCAGCGGAAGTCCTCGATGCCCGCCCGGTTGAGCGCGTTGCGCCAGGCCTTGGTGTTCACCTGGCGGATCGGCAGACCCTTGTAGGTGAACACGTAGGGACTGCCCGCCACGATCTGATCCTGAATCACCTTCACGGCCGCGATGCTCAGCGGCACCGGGATGGCCTTCCTGGCCTTGGCTTCGTCCGGGTGAATCCAGGCAACGCGCTCCGTCAGGTTGACCTGCGACCACCGCAGCTCACGCACGTTGCGCTGGCGCAGGCCGGTCAGGAGCGAGAACCAGGCCATGGCCGCCAGGTGCGGCGGCAGCTCGGCCAGCAGGCGGTTGGCTTCGTCCTCGGTCAGGAAGCGCACCCGCCGTTTAGGCTCCGAAAGCAGCTTCACCTTGGGCGCACGTTCCAGCCACTCCCACTCGTCCACCGCGATCCGCAGGACTGACCGCACCAGGGCCAGCATGCGGTTGACGGTGGCATTCGACACCCCTTCGGCACGCCTGGCTTTGACGAGCTGGTCGATCAGATCCCGGTCGATGTCGGACAGGCTGCGGCCCGCCAGGTGCGGACGCAGCCAGCGGAAGTGCATCAAGTCATCACCGATCGAAGCCTTGTGGGCCTTTTCGTCATTCCAGCGCAGCACCGCTTCCTCCCATGCTCGCCGCGGCTTTACGCCGAGGCGTTCCTGATCCCACAGCTCCGCCTTGAGCCGGTCGTGGTATTCCTTGGCCTTGCGGCGGTCGGAAGTGCCAGAAGTGCGTTGTAGCGTGCGACCGTTGTGGGACAACTTGACCCACCAGTAAGGTGAGTCCTTGCGTTTGTAGAGCGACATTTGAATTTCTCCAGGCTGTCACCCTGCAACGCTCGCCGTTCGTAGTCTGCCCGCAGGAAGGCCACCAGGTCATCCTGCAGGAATATCCATCGCCGGCCGGGCCTTGAGCCCGGCGCTTTGCCGTTGGCCGCCCACTGCCGAAGCGTGACCGGATGGACGTGGAGGAACGCCGCCGCCTGTTGCAGGGTCAGCGTGATCACGGAATCCATCCACCGAGCAGCTCGCCGATCGACAGCGGCAGGTCCTTGAGGCGCTCCGGCAGCTCGTCCCGCCGCAGCTGATCCACCACCGCCGCCTTGTCCTCGCCGTGCACCTGGCACATGGCGTTGATGGCCTTTCCCCCCACCATACGGAGGTGCTCGACCATGCGGTCGTACGTGATTTCGGCGGTTCGTTGCGTGGTGCGCAGGCGTTCCTGCTCGGCGTTGAGGAAGGCCAGGGCCGGATAGGCGCCGGCAAGGTAGTGGCCCGGCCGGGTCACGGCATCCCAGGGAATGACGCGATTCTGGTTATGCAGCTCAACCTCGATGCGCACCCACAGGCTCAAGACATCACCGAGTTGGCGGCCCTTTTCGTAGATACGCAGGAGCTTGCCGTTCTCGCGACGGCCGATGTAGAGGGTCTTGCCCTCGCCCGAATCGAAATCGTCGATCAGCTGGGCCCGTGGCGGCCTGCCGCTGCTGTTGAACCCACCAGCCTTGTACCAAGCTTTGGCCAGGTCGATGTTGACGGTCTTGCCGTCGAAATCGTCGTGCGCCAGGTCAATCCGGGTGATGCGGACACCGTAGGTTTCACCCCACAGCCGTACCGCATTCCAGTCCGCGATCTGGGCGCAACCGCTGGCGTTGAGCTCGACGTGGACGGTGCCGCGCTGATAATCGCCGCCGTGGGCCAGCAGCCCTGCCCCGTTGAGATCGACCCGGCAGGAGTATCCATTCCAGCCCCGGCCGTGGGATTTCCACGGCTGCGGCGACACCTTGAATACCGTCACCAAGGCTTGCGCAACCCACTGCACATCTTTTGTTGGGGGTGGGGTTACGGTGAAGGCCAGCCAATCCACCAGGGCCGACTGAGGCCCCGTATCTTCTCTGCCATCGACCTTTCGCCCCGGATTTACTTGACGGGGCTCCAACGCAGTGCGGCGCCCGCCCCTGCCCGCGCTACGCGCTGGCACAGACGGGCGCCGCGCGCCCGCTTGCTTCGACCGCTCATGCTCGCTCATGACGTCTCCCGACGGCTTCAGAACACGGGAGACACACTACCCCCTTGATTGGGTGGTAGTCAATACCCCTTCGCTACTTCACGAGTTGGGGTGAGCGGGCGCCGGTGATTTCGCCTTTGACGCGCTTCCAGAAGTTGCCAAGCTCTTTGGCCCAGGTGTACGCCAGGCTCTTGTGTACGAGTGGCCCCTCATCATCGAATTCATCGCGGAAATTGATCCCGAGGATTTTTTCGTACTTGCGGATCGTTTTTTTGTCGTGGATCAGGTAAATCGGCTTCCAGCCAACTTGCTCGGCGACGAACATGGTACCGATGGCCGATTCGAGCTCGCCGACCTGGCCTTTGAATTCCTTAATGGCCTTGTTGGCCGTGCTGGCCATTTGCTCCGGTGTCATATAGCACCTTGCTAATGAACGACCGCGAGTATGGCACTGTGCTAATGGGGTGCGCCACTACCCCGCGTTGCCCACATGGGCCCACAGCCTCGCCCTGCGGGCGACCCGCCGACCGGCCGGCTCGGCCTAGCGGCCGTGCCGGTCGGCGGGCGCTGGGCTGTGGGCTATGTGGACAACGCTTCTTAGGGGCGTTCCGCCTCTGCCTTTCGTTCGACAGCGCCGGTCCGAGCCGATTCAAAAGCGTCAAATAACGCCGCACCATCAACTGAAACCAATGGCAAAACGCGGCCCAATAGATTGACCGCGTCATTACGGAAGATTGTTGTCGCAAGCATTTCTAAACCAAGACGCAATGAATCTATCCCTTCAATATAGTGAATGCCACTCCGGCTCTCGCTGAACATCGAGTCTGGCACTTGTCCAGAAAGTCCAGCACGAACAAAATGCTCTTTAGCGTCGTTGGCGACTTTTTCAGTCGTCACAATCACAGGACGATTTGGTTTGATAATTGCGATTTTTGCTCCAAATGAGTAAGCATTCCCAAGGCTGAATTCCTTATCTTTGAGCTCGAAGAGAACTAGCTCACCTGACACGTCTGCCACACAATCCATTTCGTCACCGCCAACGCGGGCTTCCAGGAAAATGCAGTCACGTGGGATGCCTACTGCTTCTAGTTCCTGCACAAGCAGCACTGACATCCAGCGCGCCTTATCGAGCAAAATTCGACCGGAATTTGTAATCGATAACGCTTCCTCCGCACGCTCTTCTGAAAGGCTTCTCCCGCATGCGCACTTAACACGTTTTTCGGCGAGCTCCTTAATAATCTCTCGTGATGGCGCTCGCGCGACTTGAGCTTGAGTCTTGCTGCAAATTACAACTATTTCGGACTCAACGAGCTTAGCGTCTTTGAGTTCTTGAACCAAAATTGGCGCTTTTTCCCGAATTTCCGGCGAAAGTTGCTTTTGAATATCGCGTTCAAGTAACCCGCCAGACGCCTTCACCGCGATTGCTAATGTGCGGCAATCGCGGTTACTCAGCACCGCTGCCGCCGAATAAGTATCATCGGTCGGAAGAGCAACTGCAGACTCAGCATTTTCGGACTTAAGCGTCGCAAATTCTGAGGAGCGGTACAAATAAGGCGAAAATCCCTTACCGAAAACCTGTTCGGAGATTTTTTGCACTTGCGCAAGTTTGGCCTCCGCGTCTTTCACGGACGAAATCAATGCAATTTGCAAAGACAATTTTTCGTCCTTCGATTCGTCACCATCGTCTTGTTGAACGTAATAGAGCGCTTGCGCTGCATCTATGACCGAGGCAATCAATAAGCATTGACCGTCGGTAAAAATCTCGCCAGCCCGCGAGACGCTTTGACGCAAATATAGCTCGGCCTCATCTCTTGACGGTATAAGAGCATCGGGATTTACTGACAACGCAGACGCCATCGCACCGCGTGCTTGGCTAATTAATGGCTTGTACTCGTCTGAAAGACGAACAACTAGTTCAGTGAACTGTTCTGGGCTGTACGCTTTCAGCTCTTTTCGCAACATTTTCAACCAAAGCACTTTAGATTTCCTCCGATGCATGACCTACACATCAATTCATGCGTGCCGAGCTTTAGTGTAGCGATTTCGTACCCGCATATTGGATTCAGGTCAATCTATTCGGCCATGTCGTGACTGCGCGAGCGTTGCAAGGCCTTGATTTTCCACTATAAGCCAAAAGTAGCTTCCGCTTTGTAATCAGAGGGCCGCGGGTTCGATCCCTGCTGCCGGCACCAATTACCCGTCCAAGACAGTCCAAATAAGTTCGGGAACACCGCTTGGGGCCGCATAAATCAAGGGTTTCAGCGTCCAGCGCAGTCCAGCGACATCCATTGACAGCCAGACAAATCGGGGGCATAAGTAGGGGCACTTTCGAGCAATTGGCTCGATTTCGTATGGGAAATGCCCCCAATGCCGCTGACCGACACCGCGGTCCGTAGCGCCAAGCCGCAGACCAAGCCATACAAGCTAAGCGACGGTGGCGGCCTCTATTTGGAGGTGATGCCGAACAAGTCCAAATACTGGCGGATGAAATACCGTTTCGGGGGCAAGGAAAAGCGCTTGGCGTTCGGAGTCTACCCGGACGTGCCCCTTGCCCTCGCCCGCAGCCGTCGCGACGGCGCGCGTGAAATCCTTGCGTCCGGAGGCGATCCTGGCGAGGCCCGGAAAATGCGGAAGTTGGCCGACCGCGACAAGTCCGGCAGTACGTTCGAAGCGATCGCGCGGGACTGGTACATCAAGCGCCTACCTACCCTAGCGCCGGCAACCGCCGAGAAGATATTGCGGATGTTCGAGCGAGACATCTTTCCCTGGCTCGGGGCTCGCCCGATTGCCGATATCACGCCGCCAGAATTGCTCCATGTGCTGCGCCGAATCGAAGGCCGCGGAGCCGTCGAATCGTCCCACCGGGCGCATCAATACAGCGGCCAGGTATTCCGTTACGCACTCGCCATTGGACGCGTCCAGCGCGATCCTGCTGCCGATCTGAGGGGGGCACTTGCGCCGGTCAAAACCACGCACCGCGCGGCGATTACGGAGCCCGCAGGCTTCGCCGACCTGCTGCGGGCAATAGCCGGCTATACAGGCTCGTTCGTCACCGGCAGCGCCCTCAGGCTGGCTCCCCTGCTATTCGTGCGCCCTGGCGAACTGCGGCAAGCCGAATGGGCCGAAATCGACCTTGATCGTGCCGAATGGCGAATTCCGGCCGCCAAAATGAAGACGCGGGCGGATCATATCGTTCCCCTGCCCGCCCAGGCCGTCGCTGTCCTGAGCGAACTGCACCCGCTTACCAGCCGCAGTCGGTTCGTGTTCCCAAGCCTGCGAACTGCCCATCGGCCGATGAGCGAAAACACGGTGAACGCCGCACTGCGACGCCTCGGGTTCGACAAAGCCACCATGACCGGCCACGGCTTCCGCGCCGCGGCGTCGACGATGCTCAACGAACAGGGCTGGAACCGGGATGTTATCGAGCGCCAGCTCGCGCACGCCGAGCGCAACAAGGTGCGCGCCGCTTACAACCGCGCTGAGCACTTGCCGGAGCGCCGCAAGATGATGCAGGCCTGGGCGGACTACCTGGACGCGCTGCGCGAGGATCGCAAGGTAGTAGCCGGCGGCTTCGGGAGGGTCGCGTGACCGAATCAAGCAAGACCAGCCAGCAGTCCGTAGACCGCACCCGTGTGCTGATCGAAGTGCTTACCACGGCTCGCCGGAAGCGGCGGGCCGACAAGTCGCGTCGCGAGCACAAAGAGGCAGAACTCAGTTCCGAGATCGACTCGGTGGCGGAAAAAGCGCACTCGATGGGCTGGGAGAGTTGCCGCGCAATTCGGTGAGGAATTCTTCAGGTTCCGAGCGCCCGTCACGCCCGCTGACGGCCGCTAACTGCACGCTGATTCGTCTGATGGCCGAGCGCGCAGTGGCCGAATATCTGGAACAACTGGGCCTAGTTGCTCAGAAAGTTACTGCGAGGCGCAGAAATCGGAATGCGACGAAACAATGACGTGACACCGGGCGCACTAATGTTCGCTGCTCACTGCGTTGTGCCGCCCAGTTGGGCCGGTGCCGAACGTTGCTCAGGTCCAAAAATCGAACTCTTGCAGGCGTCACACAACGCAATGCAATTTTGTTGTGTCGCGTTGTACGCCCCAATTATCGCCTAGCATTTTGCTAGCTAACTTATTGATTTTTAGACAGAATAGCTATTGCGGCTTTGTGCGAACGAGCATATATTGAAGACTGAGACCGGCGCAACGCGCCGGCCTAAGTCCGCCCCAAACCGGTGTTCGAGCACCGGCCGGCACTTGACTACCACATGGAGATAGCCATGAAGCAATCCAGACTCGATCGTAGCAAACCTTACGACCGAAGCGGCAGTAAATTGCGCCGCTCGTTGAGGTTGGAGAAGGAAATTCGCGACCTTCTCAGCCTTCCATTCGTTCGTGATGTGAAAGTTGGTTCCCGGACCGGTCGCAGCTTTTGGCACGTGGAGCCCACGAACGACTATGAAGCTGCTTTTCGGGCAGGCCAGGAATTCGCCGCCGCGTATTTGACGCATTTTTCTCGGGGCAATGCATTCCCGTGGTTCGGGTACCTCGTCGCGGAGATCCACGCTGCCGACGGCTTTAAGTATTCCAGCGACTCGGATGGTACCCCAGGCTACGCTTACGGATTCTGCAATTTCATCGAATACGCCTTGCGCATCGTAGCCCACGGATATGATGCCAACCAATTGCTGCGGGAATACCGTGATGAGCAGGCTGCGCTTCGCCTGGCGGCGGCCGCGTGATCACGGCCGGCGATCCGCCGACTCCAATCCAATTTGGGGCCGACATTGCCGCGGCCCAGGCTCCTGGCGAGGACTTCGGTTACGTTGCGCACTGGCTTGACGAGTTGGTATGGACAGCAGAGGAAGGGATCGCGCTTCTAGCCGGTCTGCGCCCCATCGAGGTCGAATCGCCAAAATTGGCCGCCGCGCCCCAACCTCGCTCCCTTGACCAAGTTGTCGCCGACAGAACGCGCGCCATATCCGAAGCCGTGTCGGTTCAAGGTCGGCGCAAGGCGACTCGCCTGCGCGAATACCGGCGATGGAAGAGGCTTTGGGATCTCGAGACCGGCGGTGCAAGCGCGCGGCCCAGCGAATTCATCGACTGGGCATGGAAGAATAGGATGGACGTCCCATGGGGTGACTGGGCCGTTTTAAACAGGCTGCCAATTCCACGTGTCCCAGGGCAAGAACAGCGCGAACGACGTGTCCTTATGGCAATTCTAGCGGGGATCTGTCGAGCCACACGCACTGACAGCGGAGCAACCGATTTATCGGATCGAATCCGCACAGAGTGCGATCGGCTTGGAACACCGCTTCGTAGTGACGCAATTGAGCGCGTGCTTCGAGAGGTAAATCAATGGGCGCCTCCTCCATGACGCAGTCAGAAGTTGCGCACAAGAAGGCGGACGACCCGCTTGGATATCTTCACCGATGGTTCAAGCTCGATACGTGGACAGGGGATGACGGCATCGCCTTGATCACGGGGTTCAGAGATGCCAAACATGCGCGCCCAGTCCGAGAACTTCCAGCATCCGGCGTGCAGCAAGTTGTAGATCGCGCCCTTGAAAGGCTGAAACCTGAGGTCATCGCCCTCAACGTCAGGTACAGGTTGTACCTGGAGAGAAAAGAGGTGTGGGAGTCAGGCCTCCACCCTCCCCGCTGCAAGCCGTCGTATTTCCTTCGCTGGGCAAGTTCGCGCGACATCGACGTTCAGTGGTTGAAAGATTGGGCTGAAGCAAATGGCTACGTGAAGCCCAGCGCTAAGCCACCGTTATCCAAAGGTGGCCGTCCTGCTCAAATTAAGCGCGAACACCTTGACGAATTAAAGAAGCAAATCAAGGCGGAGAAAGCTGCAGGCCATAAGCCCAACGTATCGGCTCTCTGCCACGAACTCGGCCGAACACTCGGCATTAACGAGAGAAGCCTCCGCGCCGCTTTCTACAACGACCCAGACCTGTAACTTCAAAATTGTAGTAAATACTGGTTTCCTACAGCCGAACTCCCGAATCTACCATCGTTGTCCCACTGGAACATGTGGGACTCACTTGGAAGATTCAGGAATGTCTCACGCAGTTGAAATCGTTGCTCGCCCCGAAAGCCTACTTCGGCGGCAGGAAGTGCAGGCTCGCACGAGCCTCAGCCGCTCACAGCTGTACCAACTGATCAAGGACAAGCGCTTCCCGGCGCCTATTCAGCTTTCCGTCCGGACTGTTGCTTGGGTTCAATCAGAGATAGACGCATGGGTTACGTCGCGCATCCAGGCAACGCGTAAGGCGGCGTGACCATGTTTCCGCCGGCACAGGCCGCGTGGGCGGCCACGACGATCTCGTGCGTCGAGTTGTCAGGCAGCCCGACGTGAGCGCGTCTGCTGGAGGTGCGCCTTCCCCGCAGGATCGGGCGGCTATGCCGCACAGCGGCCCCGCCGAGAACCTCCTCGCCGCCCAACACGCTGAGCGCACCACGCTAGAGCGGTTGCGCGAGATCGCAGCGGCTTCCCGCGTACCTTTGGGGGTCGGGGTGGCGCTGCTCGCTGCAGCATCGGCCTACGGCAAGGCCGTGGCTGCCAGGGTCATAGCCGAGCGCGCGTGCACCGATGCCTAATCGCCTTTTTCGCGAGGGATGGCTGGACTCCGAGGCTATCAACGCTTTGTCCGCTGAAAGCGAGTGCGTGTACATGCGCATGGTGCTCGCCGGAGACGACGCTGGGCGAATCGACGGCCGGCCCGATTTCCTCCGGTCCAAGCTGTTTCCGATCAAGGCTGGAATTACGGCCGCCGACATCACCGCGGCGTTGGGCCCGTGTATCGAGAATGGGCTGCTCATCCCCTATACATGGGCAGGTAAGCCATACCTGCAGATCGCACGAACCCAACGCTGCAGCCCTTGTATCACCAGCAAGTACCCCTGGGTCGACGGGTCCTACCGCATTGAATACGTGAAGCGCGAAACCAGGGACGGGCTCAAAGAGTTTGTATTGTCATCGCTATCCCTTCCCAAAGGGATTGAGATGCCATTGGCCTCTCTTCCGGGAGCGATTGAAAAGCCATTGGCATCACTTCGGCCCCCTTCAGACCCATTGCCCTGCGGATCTCCGGAGTCGGGGACGGAGACGGGGACGAAGACGGATGCGGATACGGGGACGAAACAGCCGGCGCGCCGTCGGCGCGCCAAAACTCCCCTGTCGCCCGAATTCTCAATCAGCGATCGGGTACGCGCGTGGGCCCAAGAAAAGGGATTCGATCGACTTGAGGAGCACCTAGAGGCTTTCAAACGCAAATGCCAAGCCAATGGGTACGAATACGTTGACTGGGATGCTGCCTTTCAAGAGGCGGTCCGCGGCGATTGGGCGGGCCTCCGCACCAATCGCAGTGGCCGTTCCGCGGCTGCTGAATTCTCCGCCACCTCCGTGGTGGCGCGCATTGAAGGGGAGATTGCGCATTGAACGTCACCGATGCGGAAGATTTCAAAAAAGCGCTGGCAGAATGCTTCGCCGGCTATTCAAGACAGCTCCGGGAAGACACCCTGGCGGCATTCTGGCGGGCTTTGAAGCACCAGCCCCTGCAGCGCATCAGGGACGCACTCCTAGCCTATTCACGCAATGGTCGCGACGACTCGCCCCCGAGTCCTGCGGCAATCGTCAAAATCCTCAAGGCGTTCGCTGAAGAACGAATTGAAACTGGTGCGCCGGTTCAGTGTAGCTTCGAAGCCGGTGGCAAGCGCTGCCCGCTTCGCGGCACCCACCGTATCGGCGGCACGGACGATACCCCAAAGCGATTCTGCCTCGATCATCACGGCCTGCGGAATGACCCGCAGGCTTCGGCGCAGTTCCTGGAAATCGCCAATCGCCGTGAGTTGCCCTACAACCCGCCTCGCAGCTTGGTGCTGGTAGCGGCGCGCATGGGCCAGGCGGACGTGGAACGCGATCCACAGATGGGACCGAAGATGATTCACTACCTGTCGCGGAACAAGCTCGCAGATCTTTTCCCAGCATGGGTCCAATCGACGCCTGGTGTGGCCTTCGATCCGAGGTCGGTCGGCGTCGTACTCAAGCGCTCGGCCGTGTGCGTTCCCAGTGTCGCCGTCCCATTCGCGGCAACCGGTCCAGACGAGTATTCCGAATGGGCCGCGTCCGAGGTGGGGCAATGACCTCGGAGCTAGTAGGCAATGTCGACAGTAGCGTAGCCTGGTTGGCCGCGGCCAATCCCGCCACCTTGCCCGATGACAACGCCCTGAACGCGACCGGGTTATGTGCTGTCGATCTGCGCCACGGGCTACACCAGACCGGGCAAAGCGATGGCTCATCCCTGCAAGTGCAGCCGGAGCGGCAGTTTGATCCGGTGATAACAGACGTTCCCGCCGTGCACGCCGCGGCCCTTGGTGAAAGGCAATGGGCGGCGGCCGATTCGAGTTCCGACGCGCCGGGCATGGAGAGGATTGAGCCAGCGTGCAGCGCATCATGGGCGGCCGGCCGTGACCACGAACAGCCTGAAGCCGCACCCGCAGGTCCTCCCCCCAGCCTGGATGCGTCTGAGGGTGAAGTCGGCGATGCCTTGGGGGACGAACCCGCGCCGCTGGCACCAACTGGAGCCTCCCGCGCCGTATGCCGGGCGATGCGATCGGCGAACTGGAAAGGTGCCGAAGACCGAGCCCAGGTGGTCTGCCAACGCCTTAAGAAGGCCCGACAGTACAACGGCTATACCCTCGAAGAGGCCTCCGCCCGAATCGGCTGCGGTCTTAATGCGGACACGCTGGGGCGAATCGAAGCCGGTGAGATGCTTCCTCGCGTTGAGATCCTTGTGGGTGCTCGCGCCGCATATGTCGTCACCACCGATTTCTTGCTTGGCTTTGTCGACAACGCCGATGCCGGTGAGGTCGAATGCAAGTCGGCTGCCCTTCGAGATCGAATTTTCGCGGCGCTGGTTGAGAACGCCGAGTCGGTCCAGCGATTCATGGGCCAGGCGCTGGGGAAAGGGGCACCGACCGTCGCAATGGGCCGGGACCTCGTCGAGAAAAGTGCCGGCGTTCGCGCCGCGCTTAGTCGATTTCGTGCCCGCAATCCGGAATATCCGGACATGCCTGCAGGCGCCCTTCTTGAGACCACGATAGCGAGCCTTTATCAGGCAGAAAGGGTGGCGCGGGCCGCAATCGTACGGTTTGACCAGTTTGACAGGGAGGCCCTTGAGCTAGAGCAGCAGCGCTTGGCCGAAGTCCCGGGGTCACTGTGGGATGCGGACGAGCGGTGAGGGGTGAAGAGATGGGGAAGCCTTATACACGCCGATTGTCGGCAGAAGAATGGTACGAAGCGCGGCTTTTTTGGGAGCAAAACCGCAAAGTGAATGCTGACGCCGTGGCAGCGAAATTCGGAACCAGCCGCGCCGCGGTTCGTCACCGCATTACGCGGGAAGTATGGACGCGAGGATTTCGAGAGCGCGTCGCACCCATCGCGGACCTATGTCGTCGCTGCTTCGACCGAGAGGTAAATCGATCCGTCTACGTCACTTTTTTGGCTCCATTCCCCGCACGCAAGAATGAAAGGCAACTGCAAGCCGATGATTTGTCAACCGATTCGCACGATTCAGTTCGTGGCGACTTTCCCGGCGCTTACGCGCGCGCGCGAGGCGACGCAAAAGGAGGCGTCCGATGAGTAAAGCACTGCGCTCACAATGGGGCTCGCTGAACGAGCAACTGATTGCGAAGCTCTATCCAGTCGAGCACCACTACACCGGCAACGGCGACTACTGGGCCGTCATCGACGGTTCGGACTCCGTTGAGGGCCCGATCTGCGACTGCAACCTCGAAACGGCCCTGCAATGGCATTCGCCGTTCGAGGCGATCGGCGCGGAGAGCAAGCTCCCGCTGCTCACCGGCCTGCTGCAATCCGGCGGCCTGCAGTCGGCGCTGTCAGCCTTGGCCAGCTTCGCCCCGGACGGCTCCGCCGGGACCATCAAGTCGTTTTCGGCGTCCCTTGACCTGCAAACGGTATCCGACCGGCTCCGCGACTTCGAAGGCCTGTCCGGCATGACCCGGCTCAACTCCACCCAGATTTTCAGCGGCATGCAGCCGATGAAGTTCACGATGACGATGATCTTCCGGGCTTGGGCGGACCCCAAGTCGGAGGTCACGGAGCCGGTCAACCAGTTGATGCAGTGGGCGCTGCCCCAAGAGTTGTCCAAGGCCGGATTCATCGAGTCGTTTTCGAAGACACACAACCTGATCCGATCGCTGTTCCCGTCGAAGGCACCCCAGATCCTCGGTTTTTCCTACGGCGGGGCCAGCGTTCTGCCGGTGGTCATCGAGTCCATCGGCCAACCGATCACCGTGCCGCGGGACTCTACCGGGGCCCGCCTGCATGTTGCGCTCCAATTGAACGTATCGACCCTGGCCGCAATCGATGCTGCCGGTTGGCGCGACTATGGAATTAGGTAGGTCCATGCTCAACTCTGACGCTGCAGGGTTCCTGGCAGGCGCCCCGGCGACCGACCTCCTGCGGCGCATTGCCGACGGCCAGGATGAGGAACTCGAACTCCTCCGCAAGATCGCCTCCGACACCGGGACAGTGGCCGTGCAGGCGCGGCAGCAGGTCCGCGTCGCCCGCGCGTCGTCCCCGTCGGTGCCGAATGCGCGCGTTGTCGCTGCGACAGCAATTGCGACCGCGGCCGCCGTGGTCAAGGCGACCAGCCAGCGCAAGCCCGCCGCGCTGCCAGCGCGTAATTCCCGTGGCCAGTTCACGGCTGGCAGCGGCCGGGTCGGCTCGCCAGGCGGGTCGCAGGGCCGCCGCCCTGCAACCCCAAATTCACCCCGCGGCGCCGGCGCTCGATCGCCATTCTTCATCGCCGGTCGCCGCCTCGCCCTCGGCGAGCTTGCCGGTCAGGCAGCCGACGTCGACGCCACCGCCGGCGCCGCCAGGGAGACCGTCAACGTCGCGAAGCCCTTGGTGCACCTTTTCCGCGGCGACAGCGAGAGCCGGCGGGAGAAGCGAGAAGAGCGCAAGGCCAACGTCCGCCAGAAGCGCAGCGAAACCTGGTACAAGCGGATCTGGACGGCGCTCGGCGGCGGCAACCTGATCCACTCCGGCGGCGGCAAGGGCGCCGGCAGCGGTCTGCTCGGCATACTGGCGGCGTTCATGTTGCCCCTGCTGGCGCGCCTGGCGTCGCCGTTCCGGACGCTGGGCGGCATGGCCGGCAACGGGCTCGGCCGGCTGTTCGGCGGCATTGGCCGGCGGCTGCCAAAGTTCCTGCGCAACAGCCGGTTCCTGCGCGGCGCCGGCCGCTTCCTGTCCCGGGCGCGCATCCCGGTCATCGGCACCCTGCTGGCCGCGCTCGGCTATGCGTCAGACGCCTACGGGGATGAGCACAACCCAAACCTGACCGCGGCGCAGAAGCGCGATGCGCGGTTCCGGAACGGCGGCCGGGCCGCCGGCGGCATCGTCGGCGGGATCGGCGGCGGCATCATCGGGGGCATGCTCTTGGGGCCCGTGGGGGCCGTGTTCGGTGCCTGGCTCGGCGGCGTCGGCGGGGAAATGCTTGGCACCAAGTTCGGCGAGTGGACGAAATCGCTGATCGACGCCGATATTCCCGGCAAGCTGGCCATGCAGTTCGGCGATTTCGTCGACTTCCTGAAAAAGTCGCCGGTGGTAAAGAAGGTCGTCGGCGCCTATGACAAGGCGGTGCAGATCACCTCGGTCGCGATCGAGCACGCCGCCGACAAAGCGAAGTCAGCCGGCAGCAGCGTCCTCGGCGCCGGCCGCAACCTGCTGGACCGCATCGGCCTGCTGGAATCCGGCGGCGACTACGGAAACCAGAAGCAGCGCACTGCCTACCTGGCCGGCCGCGGTGGCACCACGGCCTCCGGCAAGTACCAGTTCCTCGACGGGACGTTCGCTGGCCTGGTGGCCAAGCATGGTGCGTCAGATCCCGCCCTGGCGGGCCTGGCGCCCCTGGCCGCGGCCTACGTCGCCGACCGGCGCAGCACCCGCGCCAAGGCGATGGACCCGACCTACAGCCCTCTGTTCGCGGCCAAGCTCAACCCAGGCAGCGCCGATGCCGTGATGCGGATCTTCACTGCCGGCAACCAGGCCAAACTCGCCGCAGCGGGCATTGCCAGCCCGACCGACGAGCAGGTTTATGCCACCCATTTCAGCGGCAGTACGGCGCTGGCGAGGGCGCTGGGCTCGAATCCGGGCGCGCTGCTGAGCAGCGTCCTGTCCCCGGCGCAGATCGCCGCGAATCAGGGCCTGCTGGGGGGCCTGAGCACGGTGGGGCAACTGCAGGCCAAACTGCACCGGAAGCTGATGCGCGGCGTCCCGGCGGGAACGCCATCGGCGCCGGCGGGCAGCTTCCTGGCGGGGCTCGGCACCCTGCCGAACGTGCCTGGCCTGCCGGATTTCAGCGTGCCGCCGATCGCCGGCGACGGGGGACGCCCCAAGCTGATCGCGGTACCGGTGCCGGCGATCGGCCAGAACGTCTCGGACCGTGGCATCGCCCATGTCGCCACCGGCGGCATCGGCATGAATGGCCTGGGGTTCCAGCGGTGACTTCGGAAAAGCCGCCGTCCGTCGTGCCGACCACGGCCGGGGCCCGCTCGGAGGCCGCCGCGGTCAAGCGCCGGGAGCTTGCGCGTCGCGCCGGAGCCGCCAACATCCTCGCTCCTCATGAGGTCGCCGGTGACTACGACTCAGGCCGCGCACTGCTTACCACGCTGGGCAGCGACCTCGCGCGGCCGCTCACTGTGGACGACCTGAGGGCATTCCGGCGCAACGTGGCCACCCTGGGGAAGAAGTTTCACGGTGGCATCACCGCCGCGGATGTCATCAACCGTTCCCTGCCGATCGATCGTCAGCGTGCCAACCTGGAGATCCATGCGGCAATCCCACTCTGGGCCCGGCGTGGCCAGCTGCACTTCGTCACCAGTGCCGGACCGGCGTCTGCCGTGCGCCGCCACCACGTCGACGTCGTCCTGCTGGAGCACTCGTCGCTGGTCGCAGCACCCAAGGATGCCAAAGCGGCGGCACGGAAGGATGCTGCGGGGCACCTGAAGTTCGATTGCGACTGCGGCAGGCACACGTTCTGGTACCGCTACATCGCCACGATCGGCCATTTCAACGCCGGGCGGGACGAGACTGGCTACCCCAAGATCCGCAACCCGAAGCTGCGCGGCGTGGCCTGTAAGCACGTCATGCGGGTGATGAAGCAGCTCACCAGCGCCGCGGTACTGCACCAGATCGCCAGGATGATCGAAGCCGACCGCCGGGCCCTGTCCGCCGGTGCCAGCAAGGCCATCGTCCTGACCCAGCCGCAGGCGCAGCAGATCGGCGAGCGGCAGCATCGAGAATCTGGCTATGCCCGCAACACGATCCAGACGCAGGCGCAGCGGCGGGCTTCTACTAGGCTCCGCGCGGCCATACAGGTACGGCGGCAGGCGTCGGCAAAGGGCGCCGTGACCGATCGCGCCAAGCGCGATATCGGCTTGCGCCTGAACAACCTGGCCGCGAAGGGAGGTATCACGGCTGCCCAGCTTTCGGCGGCCCTGTCTGCCCTCCAGATCGCCCGGTAGGCCAGTCACGATGCCGCCCGGACCGTTCGCCGTCACGGCCTTCTCCGACATCAGCGCAATGTATCGCGATCCGCAGGCCATGATCTGCGAGCTGTACCGCCGGCGGGTAATGCCACCGATCTTTGGTACTGCACCGCCGTATTTCGACGCCCCCGACCCATCGCTGGATTGCCTGGGGGACGGCTGCGTTCTGTTGACGGAAGTGATTCCGGCGATCAATGTGGGGCTCGTGGAGCCGGGCGGTCAGCCGGCCTGCCTCCTCAAGGCGCGCATAGCCCTTGAAACACCCTGCGACGGGTCAGCGACACCGGTGCTTGCAGCAGGAGACTTCGTCGTGGCGCTGCCAGGCGAGGGATTCGCACTCGTCTATGAGGTCCTGGCGGCCCAGATCGACCCCACCACTTTCCCGCATTCGCATTCCTGCGTGCTGAAAGCGCGGGACGAGTTGCACTGCCTCATCTGGCGCCCCGCAGTCGACCTGGAACCAGCGACCGGAGAATTGCCCCTGGAGCCCGAACAGGCCAGAGCGGCGCCGATGGTGTCATCGCGTCATCGCCGGCGCCGTCGATCGAGGGGTGGGGCGAACCGGCCGGACGGCGGCTAAGAAGAGGGCTTTACCCGCGTCTCCGCATCCAAGACGCCGAGCAGGATTTCCAGGCCGATGGAATGCCCGTATTTGTCGGCATCCTCCAACTGCACGATCATGCCGGTGCCGTCGGAGGTCGGGCGCACGAAGTAACTGATCCCTTCGTAATTCCAATAGGCTTCCGACTGCGCGGGGGGCACGATGAAGTTCGCGCGGTTCAGGTGCTCGAGCGGGAACCGAAGCGTCGCCGAGCACTGGAGCGCTCCGGTTTGGGGATCTTTCTGGGCGATGTAAATCAAATCGAGTTCCGGCGAGGCGACCTGGAAAAGCTGGTGCGCCCGGGCAACGCCCACCGCTTTGCCCTCTGTACCGTACTTGCCAACCGCCTCCTCAACAATTGAAAACAGCGTGTGCTGTACGTCCGCGCGGTGGCAGCTCAGTTCTTCGTCGTCGTCCGCCGCGGAGGGGGCAGCTGACGCAGGACCCGCGGCCACCGTTGGCGCCGGCGCAGTACTGGGAGGAACAGTCTTTTGGTCGGCTTTGCGAACCAGAACGATAGTGGCTGGGATCATGACGGCAAAGAATGCCGCCCCGATCCAGTGGATGACAGACCATTTTTTCTTCTGCGGCGCCCCGCAGTGTGGGCAGGCTCGCGCCTTCGAACTGAGGTCCTTCCCGCACTCTGGGCAGCTGAGTAGCGTCACGTCGATTCTCCCTATGAAATCGCCGTCGCCGGTTAATTTGGCGGCCGATCATAGCATCGAGGGCGGCGCAGCGAGGGACCTAAATTGGGAGGTTCAACAGCACGAATTCGCCGTTGTGCGTCGGCCGCAGCGTTATGTCAATCTAGTAAACGGCGGATGCCACCCGTCCGGCCGCGGAGACACAGGCAGATGCGATTCACTGAGCTGAAAATCGATCCGACCTCGCTGGCAAATAGCTTGGCAGAGATCAAATCGAAATACGCCACTTCACGCCACAAAGAACCCTGGACCGACTACGTCGCCGGGTACATTTGGAAGCGACTGCGCGAGGCGCCAGAGCGGTATGTGGAATACGGCCCCTACTGGTGGGCGGTGAAGGCGGCCCTCGCCGCCAAGGGCTTCGAGATCGGCACCGAGACCGATCAAATCGTGATGCCCGAATACAGCTACCAGGCCGCCGACGGCAGCCTCGACGTCGACCTCTGCCTGGCCGCCGGCGAGCAGTTCAAGGAAATGTACTGCGACAGCTACTTCGCGGACACCCGCGATTTCGCCCTGACCGCCAACGGCGACGCCTGGACCTTGTTCGACGATGACCTGGAAGTCCAGGCACTCGCACGTTGGAGCTGATAGTGCCGCAGCAGATTTCTTATGCTTCGGTTGGTTCGCTTGCCGCTTGGTATGAAATAGACCTCTTGTAGGAGATACGATGGACAATGAGAATGGTTCTGCCCCCAAAAAGCGACGTGGCAGACCCCCCACAGTCATTCGTATGTTGCCCCCTATCGGCGAACCGGCGCCGGAACGTATTCACTATTTGCTCGATCTTCTCAAGGACTCTTTGAAGGAACGGGCAAAGCGAAAGGATGCAGACCAATCAGAAGCTTGAAGCGATCTTACGCCGTGGTGGCCGCAGGAGGCATTCCAGACTCATTTGCTGAGAAGTTCGCGTAGCCGCGTGAAAAGAATTGTGCTTAGGAGTCGGCACCAGTGTGCCAGCGTTCGAGCAGCAGTCCGGTCAGTTCATCGATCCGGCGCCGTGTAATGCCAGCGCCTAGCACATGCTTTTCAGCCAGCGAACCGATTTGATTCAACAGCGCTTTCGATTCGCACTCCATGGCCCCAAGCCGGTCAAGTAGACGCTGTGCGGCAGCGTCGCCGTGGATAGCGTCTCGGTTTTCGCCCCTCGATTTATGAACAAGCCAGTTGCGCTCATTGAGCAACGCCATAAAGCGACGCTCCAACTCTTCGCTGAGCAAACCTGCCTTAGCGAGCTGGTGGATGGTATGGCCGAACGTCTTGCTCAGCGCTTTGTCGATGAGTGCTAGTCCGGCCTCCGTCCCCATGCCTGGCGTGGCTTGGGTCAAAAGAACAATATATTGCGCCGCGCAGCCTTCAAGTTCCTGGATTTGCCAAAGCGTGAAACCGATGCTTTGTGTGATTGCGGCGAGGCGGTCGGCGCGCCCGAATATGTCTGCGGACATGGAAGAGCCCTGTGAGCTTTGTTCTATCCGTGCACGATAGCCGTATTTTGGCATTCCATCGAGAGAGGATATCACCCGGGAACAGTTATCGACCTTGACGCACGCAGACGCATGTGTTGGTCGTTGCCACCACCGGAAAATAGAAAAGGCCCCGCCGGCAGGCGGGGCACTGACGTGAAGTTCAGCTTTTCGGTCGGTCGAATCTGGCGGTCATGAATTCGAGCCTCGCATGATGCTCTTCATGGCGTCGCCGAATCTCCGCTCTTTCTCTCTCAAAATACTCGCGCCACCTTTGCGATTCTCTCTCCTTCTGCCGTTGCGCCTCAATTTGCATAATTTCGGCCCAGCGTCTGAGGACCCTTGCATGTATTTCATCGTATTGCACGGTCGAATTCCTAGTTAAGTACTTGGGAATCCGATGCTCCACGGTATTCGGGAACGCAGGCTATCGGAGTGAAACTTGGCCATAGGCCCCATGCCTTGCCGCGTAGACTGCCCGCGTGCTAGCGGCAGAATCCGAAAAATTAAAGGCTAGCACCCACAAGCATTTTCGACAAGCTCGAAGCTGACAGCCCTCAGATCGAAGAGGTGCCGCCTCGCTGTCTTCTAGTATGGGCGACTGCCCACATTCGGGATACCATTCCCAAATGTGCTTCTCTGCCCAAGCTTGGGTCGCTTGGCAGCGCTACGTCCGCGAATTCGGCGCGCATCTGGCATTCCAGGATTTTGTCCGGCTATACGGCCACCGCAGTGCCGATCCGCGCATCAAGATCCCCAAGGCAATGGACGCGGCTTTCTCACACCCGCGCACCGACGAAGAACGGCAGATCTGGCCTCATTTCGACGGATTCAACACCAGCTACCAAATCTCCGCCAAAGCCGTTTCTGCAATTGAAGGCCAAGGCGCGATATAACATTGACTATGATGGTACGAAAAGGGCGTGGCTCTGCTTCGAGGGAATGGGATGGGCCTGACAGTGACCGCAGCAACGCGCCGCGCGGCAATTCTGAAGACCATGGCCGATCTTCATTCCTTGAAAGTCGGAGAGCGCCTGCCGGTGACGAGGCTGATGGCGGTCTGGGCTCCTTTGGGGTTGAGGGCCGATGACCTCACGGACGGACTCAACGAATGCATTGCCGACGGCATCCTGGACTTTTCTGCCGATGCGCAAGAATTTACCGTTTGGCTGAGCGATGCTGGGAAGACTTGGATCGATGCCGTGCACGCCCAGGACGATATCGCCACCCAAAAGCGAATTCTCCACGCTGCGGAACAGCGCCGAATCGCCCAAGCAGGACATCCGGAGCCCTTTTTGCGGGAGCGCCGGAAAGGCTAGAGCATTGAATCTTCAAGTGTGGCTGCGCCTTCTTCCTCCAGCGACATTTGCGTGTTGCCGTGCGCCGGCTAAGCCCCCAAACTTGCCCATGCGCTGACGTGGTCGGCAGATTTCGGTGTCCGTAGCCGAATACGAACCCTTGCGAAAAATGCTCAAACTGTGATCTTGCGCACAGTTGGTTGAGGTTCGTTCGGACAGTGTCCATACCTTCAGACGCTCCGGCCTACCGCGGTGCGGTAGGAGTGTGCAATGGACAATAGATCATCCGTACGCGCTCGGCTCGGCGGGCGGCCACGACCGGTCTCGTCCAAAGCTCCGTCGCCGGTCGCTGCCAAGCCAGCCACACGCCCACGTCCGGCTTTACGCGCTCCCAAGCAGAAGCCAACATCGCCCATGAGCGCCGCTGTGCTGCTGGCAAAGCTGATCCGAACGATCCCGAGCCCCGTCTTTTGCAAGGACATGAGTGGCCGCTACCTCGGATGCAGCAATGTTTTCGAGACCTTCTGCGGCGTGAAGCGCGGAGCCCTCATCGGCAAGACGCCATACGAACTCTGGCCCAAGGATCTCGCAGACGCCTACGCCGCGACTCGTGGATCTCCAGGGGCAAAGCAGGACGTCCAGCGTCAAGAAGTGATAATTCAAAGCGCCGACGGGGTACGGCACGATGTTCTGGTTCATCAAGCCGTTTTTTTCGATTTCTCCGGAGCGCCGGCAGGCGTTATTGGGGCACTCGTGGACGTCACCGAACACAAGCACGCCGAGCGATCTCTGCTGCTTTTTCGAAACCTGATCGACCGGTCCAACGATGCCATCGAGGTGGTCGATCCGGAAACCTATCGCTTCATCGACGCCAACATCAAAGCATTTCAGGACCTTGGCTATAGCCGCGAAGAATTTCTGTCCATGCATGTGCGCGATATCGATCCTCTGTTCGATCGGGCCATGGGCGAACGGATCGAAGCGCAGTTGCGGGAATCTGGCAGTTCGATATTCGAATCGGTCCACCGGCGCAAAGACGGGAGCACGTTTCCCGTCGAAATCAACGTTGCCCGCTTCCGACTGGATCGGAGCTACCAGGTGGTGATCGCGCGCGATATCACCGAACGCAAGCGGCAAGAATACGCGCTGTCCCACGCCAATCGTGCTCTCAGAGCGCTCAGCGGCGGTAACAGCGCCTTGGCCCATGCCCAGAATGAAGAACAGCTTTATGCGGGGATTACGCGTTCGATTGTCGAAATGGGAGGATATCGGCTGGCCTGGGTCGGGCTGGTCGAACACGACGAGGATCAATCCGTGCGGATCGTCGGACACGCTGGGGACGGCGCCGTCTACCTCGAATCCGCCCGGATTTCGTGGCGCCCCGGATCGGCTCCGATGGACCCGCCATGCCGATGCGTGAATTCAGGTTCGGCGGAAGTCGTCCGGGACACGACCGAAGACATCGCCGACGCTCCCTGGCGCACGAAGGCTGTGACCTGCGGTTTCCGCTCCATTGCCGCACTCCCCTTGAAGGATGGGCCGGCCGTCTTTGGCGTGCTCGTCATGTACGCCGCCGACGCGGATGCGTTCGACCAGGACGAGATGGCCTTGCTCGGCGAATTAGCGGGCGAGCTGTCCTACGGCATCAGGGCCTTGCGCACCCGCACCCAGCACGAGGCGAATTTGCGGCAATTGGGGCGCAGCCTTGAAGCGACGGTGCAGGCGCTGGCGAACACCGTCGAACTGCGTGACCCCTATACGGCAGGGCACCAGCGCTGCGTCACGGAACTTGCGGTAGCCATTGCAAGTGAGCTTGGCTTGGATTCCGATCGAATTCAGGGTCTGCGACTTGCCGCCAATATCCACGACATCGGCAAGCTCAGCCTCCCCGCGGAGATTCTTTCCAAGCCCGGAAAATTGACGTCGACGGAATACGCGCTCATCAAGACTCATGCCGAAGCGGGGCGCGATATCGTGAAGGACATAGAGTTTCCGTGGCCGATTGCCGAGATGATCTGGCAACACCACGAACGGTGCGACGGTACGGGCTATCCGCGGGGACTCAGCGGCGATCAAATCCTGCTCGAAGCACGGATCATCGCTGTGGCTGACGTGGTCGAAGCGATGGCGTCCCACCGACCCTATCGGGCTGGCAAAGGGATGGAAGCCGCGCTCGACGAAATCACGCGGAGTCGAGGAACCACTTTTGATGCCGGCGTCATTGATGCGTGCCTTACGCTTTTTCGGGAGAAGAACTTCCAGCTTCAAGTGGCTCGACTGTACGGAAGCCGTCCTGGATGACTTGGCTCTGCTTCCCGGGCTGGACTACCGGCGAGACGAACTCGATCGCCTGATCGACCGCCTCACGACATGGTAGGGCGGCAGTTCAACGCTTCGCCGAATCGAGAGCGCATCCTGGCCCGCCGTTCTTGATCCCCGCACGCTGCGCCCATGACTCGACGCGGTTGCGTCCCCCAGCCTTGGCCGCATACATCGCCTCGTCGGCGCGGTCGATGGACTGCTCTATCGGGACTTCGGCGTCGAGGGGCGCCACGC